>NZ_BAAGWC010000040.1:0-32689 GCF_054780555.1 Hymenobacter daeguensis
GGTGGGAGAGTCGGTCGCCGCCAACCTTTTTCAACCCCAACGCCCCCGCCGCTTTCACCAGCCGCGGGGGCGTTTTGCGTTTATTAACTCTTCGGGCGGTGGTATAACTTAGAGTGAGATTGTGCTTGTTGGTGACAATTTTAACCCGGGCCGCGTGCATCGCCGGTGATTTGCTGAATGAGCAGGTTTTGTGCACGAGCACGGCACGCCGCTGGCGGAGCGAACAGTTGGTAGCTTTCACGATGCTGATTTGGCCCTCGGCTTTGGAGCACGGTCGGCGCGGGGCAGGGCTTCATAGTAGGTCGGAAAAATGGCGGTGAAGTACCAGCATTGCCTCCGGTAGCGCCGGGTCAGCGCGGCCCACAGTCGGTGGGCCGTGGCCGCGTCGCGGCGGCCCAGCATCTATACCACCACGCGCTGATTGGTGCGCTCGACGGCCAGCCACCACCAGACCTTGCGGCCCAAAAATGTCCACATTTCGTCTAACTCAAGTGCCTAGCACTTTCGGTGCTGGGTCTTTTTCGGCTGCCAACGCGGCAAGGACGGGCTGAGCCACCGCTCTTTTTTTTCAATTGGGCCACGGACATGCGAGAGATGCCGGCCACACATACGATGTTGCGCTGGAAATTGCGCCAGCAGCTTTTCCGCTTGTGCGTACCACACTGGCCGCGCCGGGTGCAACGTGCCTTGTAAGCCGCAGACTTTGCATTGGTATTTAGCCCAGCCGCTGGTGCTACCGTTTTTACGGTCCTGCTCGCTGCGGCAGCGCCCGCACAACTGAGTCGTGAATATCATGAGACCTTGTGCAGGAATCACTTACCATTAAATCACCGCCCTGATTTTAGCCATAGCTAATGCGACTAAGAGCAGTTATTTGGCCTTTAGGAAGGGCGTCTATTTAATAGCGCGTAATTTCGGACAACATAAGGCTTGGTATTACTATGCAGTTAATGTTTCCGTGGTTTTTAGTAGGACTAATAGCTGTTGCAATTCCTATTGTAATCCACTTATTGCAGTTGCGCCGCCCCCAGCGGCTTTTCTTTACCAACACGGCCATTATACGGGATGTTGAACTGGTGACGGTACGGCATCGAAACCTGCAACACTTGTTGATTTTGGCGGCCAGGGTATTGGGGATTTCAGCACTGGTGTTATTGTTTTGCCAGCCCTTTATTCCTGCGAAGGAATTTGAAAATCGTTCGGGGGATATTGGTGTGTTGGTCGACAATTCATTCAGTATGCAAATTCCGGCTTTAAGTCAAGCCTCGTTATTTGACCAGGCCGTGGGAGAAGCTGGCTTGCTTCAGCGAAAAGGCTTGGGAGACAATCGGTTTGTGCTGGTGAATGCAGGAAAGAGCAAGCTAAATTCAGTTTCGTATCAAGCCAAGCTGGCAGGATTGAAGCTGACTGCGCAAAATTCTTTGGCACAGCTGCGAGGCGGCTGGCTGAATGGCGGTGCAGCGGGAGGCCAACTATATGTGCTTTCTGATTTTCAGAAAAACGCATTAGATGCACAAGCATTAGATGCAGTGGGGACGAAGGATGTGGTATTGGTGCCTTTGACGGGGAAGCCGGTTGGCAATGTATATGTTGATAGCGTGTGGCTTGATGATGCATTTGTGCGGCTACGAACGAATGTCGGGCTACACGTCCGGTTGCGAAATGGTGGGGCGGTGGCGGTGACCGACTGCGCGGTGAAGGTTTTTTTTGGCCAGCAGCAGGTAGCCGCTTTTCGCGTGAGTATTGAGCCCCAACGCATGGTAACGTCTGTGGTGCAGGTGCAGGTGGCCGATGCAGGATTGGCGCTTGGGCGGGTGGTGACGGAAGATGCGCCGGTTACATTCGATAATACTTATTATTTCACCCTGGAGCCCGCAGCGGCTATCCGGATAGTGGAAATTGGGGCGGAGCCGATGACAAAGCAGCTGTATGGCAATGAACCCCTGTTTGCCTATACCTGGGTGAAGACCGGAGAATTAAACTATGGGGCTCTGCAACAGGCTAATCTGGTGATTATAAACGAGCTGACGCAGGTGGATGCCGGCTTGAGCGAAGCATTGCGGAATGTGGCAAAGCGGGGCGGAAGTGTAGTAGTGGTGCCCTCGGCGTTGGCACAAAGCCATGCATCTTATCAGCGGCTGTTTAAAGAGTTGGGCTTGAGTGTGGTGCAATGGGAAGCATCGACCGAGAAGCCGGAGCTGCGCGAAGTGGCCATGCCGAATGCGAATGAGCCATTTTTTCGGAATGTGTTTGGGGCGCAACAGCGGGCGGTGACCATGCCGCACGTAGCACCGGTATTGCGCTGGTCGCGCACCGGAACGGACATTTTGCGGCTTCAGGACGGGGAAAGCTACCTGGCAAACTTTGCGAGCGGGCCCGGCCAGGTCTATGTGTTTTCGGCACCCTTCTCCAAGGCTTACTCGGATTTTATATCGCATGCGCTGTTTGTGCCGGTGATGTACCGCATGGCCATGCTGAGCTATCAGAACGAGCAGCTGCCGGCGTATCGGCTCACGCAAAAAGCGGTGGCGCTGAAGCTGCCTGCTGCTGATATGGCCGGTGAAAGCGGGGCGGACGCCGACAGAACGACTTTCCGACTGGTGCGGGACAGCCTGACGCTCATTCCCGCGCAGCGGATTGTTGGCAATGATTTGCGGCTGGAATTGCCGGTGGGTCTGGAGGCACCGGGGTTTTACCAGGTGCAGCGGCGCGGGAAGACGCTGACGACACTGGCATTTAACCAGAACAAGCGCGAGTCGGAGCTGGCGGCGTACTCGGCCGATGACCTGCGCCGGCTGATAGGGCCGAACCGGCCCAACATCCGGGTGGTGGAAGCAGGCCGCGATGGCAGCGGGCTGGCCACGCTTCGGGCGGGGCAGACGGGGCAGCCACTTTGGCGCTACTTTCTGGCGCTGGCGCTGGCCTGCCTGCTGCTGGAAGCTTTGCTGGTCCGGTTTGGTGGTTGGCGGGCGAGAGCGAAGCCAGCGGCGGCGGCATAAGCAGGGCGGAGCAACGGCAGGCACCGGGCTGAAACTGCGGCAAGACGTATCTTTCGGCTTTAATTGAAGTACGATTTATGGCTGATTCTTCCACCCAACCCAAGGTTTCCAGGGCTGAGCCGTCGGGGCTGGCGGTGCGTATGGCCGTGCGGGCCGGTTTGGGTATTGGGCTGGTATGTGTGCTGTGGATGGTGGGCCTGCAGCTGACCGGCAATAACGGTTTTGGGCCCAAGCAAATAATGGCGCAGCTGCTGGTGCCGCTGGTGGCGGTGGCCAATGAGTGGTGGTTGCGGCAGCAGCTGAAGCCGGAGAAGCCGGGGCTGGGCCGCGCCTTGGCGGTGGGCGGGCTTACGGTCCTCATTGCTGCGGTGCTTTCGGCCGCTGGCACGCTGGGGCTGGCGTATGGGGCCGGCGAAAAGGCCCTGGAGCGCAACCGCCTTGAAGTGCAGGAAATAGCCCGGGCACAACAGCTGGAAAACCCCAAGGTGAAGCACAGTGAGCAGGAGCTGCGGCAGCAGGAGCAGAACCTGGCCAACCTAAGCGCCGAAGGCCTGGCAATGGGTACTTTTGTTCGCGTGCTGCTATTCGGAATGGTGTTGGCGTTGCCGGGCGGGATATTTTTTCGGGAATAATTCGGTTTACTTTGCAGCTCACTCTCACCTCAACCAATTAGCATGGAAACCAATACAACGCCTGCTACGCCAGTTTCAGTCGGTTTGCGCTACGGGGTTTTAGCGGCGCTGACGGCTATAATTGTGGATTTCCTGATTCGAATAGCTGGCGCTAGTTTCCTAACGTTCGGAATTGTCTCACTTTTGAGTGGCACTGTCGTTACCATTGTGTGGATTGTATTAGCACACAAGGCATTTAAGGAAGCGAATAATCGCCTGATGAGTTTCGGCGACGGCGTAATCATTGCGTTGATAATGATGCTGATTATTGGCATTGCCAGCAGCCTTTTCAACTACATTCATGTTCATTTTATTGACCCTGATTTTGTAGCTCGATTAAAAGCTGGAATGACGGAATTCATGGAGCGCAATAATGTGCCCGACGATAAAATAGCCGAAGGAACATCGAGATTTGACGAAATGAACGTCGACTTGCCCAAAAGCCTGCTCAATGGTGTGACCCGAGGATTGGGGGCTGGAATTGTTCTTGGCGCTATTATAACGGCATTTACTAAGCGAAGTGCTCCCGAGTTTGAATAAACCATTTGCTGGTTTTCCGGTGGAAATTTCCATCGTAATTCCGCTGCTGAACGAAGCAGAGTCGTTGCCGGAACTCACGCGCTGGATTGCGCGGGTGTTGAATGCGCGTGGACTGACCTATGAAGTGATACTGATTGATGATGGCTCGACGGATGATTCCTGGGCCGTTATCGAGGCCTTATCGGCGGAAGATTCCACCTTGCGCGGCATTCGGTTTAACCGCAACTATGGCAAATCGGCGGCGCTGAACGTGGGCTTCGAGGCCGCACGGGGGCGCGTGGTGTGCACCATGGATGCCGATTTGCAGGACTCGCCGGAGGAACTGCCGGAACTGTACCGCATGATTGTGGAGGATAAATTCGACCTCGTGAGCGGCTGGAAGCAGAAGCGCTACGACCCGCTGTCGAAAACGATTCCAACCAAGCTATTTAATGGGGCCACGCGCTGGATGTCGGGCATTCAGCTGCACGATTTCAACTGCGGGCTGAAGTCGTACGACGCACGCGTGGTGAAAAGCATTGAGGTGTACGGCGAGATGCACCGCTACATTCCGGTGATTGCGAAATGGAATGGCTTTCGCAAGATTGGGGAGAAAGTGGTGCAGCACCAGGAGCGCAAATACGGCGTGACCAAATTCGGGCTGGAGCGGTTTGTCTTCGGCTTTCTGGATTTGATGAGCATCACGTTTGTGGGGCGGTTCCGGCGGGCTCCGATGCATTTCTTCGGCACGCTGGGCACGTTGTCCTTTCTGTTTGGCCTGCTGATTACGCTGTGGCTGACGGGCGAGAAAGTCTGGCTGTCGCTGCACAATCTGAAAGCCCGGCAGGTGACGGAGCAACCGTTGTTTTTTCTGGCGCTAACGGCCGTGATTGTGGGGGTAATATTATTTGTGTCGGGCTTTCTGGGTGAGATGATTCAGCTGAATGGGCCGAAACGAAATGATTATCTGGTGAGGGAAACCATTAATTAACTCAATTAACATTTATCAATTAATAGTTAACAGTGCGCCACGCGCTAATGTGATTGTTAAATGTTAAGTGATACATGCTGAATGAGGACATGAAAGTCGTAATTATCGGCCCGGCCTACCCCTTACGCGGCGGTTTGGCTACGTACAACGAGCGGCTGGCGCGTGCCTTCAAGGAAGCCGGCGACGAGGCGCGCATCGTGACGTTTTCGCTGCAATACCCGAACTTTCTATTTCCGGGCCAGACGCAATTCAGCACCGAGCCGGGGCCAGCCGACCTGGATATTGAGGTTAGTCTGAATTCGGTGAATCCGCTCTCGTGGTGGCAGGTGGGGCGAAAATTGCGGGCAGAACGGCCCGATTTGGTGGTTTTTCGGTTCTGGCTGCCATTTATGGGGCCGGCGCTGGGCACGGTGGCCCGGCTGGTGCGCGGCAACGGGCACACCCGCGTGGTGGCCATTACGGATAACGTGATTCCGCACGAGAAACGGCCGGGTGACGGGCCGCTGACGCGCTATTTCCTGAGCGCCTGCGACGGTTTCGTGACCATGAGCCGCAGCGTATTGGCGGATTTGCGGGGGCTGGGTTTCGGCCGAAAGCCGGCGCTGTACCGGCCGCATCCGCTGTACGATAATTTCGGCCCGATAAAATCGAAAACCGAAGCGTTGGCGGCGCTGAAACTGCCGGATACGGTGGGGTATCTATTGTTTTTCGGGTTTATCCGGGCGTATAAAGGACTTGATATGCTGCTCGAAGCCATGGCCGATGCGCGGCTGGCGCAGCTGCCGATTAAATTGATTATTGCCGGCGAGTTTTACGAGGATGCCGCGCCGTATGAGGCGTTGATTAAGCAGCATCAATTAGAAAATAGAATTATCCGAGCGACGGATTTTATTCCGAATGAGAAAGTGGTGGATTATTTCTGCGCCGCCGATTTAATTATGCAGCCTTATAAAAACGCCACGCAAAGTGGAGTGTCCCAAATAGCCTATCATTTTGAGCGGCCCATGCTGGTGACGGACGTGGGCGGCCTGGCCGAATTGATTCCGGACGGCGTAGTAGGCTACGTGGTGCCGCCTACGCCGGGTGCCATTGCCGATGCGGTGGTGGATTTCTACGCTGAGAAGCGGGAGGCTGCTTTCGCGGCCGGCGTGCGGGAAGAAAAAAAACAGTTTTCGTGGCCGGTGATGGTGGCGGCGCTGAAGGAAGTGGCCGGAAAGCAGTCTTAAATTCGCCCGGAAACGAACATCCCATGAGCCTTATTACCGATGCTGATTCCTTCGAGGCGTTTATTGCGGCCCTGCCCGCCGAGCGGCAGGAGCCGGCGCGGCAGGTGTGGCAGCTGGTGCGCGCCGCCGTGCCGGCCGGCTACACCGAGCACGTAGGCCGGAAGTTTCTGGAGTTCCGGGCGGGCAAGGAAATGTGCCTGGCTTTAGCCAATCAAAAAAGCTACCTCAGCCTGCACCTGATACCGGTGTACATGATGCCGGGCCTGCGCGAGCGGCTGCTGGCAGCGGCGCCGAAGCTGAAAATGGGCAAGGGCTGCCTCAATTTCAAGCGCCTCGAAGAACTGCCGCTGGCGGCGCTGGCCAATGTCATCGCCGCCACTCCGATGACCGATTTCCTGGCCCGGATGCAGGCGGTACGAAACGCGTCGCGCCCGAAATAGCCGCGTGGCGGCGACAGGTGTGTAGCCAAAGATGCCGGAAAGCAACGCCGCCGCTACCCGGCTAGATAAATCAAGCAATTGCCGGCGGGAGCGGCACGCTTTCGCGCACGGCCTGCAGCACCTTTTCGGCCGGCAAGTCTTCCATGCAGCTGGTGCCGAGCTGGCAGGCGCCCCGGTAGAAGCACACGCAGGCCTTGTTGGGCTGCACCAGCTGGCCCCGGCCGTAGAGGTCGAATTCGTGCGGGTTGAAGATGTTGTTCATCAGGATGGTGGGCTTGCGCAGGGCAATGCTGATGTGCATGCCCATGGTGACCTGGGTCACGATGCCGTCCATCTGGTTCATCAGGTTGATGAACCGGGGGAGGGGGAAGGTGCCGAGGTAGGCCGCGCCGGTGGCGGCGTGCAGCTCGCGGTTGCGGGCGTCTTCGGCCTCGCCGCCCAGCAGCACGGGCGTGTAGCCGGCGGCTTGCAGGCCGGTTATCAGCTCCACCCACTTCTCGGTGCTCCAGAGGCGGGTGGTCCACCGGTCGCCGCAGCCGGTGTTGAGGCCGATGCGGGGGCGGGCGGCAGGCAGGGCGCTCCAGTCGTAGCCCTTGTCGTCGTGAGTGTCGAACACGTATTCTTCGCCCCGGAAATCGAAGCCGCAGAGCTCGAAGATTTCCTGCACGTAGGGCTTGGTGTTGGCCTGGCTCACCTGGTCGAAGATGCCGGTGAGGTATTTATGCTCGGCCAGCTGGTTTACGGGCCAGGCCACGCCGTCGTAGGGGCGCAGGGCATAGCCGTATTTTTCTTGGGCGGTGATGTTGTTCAGGAGCGCGCAGGCTTCCTTCTCCTTGTCGAGGTTGATGACCACATCGAACTCGCGGGCCTGCAGCTGCAGGGCGCTGGCGAAATCGAATTTCAGAATCTCCTCAATCTCGCCCTGCGGCAGAATGGCCGGCGTGAGCGTGAGCCAGGTGATGTGGCAGCCCGGCCGCTCCTGGCGCAGCCGCCGCAGCAGCGGCGTGGTCCGAATGACGTCGCCGATGGCCCCGAGCTTGATAATCAGCATCCGGCTGGTGACGGGTTCATACACGGGGCAGCCAGCGCACACGTAGCCGTGGGTTTTGTTGGGGCGGCAGGGCAGGTCGCCGCGAAAGTGGCGGCAGTCGGGGTGAACAACGGTGTCGTGGAGCTGGGGCACGGGGCGGGGAAGCGGGAATGAGAGGGTAAAAGTAACAGGAAGCGCGGCCCGCAAAAAAGCCGCCGCAGCCCCAACGGGCCACGGCGGCTTTTCGATAGGAACAGCTTATAAGTCCACATTGAACGTGCCGTTGGTAATGGTTTTAATGATGGATTGGGGATTGATTGGCGTTTCTGCGAACGAGAAAGTGCCTTTGATGTTGGTAGCCGTGAGGCTGGTTACGGTAATAGAGCCGGTGCGACCAACGTATACAGTGCCCGTGCGATTGGCGATGGTTGCATAAGACCCCGCTGCGTTGGTGGTAAGCGAGTACGTGCCCACAACGGCGGTTTTGGGTAGCCAGATGCTAACATGATGATAACTAGTGGCAGTGTCGCCCGCGTAGCCATCCAGAAAGAGGTTATTGCCGCTCACGCTATGCGTAATAATGTTGGCCCTTTCATTGGTGCCATCCACCGTCCAGCTCATGTCGGCAGTAGGAGTAGCATCGTCTTTTTTAGACGAGCAGGCAGCAAACGCTAAACCAATAGCCGCTGCACAGAGCAAACGAGGATAAGAAGGCATCAGGAGGAAGGCAATGGGTGATGTGAAAAGGAGCCCAAAGATGAAAACAAGCGGTAGCTCATCACAAAACGTGAAAAGCTAGCGCCCCACGTAGCTGTGCGGCGTGATGCCGCGCAGCTCTGCCTTCACGCCTTCGCTCACATCCAGCCCGTCAATGAATTCGCCAATGCTGGCCGCCGAAATGGCTTCGCCTGTGCGGGTGAGGGCTTTGAGGGCATTATAAGGGTCGGGGTAGGCCTCGCGGCGCAGGATGGTCTGGATGCCCTCGGCCACCACGGCCCAGTTGGCTTCCAGGTCGCGCTGCAACGCTGATTCATCGAGGGCCAGCTTGCCCAGGCCGCGCTGCAGGGCGCCGAGGGCGATGAGAACGTGGCCCAGCGGCACGCCCAAGTTGCGCAGCACGGTGGAGTCGGTGAGGTCGCGCTGCAGGCGGGAGATGGGCAGCTTGGCGGCGAAGTGCTCCAGCAGGGCGTTGGCCACGCCGAAGTTGCCTTCCGCATTCTCAAAATCGATGGGGTTCACCTTGTGCGGCATGGCCGAAGAACCCACCTCGCCGGCCTTGATGGTCTGCTTGAAGTAGCCGAGCGAGATGTACTGCCACACGTCGCGGGCCAGGTCCATCAGGATGGTGTTGAGGCGCTTGAGCGCGTCGCAGTGGGCCGCCAGGTGGTCGTAGTGCTCAATCTGAGTGGTGGGGAAGGAGCGGCTGAGGCCCAGCCGGTCGTTCACGAAGGTAGTGGCGAAGGCGTGCCAGTCGGTGCCGGGGTAGGCCGCGTAGTGGGCGTTGAAGTTGCCGGTGGCCCCGCCAAACTTCGCCCCGAACGGCACCTGCGCCAGCAGCGCCACCTGCGCATCGAGCCGGGCCACGAACACTTCAATCTCCTTGCCCAGGCGGGTGGGCGAGGCCGGCTGCCCGTGGGTGCGGGCCAGCATGGGCACGGCCTGCCACGCTTGGGCCAGGGCGGCCAAGGCATTACGCACTTTGGCGTAGGCGGGCAGCACCTCGCCCACCAGCGCATCGCGGAAGCTCAGCGGAATGGCGGTGTTGTTCACGTCCTGCGAGGTCAGGCCGAAGTGAATAAACTCGATAAAGCCGCCCAAACCCAGCTTCGTAAACTCATCGCGCAGCCAGTATTCCACGGCTTTCACGTCGTGGTTGGTCACGGCTTCGTGGGCTTTGATGGCTTCGGCGTGGGCTTCGGTGAAGTTTTCATACAAGCCGCGCAGGGGCGCAAACGCCTCCGCCGACACACCCGCCAGTTGGGGCAGGGGCAGCTCGGCCAGGGCAATGAAGTATTCCACTTCGACCAGCACGCGGTAGCGTATCAGGGCCATTTCGGAGAAGCGCGGGGCCAGGGGGGCGGTGGCGCGGGCGTAGCGCCCGTCGAGGGGCGAGAGGGCGAGTAAGGGGCTGGGCATGCCGCAAAAGTACGGGCCGAATGAGCAGGGTAGCACAAAAAACTCCCCTCCTTGCCAAGGAGGGGATGCCGCCGCAAAGCGGCGGCTGGGGTGGTTGCGGGCGTTGAGGAGCGTTGAACGATACGCGGCCGGTTTGCATTTGAGCCTTTCGGTTTGCTTCTTCCCATCGTTCAACGCCCCCCGACGCCACAGCCACCCCCGTTTTCACTGCGTGAAAACATCCCCTCCTTAGCAAGGAGGGGAGTTGGCCGCTGGCCCATGCTCTTCCGTATTCCCGCTACGCCCGCGTTATTCTTACCTTTGGCGTTGGCTAATTTGCCGCTTTATAACATTCCGTGCGCCTGACTCCCTCCACCAAACGACTCCTTATCGGCATTCTGAGCGGCCTGGCCGCGCTGGTGCTCATAGCCTTCGCCGTGTTTCAGTGGAAGCGCCAGCAGCTCCTGGACTATGCGCTGAAGGAGGTAAAAGCCAAGGTTGAACGCAAATACCCGGTTATTCTTACGCTGGGCCCGGCCCGGTTTGCCGGCTTTAAAACGGTCGAAATCGCCGGCATGAGCCTCGTGCCCCGCGCCACGCCCACCGATACGCTGCTCACCGCCCGCCGCCTGCAGGCCAGTCTGAGCGTGCGCTCGCTCTTCGCCGGCCGGCCGGTGTTCAGCGGCCTCGAAATCATCACGGCCCGCCTCACGGCCCGCAAAACGGCCACCTCCGACAACTACGGCTTCCTGATTAAAAAGCAGAAGGCCAGCGCGGCCCCGCGCGACACCACCAAGGGCGTCAACTACGGCCTGATGCTGAACCAGGCCCTCGAAACGGCCTTCGATAACGTGCCCGGCGAGGCCAATTTCAAGGATTTCTACGTGAGCTACCTGGGGCCGCGCCACACGGCGCTGCTGCGCCTGCCGGAGCTGAAAATCCAGGACGGCGACATCTCGGGCCGCCTCACGGCCAACATCGACTCGGTGTCGAACGAGCTGGGCATCAGCGGGCACATCGAGCCGGGCGACTACGCCCTTACGGCGCGGGTGTTCGGCATTGGCAGCTCGGTGCAGCTGCCCTACGTGCCCCGCCGCTTCGGCGCGCTGGTGAGCTTCGACACGGTGCAGGTGCGCCTCGACAGCAAGGATTTTGACGACGACGACACCGGCGGCCGCCTCACGGTGCGCGGCTCGCTGGCGGCCCGCAACTTCAGCCTCTACCACCCCAAGCTGGCGTCCAACGAGATTGAGGTGAAGCGCGGGGCGCTGAACTTCATTGCCACGCTGGGCCGGGGCACCGCCAGCCTCGACAAAGGCAGCGAGGTGGTGGTGAACAAGCTGCACCTGTTTCCCGAAATCAGCGTGCGCATGAAGCCCAGCCGCGCCGTGAGCATCAGGGTAGAATCGGCCGAAACGGAGGCCAATGACTTTTTCTCCTCGCTCCCGACCGGCATTTTCGATGCCACGCAGGGCATTCGGGGCCGGGGCACGCTCACCTACCGGATGCACGGCGACGTGGACCTGGCCAACGTCGACAGCCTGCATTTCGACTCCAGCCTGCGGGGCAAGAACTTCGCCGTCACCAGCTTCGGCGAGGAAAACCTGAACGTGCTCAATACCGATTTCCCCTACACGGCCTTCAACGACAAGGGCGACTCGCTGCGCACCTTCAACGTGGGCCCGTCCAACCCCGATTTCACGCCTTACAACTCGGTGTCGCCCTACCTGCGGGCGGCCATCACCACGGCCGAAGACCCGCGCTTTTTCTCGCACAAGGGCTTCATGGAGAAGGCGTTTGTGAAATCCGCCATCCAGAACCTGAAGGAGCACCGCTTTGCGCGGGGCGGCAGCACCATCAGCATGCAACTGGTGAAAAACGTGTTCCTGAGCCGCCAGAAAACCGTGGGCCGCAAGGCCGAAGAAGCCCTGATTGTGTGGCTCATCGAGAATACGCACCTGGTGAGCAAGCAGCGCATGTTCGAGGTGTACCTCAACATCATTGAGTGGGGCCCGAGCAAGTACCGCTGGCCCAGCGGCAAGCGTGGCGTGTACGGGGTGAAGGAGGCGGCCCTGTTCTACTACGGCAAGCGCCCCGACGAACTCAGCCTGGCCGAAAGCCTGTACCTGGCCAGCATCATTCCCAAGCCGAAATTCGCCCGCTATTCGTTTGATGCCTACGGCGACCTGCGCCGGAGCACGCGCTACTTCTTCCGCCTCATCGCCGACATCATGGCCACGCGCAACCTGATTTCGGCCAACGACCGCGAAAATCTGCCTTATTCCCTGCACCTCGGCGGCCCGGCGCGCCAGTTCATGTCCTTCGCCGCCCGCCCCGACACCACGCGCACCGTGGCCCCGGCCGATTCCAGCCAGTTTGAGCCCCTCAACCTGATTGACCTGCTCAACACCGGCGCCGCCGCCCCCGACGCCGGCGTGAACTCCAACGCCGCCGATGCCGAGCCGGCCAAAGCGCCGAAGTAACAGCACGAGGTAGAGACGCAATATTGTGTCTCTACTCCTCCTTCTTCGGCCAAAGCAGCGACGCCAGCACGCTCAGCGCCAGCAGGCCGCCCACCACACCCAGCGCCACGGGCATGGGAATCGGGTAGATGTGCTCGAACAGAATCTTGGCGCCGATGAACACCAGAATCAGCGAGAGGCCGTAGTGCAGGTAGTGGAACAGGCGCATCATGCTGGCCAGGGCGAAGTACATGGCCCGCAGGCCCAGCAGGGCAAACACGTTGGAGGTGAAGACCACAAACGTGTCGCGGGTGATGGCCAGGATGGCGGGAATGGAGTCGGCCGCAAACACGACGTCGGTGGTTTCAACCATCACCAGCACCACAAAAAGTGGCGTGGCAAAGCGCAGGCCGTCTTTTCTGATGAAAAACCGGCCGCCTTCCAGCTGCCGGGTGATGGGCAGGTGCCGGCTCAGAAAGCGCACCACGGGGTTGTTTTCGGGGTCAATTTCGGGCGCGTCGCCGCTGAAGCCCATGCGGATGCCGGTATAGACCAGAAACGCGCCCAGCAGGTAGAGCAGAAAGTGGAACCTGGCCAGCAGTGCCCCGCCAATCAGAATAAACACCGCCCGCAAAAGCAGTGCCCCCAGCACGCCCCAGAACAGGATGCGGTGCTGGTATTGCCCGGGCACCTTGAAGTAGCTGAAGATGAGCAGGAAGACAAACAGGTTATCGACGCTCAGGGCCTTTTCGACGAGGTAGCCGGTCAGCCATTGCAGGCCGGCCTCGTGGCCCATGGTGCGGTACACCAGCGCATTGAAGCCCAGCGACAGCGCCACCCAGAAGGCGCTCCAGCCCAGGGCTTCGCGCAGCTTTATCTCGTGCGCCTTGCGGTTGAAAACCAGTAAATCCAGCAGCAGCAGCCCGATAACAAAAACCGTGAAAGCCAGCCAGAACAGCGGGGTATTTTCCATGAGCCAAGGAAGATACGCCCGGGGTGGCGCAGTGGTTGGGGCGGCGGGCCAACCGGGCCTGGTTCGTCGTCAGACGGCCAATAAGGCCCTGCCAATGGGGCTATTCGGCCGGTTCGGCCGCTACCGGCTTCACCGGATGCACCCAACTGCTGATTTTCATCTGCAGCACGCCAAACAAGGCTTCCTGGAAAATGCCCGACGACATTTTGGACGTGCCCCGGGTGCGGTCAGTGAAAATGATGGGCACTTCCTTGATGCGGAAACCGAGCTTGTAGGCCAGCCATTTCATCTCAATCTGAAAGGCGTAGCCCACGAAGTGAATCTTGCTCAGGTCGATGGCGCGCAGCACTTTGGCGGTGTAGCACTTGAAGCCCGCCGTGGCGTCGCTGATGGGCATGCCCGTTACCAGGCGCACGTACCAGGAGGCGAAATACGACATCAGCACCCGCGACATGGGCCAGTTCACCACGTTCACGCCCTGCACGTAGCGCGAGCCGATGGCCAGGTCGTAGCCCTCCACGGCGCAGGCATCGTAGAGTTTCAGCAGGTCCTCGGGGTTGTGAGAGAAGTCGGCATCCATCTCAAACACATAGGCATAGCCCCGGGCCAGCGCCCAGCGAAAGCCGTGAATGTAGGCCGTGCCCAGGCCCTGCTTGCCGGTGCGCTCTTCCAGAAAAAGGCGGTCGGGGAACGTGGCCTGCAGGCTGCGCACAATGGCCGCCGTGCCATCGGGCGAGCCATCGTCGATAATCAGCACGTCGAACGCCTTGGGCAACGACATCACCTTCCGGATAATCAGCTCCGCATTTTCGCGCTCGTTGTACGTAGGAATTAGGACGAGGCCTTTGCTCATGGAGTGTAATCTTGCCCCAAAGATAGGGTTTGGGCGCACGAAGCTGCATTGGCGCTTCGGTTAGTGGAAAATGGGTAGCTTGTTTGTCAGGCAGCGCGCCGAAAATCCTTACGGGTGCGCCAGCGCTTCGGCCTGCTTCCGGGCGTAGCGAATGCAGTCGGGCACGCCCACGCCGGCCCGCCAGTTGGCCACGGCGAGGATGTTGTCGGCCGTCAGCGCATCGGCGGCGGCGTGGGCCGGGAGGATGTGCTCATCGAACTGCGGAATGCTGCGCGGCCAGCTGTAGCGGTACTGCCAGCGCGGGGCAGCCGAGATGTCGTAGAGCTTGCTCAGCTCGGCGTGAACAGCCGCTTTCTGCGCGCTTTCCGGCTGGCGGGCCGCTTCCTCGTACTGCGCGCCGCCCACGAAAGTGGTGAACAGCACCTGCCCGGCCGGCACCCGCTGCGGGTAGATGCTGCTGGTCCAGATGGAGCCGGCCGCGTAAGGGCCTTCCACCTTCGGATTGAGCGCGCCGAAGCCATTGAGCGGGTGCGCCACGGCTGTGCGGTCGTAGGCCGAGTACACGGCGCACATGGGCGGGTAGCGCACGGCCGCCAGCGCTTTTGCCGCCTGCGGAAACAGCGTGTCGAGCAGCGGCGCGGCGGCGTAGGCGGGCAGCGCCAGCGCCAGGTGCGAGTAGCCGGGGGCGGCTTCCAGGCCCTGCGGGCCGCGCAGCTCCAGCTGGTAGGTGCCATCGGCGGCGCGCGAAACGGCCGTTACGGCCGTGGCAGGCTGGTAGCTGGTGAGCCGGGCCGCCAGCGTGTCGGCAATGGTTTGGGCACCTTTTTCAAGCGTGATGATGCGGCGGCGGCCCGCCCCGGGGCCGCCCTTCATCAGCCCGCGCAGCACCGAGCCGAATTGCTGCTCCAGTGCCGGCAGCTGCGGAAAAGTCTTGTTGATGAGCAGCTGCTCCGGGTCGCCGCCGTAGATGCCGGCCATGAACGGGTTGACGGCGTAATCCAGTATTTCGCTGCCGAAGCGGCGGCGGAAAAAGTGCGCCACGGTTTCCGTGGGGGCAATGGGCGCGGCGGGCTGGCGAAATTCTTTCAGCAGCTGCCACTTCGCTTTCAGGCTGAAAAAGCCGTTGGTGAGCAGGGCGGGGGGGGAGCCGGGCAGCACCTGGTAGCGGCCGTTGCGCAGCACGTAGCGGTGCTGGCTCACGGCGGCAGCATCCTGAAGCTGGTCGGTGAGGCCGAGGTCGGCCAGCAGCTCCTCCAGCTCGGCGCTCAGCTGCAGGGAGTTGGGCCCGACTTCGAGCAGGTAGCCTTCGGGCGTGGGCAGGCTGTGGAGGTTGCCACCGGGCCGGGCGTCGGCCTCGAACAAGTCGTAGGGCACGCCGTTTTTTTGCAGGTACCAGGCTAAAGTGAGGCCGCTGATGCCGCCGCCGATGATGCCAATTTTCATGTCGTATGCTGTAGCGCGAACGTTGTAGTTCGCGTCTCCGCGCTGTCAGCGAATCGTCGAAGCGGCGCGGGAGACGCGAAATACAAAGTTCGCGCTGCTTCCTTTGTTCAATGACAACAAAAAACAAAGCCGTTTTTCTGGACCGCGATGGGGTGCTGAACGAAGAAATCGGGCATTACGTGTGGCAGCTGGACGAATTCGTCATCATCCCCGGCGTGCCCGAAAGCCTGGCCCGCCTTAAGGCTGCCGGCTACTACCTGATAGTCGTCACCAACCAGGCCGGCATTGCCAAAAAGCTCTACACCGCTGCCGAAGTGCACGCCTGCCACGCCAAGCTGCAGGCTGCCTGCGCTAATGCCCTGGACGCCTTGTATTTCGCCGATGCCCACCCGAGCGTGAGCGAATCCATCCTGCGCAAGCCCAACTCCGGCATGCTGGAAAAGGCCGTGGCCCGCTTCAACCTCGACGTTTCGCAGTGCTGGATAGTCGGCGACCGGCTGCGCGACATGCAGGCCGGGGCGGCCGCGGGCGTGCGCGGCATTCTGGTAGGGGAGGAGGAAAACGCGGAAGCCTTCGCGCCGCACGTGGCCGATTTGCGGGCCGCGACGGAGGTTATTCTAAGCCACTAGCGCGATGGCAACGATAGGACAATGGGCCGCTAAAAACCGCAACATGCTGTTTCTGCTGGGGTGCGTGGTGCTGGGGCAGGTGTTTCTCTATTTCACCACCACGGCCAACGCCAAGCGCGAAATCGAGCGCTACCGCGCCCTGCAGCTGGCCGGCCGCGTGGCGAAAATGCTGTCGTATTCGCACGGCATGCAGAAGGTGCAGCTGACCACCGGCGAAACCCCGGCGCTGGCCCTGACGGCCGCCGGC
This sequence comes from Hymenobacter daeguensis, assembly GCF_054780555.1. Lineage (NCBI taxonomy): Bacteria > Pseudomonadati > Bacteroidota > Cytophagia > Cytophagales > Hymenobacteraceae > Hymenobacter > Hymenobacter daeguensis. The sequence goes on from NZ_BAAGWC010000040.1 coordinate 16,599, forward strand.
CACGACTATATTCAGGTAGGGGATTCGCTGGTGAAGGCGGCGGGCAGCGACAGCATCACTGCGTATCGGCTGTTACCGGGGCATATTGAGGTATCGGTTTTTGGGCCTGGCACGGCTGGTCGTAAGCGCTTAATCAAACGGTCGGAATAGAATAAAAATGGTTACTTTATAAAAACATAGCACTGCCAGCGTGAAAACCTTAGAAGAGTTTGGGCGAGTTTATGAAGAGCTAGGCGATGCCTTGGTGAAACATGTAGGCTTGTCTTTCACTACAGAAAACCTACCTGATATTGTCGTGGTGTTGGAATGTTATTCTACCATGCGCGATGGGGATTTTGTGTATTTAAAAATCACCTTCACCGAGGTACAAGAATTTCGTGTCGATTCCTCCGATTACCGCTATTCCCTGACGGTAGTCGATGGTTTCGCCGCCAATCTATTTGGGGACGTATTCGTTTTTGACTTCTCACCCATGCATCTCGGCCCGGAAACAATGGTTGAACACCGGCAGTCAAAGTTTTACATCGCCTGCAAACACTTCGATTATCAGGAGATAGAATGGCCCGTGGCGTAGTTTAGCGAAGCGGTTCTGAAATCAAAACCAACCAAAAAAGGCCGGCTTCCCACGCGGGAGGCCGGCCTTTTTAACGAAACCTGAAAGCACTACTGGCGCGCGGCGGGCGTGGCCGTGCTGGCCGTAATGGGCGAAGAAATGCGGTTGGCTTCTTTGGTGCTACTGTAGGCGGGGCACTTCTGACGGTTGCAGGCGCCGAGGGTGAGGGCGGCGGCACCAGCGGCGAGCAATACGAACTTTTTCATAATTTATATTAAAACGAGTGAGGGATGACGGGCTGGGCTTCAAAGATAAGCAGCCAGCCCTATATTCTGCTAACGTTTTTAACGTCGAAATTGAATTATTCGTATCCGAGAATCCGCATCATGCTGCCGGCTTCCTGCTGGGGCGCGAAAACGGTATCGGTGAGGGTGCCGTCTTCGGCGCGGTCGAGGATGACGTGCTGGGGGGCGGGGATGAGGCAGTGCTTGATGCCGCCGTAGCCGCTGAGGCTCTCCTGGTAGGCGCCGGTGTGGAAGAAGCCCACGTAGAGCGGCTGCGCATCGGCCGGCTTGCGCTCGGGCAGGAAGGTCTGGTAGATGTGCTTCTCGGAGTTGTAGTAGTCCTGCGAGTCGCAGGTGAGGCCGCCGAGCTGGATTTTCTTGTACTGCTTTTCCCAGCCGTTGAGGGCCAGCATGATGAAGCGCTGGTTCAGGGCCCAGGTGTCGGGCAGGTTGGTGATGAACGAGCCGTCAATCATGTACCAGAGCTCCTTGTCGTTCTGCAGCTTCTCGTCGAGGATGCTGTAGATGGTGGCCCCGCTTTCGCCCACGGTGAAGATGCCGAACTCGGTGAAAATGTGGGGCTCGGGCACGCCTTCTTGGGCGCAGATGCGCTGGATGGTGCGCAGGATTTCGGCCACCATGTAGGGGTAGTCGTAGTCGGGCTGGATGCTGGTTTGGATGGGCAGGCCGCCGCCGATGTCGATGGTGGTGAGGGTGGGGCACACCTTGCGCAGCTCGCAATACTTGTGCACGAAGCGGCTGAGCTCCGACCAGTAATAGGACGTGTCCTTGATGCCCGTGCTGATGAAGTAGTGCAGCATGGTGAGCGTGAAGCGCGGGTCGTCCTTGATGCGCTGCTCGTAGATGGGCACGGCATCGGCGTAGCGCACGCCCAGGCGCGAGGTGTAGAACTGGAAGCGCGGCTCCTCGTCGGAGGCCAGGCGCATGCCCATGTTCACCTTTTCCTTCACGTGGTCGTGATAATATTCGATTTCGTTGGGCGAATCGATGATGGGCATGCAGTTCACAAACCCGTCGTTAATCAGGTCGGCGATTTCCTTTTTGTAGGCCTCGGGCTTGAAGCCGTTGCAGATGATGTATTTCTGCTTGTCGACCTTGCCCTGCGCATACAGGTTGCGGATAATGCTGATGTCGAACCACGACGAGGTTTCGAGGTGAATGTCGTTTTTCAGGGCCTCTTCCAGAATGAAGCGGAAGTGCGACGACTTGGTGCAGTAGGCGTAGGAATAGGAGCCGGTGTAGCCCGTCTGGGCGATGCCGTCGGCAAACCACTTCTTGGCCCGCTGAATCTGGGAGCTGATTTTGGGCAGGTAGGTGAGGCGGAGCGGAGTGCCGTATTTTTCCACCAGTGCCATCAGGTCGATGTCGTGGAAGCGCAGCTCGTGGTCGTGCACGGTAAAGTCGGCCGTGGGGAAGTCGAAAGTCTGGGAAATGAGGTCGTGGTACGTATCCATGCGGTTTTGAAAACGGCGAAAAAGCCCGACCTTTGCGGCGGGTGGTACAAAAGTACCGCCGGGGTCGGGTTAACGGGCGGGAACCGGTTGTTGTTCTTGCGTTACCTCGCCCCGCATCGTGACGATGGAATATTAGCGACTTGGCTACGGCAGATTCTCCTGCCGCAAGGCAGCGTTTTAATTAATGAAAGAATGAAGAATGAGGAATGAAGAATTTGTAGCAGTTGCTATCCTGGTGGCGCGCCTCTATTAATTCTTCATTCCTCATTCCTCATTCTTCATTCAAAAAGCGATGCCGCCATTCTGCTATCCCAAATTCCCACCCTCCGATGAAACGCATCAAATTACTGGAAGTCCGCTCCGAACTCGGGGCCGGCACCCGGGGCTCCGGCATGGGCATCGACGCCCTGCGCGTGGCCTGCCTCAACAAAGGCTCCGACTATTTCCGCCGGTTCAATACCGTGACGCTGCCCGATTTGAACCACGTGCTGTTTGATAAAACCCCGTTCCCGTTCGCCAAGCACATCGACGCCATCTACACCGTGCAGAAGGGCATTGCCCAGGCCGTGGAGCAGACGCTGCGCTTCGGCGAGTTTCCGCTGGTGCTGGCCGGCGACCACAGCTCGGCCAACGCCACCATTGCCGGCATCAAGGCCGCCTACCCCACCAAAACGCTGGGCGTGATTTGGATTGACGCCCACGCCGACATCCACTCGCCCTACACCACGCCCAGCGGCAACGTGCACGGCATGCCCCTGGCCGCCTCGCTGGGCGTGGATAACCTGAAGCACCAGCGCAACGTGCCCGACGCGGAAACCATCTTCTTCTGGCGTCGCCTGCAAAACCTGGCCGAGCCCGGCCCCAAGCTCAAGCCCGAGCACCTAGTGTACGTGGTGGTGCGCGACACCGAGGAGGAGGAGGAGGCCCTCATCGCCGAGCTGGGCATCAAGTGGATAAAGCTGCCCGAAATCAAGGCCAAAGGCTCGCGCCGGCTCACCCGCGAGATTTACGAGCACCTGCGCTACTGCGACCTGGTCTACATTTCCTTTGATGTCGACAGCCTCGATTCGAGCTTCAGCATCGGCACGGGCACGCCCGTGGAGGACGGGCTGTATTTGTCAGAAGCCGAAAACCTCTGCCAGGACCTGCTGGAAAACGACCGGGTGGTGTGCTTCGAAATGGTTGAAATCAACCCCACGCTGGACAACGGCAACTCGATGGCAAAGAATGCCTTCAACATTCTGGAGAAGGCGACGGAGGCGATTGAGCGCCGGCTGCGGCTGGAGGAGGTGATGAGTCGGTAATTGAATAAGCGTCAAAAGGAGGGTGGAATGCCTTATTGCCTTTTAATGGCGTCAGTTCCTCCAGCTTAATCAGCGTCTTAGCTGCCATTAGCGGCGCAAGCTCTTCGAAATGTTGGACGTCGTTTATTTCATCGACTAAATATTCCTCGCCTGGTATCAGGCTCTCCTCTATTTCAGATATGTACAGCTTATAAATGCCATCCCATTTCTGAATCCCGGCGGTTAGCCAATGATTTTCGCCATTCTTTTCGACAACGATATGTTTGCCTACTTGCTTGCCAGCCTCAATCCACCGTCGCACGTTATTTAAACCGTTCATCAGGCGCTAATTTAAGTCTGTAAACAGTAGAACCTTTATCTAATCACCTCACACACCTATTCTGCGAAATGAGCAAACCAATCAATAATTCTGTCTTCTACGTGGAGTTTCCGGCCACTGACCTGGCCGCGACTAAACAGTTCTACGCCCAGGCATTCGGGTGGTCATTCGAGGACTACGGCCCCGATTACATCGCCTTTGAGGATGGGCAGCTCTCGGGTGGCTTTTACCGCGCCGAAAGCGTGCCGCCCAGCAGCCCCCTGGTGGTACTGTGGGGCGATGCGCTGGAAGAATCGCAAGCGGCAGTGGAAGCGGCTGGGGGCATCATCAGCAAGCCCATCTTTGCCTATCCGGGCGGCCGGCGGTTCCATTTCACCGACCCGAACGGCAATGAGCTGAGCGTTTGCGGCGAGGCGTAGGGCGGTCCGGCCGGCAAGCCCGCCGCTTGAGTCGCTGCAGAAACGGCAAGCCCCGCCAGTAGCTGGCGGGGCCTTTTTGTGGGTGTTGTTTCGTTAAGCAGACTAACTTGTGAAAAATTAGTAGGCTAGAAATTCTACCGTTTACCTAAACGGCATTACGAAAACGGTTAGGTTGCACCATGAAACCCCTTGCGCACCTACTCGATTCGTTGGTCCATGCGGTCACGGCGGAGCAAGAACAAGAAGCCCTGCGGGTTTTTGGCGCTCTGTCCGACGCCCACCTCGCGGAGTTGACCTCCGGCGGGTACGTGAAGAGCTGGCCGGCGGGCCAGCTCCTGCGGCACCTGCCCGTGGACCGGCTGGTGCCGTACGCGGCGCCCTTGCTGGTGCACTTGCAGGACCTGTGTTGGTCCGCCGCGCCCGGTGCAGCACAGGCCTTGGCGGCCATGGGCGCCGCGGCCGTGCCGGCCCTGCGCCAAGTGTTCGCGACCGACCCCCACGACGGCATCTGGATGATGAACCTCGTCTACAACGTCGTCCAGCGGTGGGAGGCGCCGGTGGCCCGATTGCTCGAAGCGGAACTGGTCGGCTACGTGCGCTACGCGGCCCCCGAAGGCGAATCCATCGCGGCCTTGGAGGCCTTGCAACGGCTGTTGCAGGCCGGGGAACACCGGCAGCTTTACGACTTCTTGCGCGGGGTGTACGGGCACAATGCCGCCCTGCTGGGTGAACTACGGGACACCTTCGACTACGAATGACCACCCTTTTTGTGAACCGAAATCACATGGACATAGCTGCTTTGGAGAAAGAACTCGTGGCTGGGGGCTACCGCGGCTGGTACCTCAACGGGGGACTGCTTGGTGATACGGTGACGCTAAACCGCACCAACGAGGGGTGGCAGGTCTATTATAGCGAACGCGGGCAGAAGAAGAACGTGCGCACCTTTCGCACCGAGGAGGAAGCATGCCGGTATTTTTTAGTGTTTATCGCCAGCGGCGGCAGCAATAACTTATAACGCTCTTTTCAGTAAACTACTAATCAAAAGCGCTGCCTGAATATATAAGGGGCAGAAACAGACCTTAACAGGTAGGCGAGTTTAAGAAACTCGTCTACTAATCAAAGTTTAAGAAACGCTCTCCGAGCATGAGTTTCGTAAACTTCAGCAGCACTCTACAAAAGTCCCGCCAGCCACTGACGGGGCTTTACGTTGCGGCAAGTTTCGGTGGGGTGCTCGACCGGCAGGGCAGTAGCGCGAACTTTGTAGTTCGCGTGGCGGAGCGAGTTGTTCGAACGGTGCGGGGACGCGAACTGCAAAGTTCGCGCTACATGCAACGGCCCGTACCTTTGCCCCGTGCAACAGTTAGAATCCTCCCTCAAAACCGCCCTGCAAACCGCCGCTCAGGCCGTTTTTGGCGTTGAAATCCCCGCCGCCAGCCTCACGCTCCAGCCCACGCGCAAGGAGTTTGCCGGCAGCTTCACCCTCGTCACGTTTGCGCTCACCAAGGCGCTGGGCAAAGGCCCCGAGCAAATCGGCCAGGCCCTGGGCGAGTGGCTGAAAGCCCACGAGCCCCGCGTGAGCGGCTACAATGTGGTGAAAGGCTTCCTGAACCTCGGAATCGCCGATGCCGAGTGGCTGGCCGTGTTTGAGCAGCTGCGCGCCCAGCCCGCCACCGCGCCCGTGGGCACCGACGGCGGCCCGCAAAACGTGGTGGTCGAATACTCCTCGCCCAACACCAACAAGCCCCTGCACCTGGGCCACCTGCGCAACAACTTCCTGGGCTACTCGGTGGCCGAGATTCTGAAAGCCACCGGCGCCACCGTCACCAAAGCCAACCTGGTGAACGACCGCGGCATCCACATCTGCAAGTCGATGATTGCCTACCAGCACTTCGGCCACGGCGAAACCCCCGAGCAGGCCGGGATGAAGGGCGACCACCTCGCCGGCAAGTACTACGTGCTGTTTGAGAAGCACTACCGCGAGGAAATCAAGCAGCTCGAAGCCGAAGGCGTGGCCAACGACATCGCCAAAAAGCAAGCTCCGCTCATGACCGAGGCCCAGCAGATGCTGCAGGCCTGGGAAGCCGGCGACCCGGAAGTAAAAGCCCTCTGGAGCCAGATGAACGGCTGGGTGTATGAAGGCTTTGACGAGACTTACAAGAACATCGGCGTCGATTTCGACCAGTACTACTACGAGTCCGAAACCTACCTGCTGGGCAAGGAGCGGGTAGAGGAAGGCCTTGAAAAAGGCGTGTTCTTCAAGAAGGAAAACGGCTCGGTGTGGGTCGATTTGCAGGCCGAGGGCCTCGATGAAAAGCTCCTGCTCCGCGCCGACGGCACCAGCGTCTACATCACTCAGGACCTGGGCACGGCCGAGCTGAAATACCAGGATTTCGGCTACGACAGCAGCATCTACGTCATCGCCGACGAGCAGAACTACCACATGCAGGTGCTGCAGGCCACGCTTCAGAAGCTGGGCAAGCCCTACGCCGCCGCCATCCACCACCTCAGCTACGGCATGGTGGACCTGCCCTCCGGCAAAATGAAATCGCGCGAAGGCACCGTGGTGGATGCCGACGAGCTGGTGCGCGACGTGGTGGCCGCCGCCAAAGCCGCTACCCTCGAAAAAGGCAAAACCGAAGGCCTCAGCGATGAGGAACTGGATGAGCTCTACCACATGCTGGGCCTGGGCGCGCTCAAATACTACCTGCTGAAGGTGGACCCCAAGAAGCGCATGCTCTTCAACCCCGAAGAGTCGGTGAGCCTCGAAGGCCACACCGGCCCGTTCATCCAATATTCGCACGCCCGCATTGCCGCCATTCGCCGCAAAGCCGCCGAGCTGGGCATTGAGGAGCAGGCCGACTGGAGCCGGATTTCGAGCCTCGAAGGCACCGAGCGCGAGCTGGTGCAGGAACTGGCCCGCTACGCCGCGGTAGTGGCCGAAGCCGCCCGCAACCTCTCGCCGGCTGTCATCGCGCAGTACGCGTATGACCTGGCCAAAGCCTACAACCGCTTCTACGCCGAAGTCTCGATTTTCCAGGAAACCGACGTGGCCAAACGCAGCCTGCGGGTGGCGCTGTCGGCGCGGGTGGGAGAGCAGATTAAGCAGTCGCTGAAGCTGCTGGGCATGCAGGTGCCCGAGCGCATGTAGGCACGCGCCATGGCGCGTGCCTACATGCGCCGTTTGGGTGGCGCAAATGTTCGTGCCCCGAGATTCATTGCCCATTACCGTTCAACGATTGAACGCGCCATGGCGCGTTCCTACGACATGATGAAATCCATTGCCGTGTACTGTGGTTCCAGCGCCGGAACCAACCCGAACTACATTGCGCAGGCACAGGCCCTCGGCGCGGCCATGGTGGCCCAGGGCCTCACGCTGGTGTACGGCGGCGGGCGCGTGGGCCTCATGGGCACCATTGCCGATGCCGTGCTGGCGCGGGGCGGCCAGGTAGTGGGCGTGATTCCCGATTTTTTGGATGCCAAGGAGCTGGCTCACAAAGGCTGCACGGAATTGCACGTCGTAAAGTCCATGCACGAGCGCAAGCTCCTGATGGCCGACCGCGCCGATGGCTTCATTGCCATGCCCGGCGGCTACGGCACGCTTGAAGAGCTGTTTGAGGTGCTGACCTGGGGCCAGCTTGGCCTGCACCACAAGCCCGTGGCCCTGCTCAACGTGGACGGCTACTACGACCTGCTGCTGCAAGCCCTCGACCGCATGCGCGACGACCAGCTGCTGCGCCCCGAAAACCGCGACCAACTCCTGCAATCGGCTAATCCGGAGGAGTTGTTGAAGCAGATGGCTGCCTACCAGCCGGTGCAATTGGAAAAGTGGCTGACGCCGCCGACTACGTAAACGAGTAGGGGCGGGGCCTGCCCCCGCCCGTCGTTGAACGAAATCGTTGATGTGGCGCGAACGTCCGGGCGGGGGCAGGCCCCGCCCCTACAAACCAATCCCCGATGAACGCAACCGAACAAGAAGAGCGGGAACACCTCGAAGTAATCAAGGAGCAACTGGCGCTGGCGGTGCGGCGCGTGGACGACTCCGTGCGGCAGTTTTCCAATGAGCTGCGGGAGAAAAAGGAGTACATCCACGAAAACCAGTCGGGCATGGACGATGCCGACATGGTGGCCGCCGGCCAGTCCATCGACCGCATGGCCTACACCGGCGCCGGCGCCGTGGCCCGCAAGCGCAAGCTTATTAAGCTGATGCAGTCGCCCTACTTCGGCCGTATTGACTTCACAACCCGCAACAACGTGACCACGCCGGTGTACATCGGCGTGCATTCCTTCGTGGATGAGCGGCAGCGGCGCGGCCTTATCTACGACTGGCGGGCGCCCATCTCGTCCATGTTTTACGACTACGAGCTGGGCGAAGCCTCGTACAACACGCCGTCCGGCCCCATTCAGGGCCGCATCGACCTGAAGCGGCAGTACAAGATTCAGGACGGGCGGCTGGAGTTTCTGATTGAAAACGGCGTGAACATCCACGACGAGGTGCTGCAGCGCGAGCTGGCCAAGTCCTCGGACGACAAGATGAAGAACATCGTGGCCACCATTCAGCGCGACCAGAACGCGGTGATTCGCAACGAGGAGGCCTCGGTGATGGTGATTCAGGGCGTGGCCGGCTCGGGCAAAACCTCCATTGCCCTGCACCGCATCGCCTTTTTGCTCTACCGTTTCCGCGACAGCATCGGGGCGAAGGATATTCTCATTCTCTCGCCCAACAAGGTCTTCGCCGACTACATCTCGAACGTGCTGCCCGAGCTGGGCGAGGAGCACATTCCGGAAACCGTGATGGAGGAGCTGGCGGCCGATTTGCTCGGCAACCAGTACCCGTTCCAGACCTTTTTCGAGCAGGTATCGGCGCTGCTGGAGCACCACCAGCCGGCGTTTATCGAGCGCATCCGGTTCAAGTCCTCGTTCGAATTTCTCAGCCAGCTGAATAAATACCTGCTGCACGTCGAAAACAACTACTTCAGCGCGAGCGAGCTGCGGGTGGGCCGCACGGTGGTGCCCAGCGCCTTGCTGACGCAGAAGTTCAAGACCTACCACCGGGTGCCGCTGCTCAGGCGCTTCCCGCTGGTGGCCGACGACGTGCGCGCCTTCGTGCGCACCGCCGCCGACCGCAAGCTGACCAACGGGGAGAAAAGCACGATAGGCGAGGCCCTCACGCGCATGTTCCGCTTCAACAACGTGCTGGATTTCTACCGCGACTTCTACCGCTGGCTGGGCCGGCCCGAGCTGTTCCGCTACGAACACGGCCAGACGCTGGAATATGCCGACGTGTTCGCCCTGATTTACCTGCGCATTCGCCTGGAAGGCATCTCGGCCTACGACCACGTGAAGCACCTGCTCGTGGACGAGATGCAGGACTACACGCCGGTGCAGTACGCCGTGCTGTCGCGGGTGTTCAGTTGCCGCAAAACCATCCTCGGCGATGTTAGCCAGACGGTTAACCCCTACAGCGCGTCGTCGGCCGAAACCATTGAGCGCGTCTTCCCGCAGGCCGACATCGTCCGGCTGAACCGCAGCTACCGCTCCACCATCGAGATTACGAATTTCGCCCAGCGCATCACGCCCAACCCCGACATCATGCCGCTGGAACGGCACGGGCAGGAGCCGGCCCTGGTGCGCTGCAACGGCCCCGCCGAGGAGCTGGAAACGCTCAGGCAGCTGGTGGCAACTTTCAAAAGCGCGGGCAGCAACTCGATGGGCATCATCTGCAAAACGCCCCGGCAGGCGGAGCAGGTGCAGCAGGCGCTGGATGGCCAGGGCGTGCAGCTGCTCACGGAGGAGTCCACGCATTTCAAGGAAGGCGTTATGCTCACCACGGCACACCTGGCGAAGGGACTGGAATTTGATGAGGTCGTCGTGCCCTTCGTTTCGGCCCGCAACTACCGGACGGCGGTGGACAAGAGCATGCTCTACGTGGCCTGCACCCGCGCCATGCACCGCCTCACGCTGACGTATGCGGGGGAGCTGACGGGGTTTTTAACGGAGTAGCGCGGACTTTGTAGTCCGCGCCTTGGAACGATACCCGAACGGTGCGGGGGCGCGAACTACAAAGTCCGCGCTACGGCCTCCGGTCCGAAACCCTATTCACCTTCGTATGGTTACGCACGCAACTGCGCAACCCTTACCTTCATCCCATGAAAAATTTCCTGCTGCTCACGCTGGCCACCGCTGCCACCGCCGTTACGTTCATCGCCGCCAAGCCGGCCGCTGCCCCTGCCATGACCAACCCCGCCGAAACCGCCGCCGCGCCCGCTTCCGTGTACGATTTCACCGTGAAATCCATCGATGGCAAGGACGTGAAGCTGAGCCAGTACAAAGGCAAAAAGCTCCTCATCGTGAACACCGCCTCGAAGTGCGGCTTCACCCCGCAGTACAAGGAGCTGGAGGAGCTGTCGAAGAAATACGGCAACAAAGTGGTGGTGCTGGGCTTCCCCTCGAACAGCTTCAAGCAGGAGCTGGCCTCGAACTCGGAAGTGGCTTCGTTCTGCGAGAAGAACTACGGCGTGACGTTTCCGCTTTTCGAAACCGTATCGGTGAAGGGCGACGATGCCGCGCCGCTCTACAAATACCTGTCGGACAAAAGCAAAAACGGCGCGGTGGGCGAGGCCCCAAGCTGGAACTTCTGCAAGTATCTGGTGGATGAGAAAGGCCACGTCGTGAAGTTCTATAACTCGAAGGTGACGCCCCTGAGCCCCGAGCTGGTGGCCGATATCACGAAGTAGTTTCTGCTGTTTTCTGAATTATTCAGAACGTCATGCTGAGCTTGTCGAAGCATCTCTGCCGCGCAACTAATTCAGCCGTTGCAACGAAGCGGTAGAGATGCTTCGACAAGCTCAGCATGACGTTCTTTTTTGCTCAAAAAAATGTCTCCCTGGATTTCCGCTTTCCGCCCCCGCACCCTGCCGCTGGCCCTGGCCAGCATTCTCACGGGCGGTTTTCTCGCCAAAGCCAACGGCCAGTTCAACGGCCTCGTGGTGGGCCTGGCCGCCCTCACCACCATCCTGCTCCAAATCCTGAGCAACCTGGCCAACGACTACGGCGACTCGCAGAACGGCGCCGACAGCGTGCACCGCGAAGGCCCGCAGCGCGCCGTGCAGAGCGGCGCCATCACGCCCGCCCAGATGAAGCGCGGCATGTGGATTTGCGGGCTGCTGGCGCTGGCCAGCGGGCTGGCCCTGCTGTGGGTGGCGCTGGGCACGGCCGGGCTGGGCCTGTTTCTGGGGTTTGTAGCGCTGGGCCTGGCGGCCATCTGGGCGGCGGTGAACTACACGGCGGGGTCTAACCCGTACGGCTACGCCGGGCTGGGCGATATTTCGGTGTTCCTGTTTTTTGGGGTAGTGGGCGTGTGCGGCACCTATTTTTTGCAAGCCCGCAGCCTGCCGCTGCAGGTGCTGCTGCCGGCCGCCGCGCTGGGCTGCTTCGCCACCGCCGTGCTGAACGTGAACAACATCCGCGACATCAAATCCGATGTGCTGGCGGGCAAAATCACCATTCCGGTGCGGCTGGGGCCGCTGCATGCGCGGCGCTACCACTGGCTGCTGCTGCTCATCGGGCTGGGCTGCGCCACGGTGTTTGTGGCCCTTACCTACCATTCGCCGTGGCAGTGGCTGTATGCGCTGGCGGCTCCGCTGTTTCTCTTCAACGCCATTCAGGTGTGGCAGCGGCAGGAGTCGATGCAGCTCGACCCGCTGCTGAAGCAAATGGCGCTGAGCACGCTGGTGTTTACGGTGCTGTTTGGGGTGGGGCAGGTGCTGGGGTAGTAGTTTAGCGGGCATAGCAGCTGTTCTGCTGGCTTTCCCCTGAACTTTCCCCAATGCCTACCATGCAGCGTGCCTATTACCATGCGTCCATCGCAGATTTTCTGGCTCACGACGAAAACCGAATAATTGGCGAGTTGGCGCTGGCTCACACCCACGCGCTTGAGGAGCTACAAAAAGGTGCCTGGCAGCAGCAGATTCGGATTTTGAAACGCGAGCTGCTCGATTTTCCGGGTGGCCACGTGCTGTTTGAAGCCGCTATTCCGCGCATGGGCAAGCGGGCCGATGTGGTGGTGCTGTTGGCGGACGCCGTGTTTGTGCTCGAATTCAAAGTGGGCAGCACGAGCTATGACGCCGCCGCGCAAGACCAAGTGCTGGACTATGCGCTCGACCTCAAAAACTTCCATGCCGGCAGCCACCACGCCCGTATTCTGCCGGTGCTGGTAGCCACGCAGGCTGCTACTCATACATTGGCATTACAGCCATTCAGCGATGGACTATACCAGCCGTTGCGGGCCAATGCCACCACCATTGCTGCCTGCCTGCGCCTCGGCACCGCTGCCGCCACGGGCCCGTCGCTGAGCGCCGCCGCATGGCTGGCCGCTGGCTACCAGCCCACACCCACCATAATTGAAGCCGCTCAGGCGCTTTACAAAGGCCATCAGGTGGCCGATATCACCCGCTCCGATGCCGGCGCCGCCAATTTATCGGTGACGGGGGCCTGCATAGCCGGGATTATTGAGCAGGCCAAAGAGCAGGGACACAAGGCTATCTGTTTTGTGACTGGGGTGCCGGGCGCTGGCAAAACCCTGGCTGGCCTCAACATTGCCAACGAGCGCACCCAAGCCGACGAGCAGGAGCACGCCGTATTCCTCTCGGGCAATGGCCCGCTGGTGGACGTGTTGCGCGAAGCCCTCGCCCGCGACAAGGTGAAGGACGCCCGGCACCACGGCCGCCGGCTCGACAAGAAGCAGGCTGTTTCGGAAGTGCGGTCCTTCATTCAGAACATTCATCATTTCCGCGACGAAGCCTTGCGCCACCTCGGCCCGCCCATTGAGAAGGTGACAGTATTTGATGAGGCACAGCGGGCGTGGTCGGCCCAGCAGGCCAGTAAGTTTATGCAACAGAAGCGCGGGCAGGCCGATTTCAACATGTCGGAGCCTGAGTTTCTGGTGGAGGTAATGGACCGCCATCCTGATTGGTGCACGGTGGTGTGTCTGATTGGCGGCGGCCAGGAAATCAATACCGGCGAAGCGGGATTGGAAGAATGGCTACGGGCCTTTGAAACCCGTTTTGCAGCGTGGAAAATCTACTATTCGAACCGGATTCGGGACGACCGGAACTATCTGGCCGACCAGGTCGCCGTGACCCGGCTGGATGCCTTGCACGCCGAACCACTGGCGGCGCTGCACCTGGCCGTATCGGTGCGCTCCTTCCGGGCCGAGCAGTTGGCGGCCTTCGTGCAAGCCGTGCTGGATGCCGACCTGGCCCAGGCGCGGCAGCTGTACGAAACGCATTTGCAGGCCGTGTACCCTATTCGTCTCACGCGCCGGCTGGAAACGGCCAAAACCTGGCTGCGGCAACAAGCCCGCGGCTCGGAGCGCTACGGCCTGGTGGCTTCGTCGGGCGCGCACCGGCTCAAGCCATTGGGGTTGAATATTAAGGATAAGATTGATGCGCCGGTCTGGTTTCTCAACGACCGCACCGACGTTCGGTCCTCGTACTACCTGGAGGATGTGGCCACCGAGTTTGACATTCAGGGCTTGGAGTTGGATTGGGTGGGAGTGGCGTGGGATGCCGATTTTTGGCTGCATCGGGGCCAATGGCAGTTCCGCAAGTTCAAGGGCACACGATGGCAGCAATGCAATGCCGCCGACAGCCGCCGCTACCTGCTCAATGCCTACCGCGTACTGCTCACCCGCGCCCGCCAGGGCATGGTCCTGTTCATCCCCGAAGGCAGTGCCGACGACGTGACCCGACTGCCGGAATTTTACAAGGAAGTATACCAATTTTTCCGCGCAATTGGGATTCCGGAGCTTGAATAGGCAAGCCGGACCTGCGCAGACAGGAAAGTAATTCGACGGCTCATGCGTCAGAAGGGGAGCAACCTCAACTTTCCTACTCATGCCCAAAACTGTTTTCATCACCGGCACTTCCACTGGCATTGGCGCGGCGGCCGTGCGCCTCTTTGCTCAACACGGCTGGCAGGTGGCCGCCACCATGCGCAACCCCGCCGATGCCACCTTCGCCGACCTGCCCAACGTGCGCGTCTACGCCCTCGACGTAACCGATGCGGCCGCCGCTCCGCGTGCCATTCAGCAAGCTCACCAGGACTTTGGTAGCCTTGATGTCCTCATCAACAATGCTGGCTACGGCCTAGTGGGGCCATTCGAGAAAGCCACCGATGCCCAGATTCAGGACCAGTTTGCCACTAACGTCTTCGGCGTATTTGCTGTGACGCGGGCGGCGCTGCCGCTGCTACGCGAGCAGAAGTCGGGTGTCATCATCAACATCACCTCGGTGGGTGGCCGCACGGCTTTCCCGATGAACTCGCTCTATCACGCCACCAAGTTTGGCCTCGACGGCTTCTCTGAGTCGCTGTGGTACGAGCTGGCGCCGTTCGGCATTCAGGTGAAAGTAGTAGCGCCCGGCGGCGTAGCCACCGATTTTGCTACCCGCTCCCTCAAAATGACCACCGACCCAGCCGACGAAGCCGACCCTTACGCCGGCCAGCTGCGCCGCGTAATAGCTGCCTTTGGTGAGCGAAGCGGCGGTGGTTCCACAGCAGAGCAAATTGCCGAAGTCATCTACACCGCCGCCACCGATGGCACCTCCCAGCTTCGCTACATCGCCGGCGATGATGCCAAAGGAATTCTCGGCGCGAAATCCCAAATGAGCGAAGCCGATTTTGCCGCCATGATTAAGGAAAATTTCGGATTGTAGCCTTTGGCTTCAGGCTGAAGACACGATAGAAAAGCAGCTTGTGAGAGCTGCTTTTTTTGTACCTGGAAAGGTAATGCCGCTGCTGTTTGATAAGCAGCTAGCGGCCGCGAGGCTCGCCCAAGCGCCAGGGGCAGTAAGTTTACGCCTTCGCGTTTTCGGCTGTTATGCGTCTTGGTTGGGCTTTGTTTTTAGGCGTAAGTATGTTAGCGGGTAACGTATTGAGCATCAAGTGTGCTACCCGACGGCATCAGCTATGTGTAGTGCCCTTCACCGGCATCAAGCCGGCCCAGGCGCGCCAGGTCGAAAAAGCCATTCTGGAGCTATACAAGGTGCCGGTGGTGGTTCTGCCCGCCAGCACAGTGCCGGTTACGGCCCAGTGCCCGGTGCGGCAGCGCTACCGCGCCCGCGCAATACTTGCTTTTCTGGCCAGCCACATTGCCAACATCGATGATGCTCAGGTCAAAACACTGGCCCTTACCGTTGACGATATTGAGATTGAAGAGCCGCCGCAAAAGCCGCATTGGGGCGTGATGGGCCTGGCCAATAAAATTGGGGGCAGCCAGTGCGTAGCCTCTACGTTTCGGCTGCGTGGCCGTAACGACCGGCTCGTCAAAGTGAGCCTGCACGAAGTAGGACACATGCTGCATCTGCCGCACTGCACCGCCAATGCCCCGGCCTGTCTGATGAACGACGCACAAGGGAAAGTGGCCACAGTAGACGCTGAGCAGCTGTTCCTGTGTGCGCAATGCAAGAACTCGCTACGCTGGTAATGCCCTGGATTTAAACAGTTACCCCCAAAACTCACGGCACGAAGCCAGTTGAGCTTTGGGGGTAATTTGGTGTTTGCTCAGTTTTACTCCGCCGTTGGAACCGCGGGTGCGCCAGGGGTACCAGAGCCCTCCGGCTTTGGCCCACGCTTGCGGTTGCGGCCGCCGCGACTGCGCCGGCGCTCTCCCTCGGCGCGGGGCTCGCGGGCTTCGCCTTCGGGGCGCGGTTCGCGGGGCGGGCGGGCCTCGCCCTCCGGA
>NZ_BAAGWC010000041.1:0-28989 GCF_054780555.1 Hymenobacter daeguensis
CGGGCATCGGCGCGGGTGGCGGCGGGGCCACGGGCGGGAAGCCTGGCCGCTCCACCGCTACGGCGGCCGCCAGGGGCAGCGGCTCGGGAATGAGCAGGGGAGCCGGCCGGGGCGCAGGAATTGGGAAAGGCTCGGGCTGTAGCGCGGGTGCTGGCAGTGGGGCCAGATTTGGTTCGGGCGTGGCGGCGGGGGCTGAATCAGGTGCTGATTCCGGGGCTGGGGCGGCCTCCGGTTCAGAAATTGCTTCAGGGGCCGGGGCTATTTCCGGCTCAGGGGCTGGCTCAGCAGCTAAAACCGGGAGGAGCTGCGGCTCGGCCAAAGGTTCCGGCTCCGGTGTTGGCATCGGAGCGGGTATCGGCTCCGGCGCCGGTTCCGGCGCTTTCGCCAGGACGGGAGCAGGCGCAGGCTCCGGCATTGGCACTGGCAGAACGGGAATCGGCGCAGCTGGTGCCGGGCTGGCTTCCGGTAGCGGCACCGGCAGGGGCGGGGCCTGACTGACCGGAGCTGCCACCGGCGGCGGCGGCGCGGCCTCTCCGAACGGTGACGCGGTGGTTTTCGCGTCGCGCAGCAGCGCAAGCTGCACCTGCAGCAGCCGTAGTTCCTCCTGGAGCTTTTTCTGGTCGGCGAGGCGTTGGGCCAGTTCCTTTTGCAGGGCGGTGAGGCGGTTGGGAAGGCCCCAGGTCCGGACGAGGACCACAATGGCAAGAATCAGGACAACCACAATACCGTCCATGCGCCGAAATGTAGAGGTGGATTAAAGCTGTCGAATCTAAGAATATGTTAGGCTTGACGACTATAAACGTAACAATGCCGCAATATTGTGTAGCGTGGGCACGATGTAGCGCGGACTCGCAAAGCCCGCGCTACAGTCTCCGATGGCCCGCTAATACGCCCGCCCGTGCGTCAGCCGCAGCAGCACGTCGGTCATAAACGGCAGGCGCCTGAGCACCTGAATGCCCGCCGTAGTCAGCCAGGGCATCCCAAAAACCTGGTGAAACAGCCGCCCCGCCGTGATGCGTGCGCTCAGCAGGCCGCGCCAGGCGCGGGTGTAGCGCTGCTCCAGCTCGGCGCGGCTGCTGCGGCCGTCCAGAAATTCCAGCAGCAGGCCGTGCAGCAGGAAGCTGGCGCTCATGCCCATGCTCATGCCGTTGCCGGCCAGCGGCGCAATGGTGCCGGCCGCGTCGCCCAGCATCAGCACGTGGGCATCGACGGTGGAGCGCTCGCGAAACGTGATTTGCGAAATGACGATGGGCGGCGTGGCCTGGCGGTGGGCCGCTGTGAGGTAGGGGCGCAGCAGCGGATTTTGCATGAGCACCTGCCGCTCCATCTCGGCAATGCTGTTGCCGTGGGCGCGCAGGTTGCGCACGTCCGAAATGTAGCTGCAGTTGGTGAGGCCGCCCAGCACCGGCGAGAGGCCGCAGTAGCCGTCCCGGAAGTTGTGCATCTCCACCATCGCCTCCGGGAAATCGACGCCTTCCAAATGCCGCTTCACGGCCACAAACTGGCGTTCCTTGCGGCTGGCTTCCACAAAAGGCCGCGCCAGCTTGCTGTCGAGGTTGGCGTGCTTGCCCCAGGCCCCGCAGGCGGTGCGGGCCTGATAGGTAGCGCCGTTGGCGGTGGTGAGGGTGAACTGGTCGTTGGCAAACACCACGTCCGTCACCCGCGTGCCTTCCCGGATGGTGGCCCCGTGCCGGGCCGCCAGCCGGGCCAGCAGCTCATCGAGCACGTAGCGGGTGATGCCCAGCCCGCCAATATCCAGCGAGTGGTGCAGCGCCACGCCACTGGGCGACGACACGGTGAAGCGCGTCATGCGCGGCAGGTCCATCTCGGCCAGCGGCACCCCGATGCGGCACAGGAAATCGTAGTTTTCCATCGACACGTACTCGCCGCATACTTTATGAAACGGGTAGGTTTCCTTCTCAAACAGCACCACCCGCCGCCCCGCCTGCGCCAGCTGCACGGCCAGCGTCAGCCCCGCCACGCCCCCGCCGATGATGGCGCAATCGTAGAGAATGTTTTCAGCAGTTGACATAAGCTAAGGGCAATGTAGAGACGCAATAGTTGGGGTTTCGTCGTTGCTAATGTTGGTTGTTTAGCTCAATTCGCCTGTCGTCCTGAGCGCAGCGAAGGATGACAGGCGGCGTGTCGTTCAACCACAAGACGCAAGTATGCGTCTCTACCGCTTCCGCAGCGCGCGAACGCCGAACAGCACCCCGGCCGCCAGCAGGCTGGTATACGCCGTGGCCATGAGCCACTTGGGAATCAGCCGGCCGTTTTCCTTGATAATGGCCGTGGCCTCCACCTCGTCTTTGTCGGCAATTTTCCGGTTGACGGTTTCGTAGCCCTGGGTGATGTAGGCCACGGCCCCGGCCAGCGGCAGCAGGGCCAGGTAGGCGGCTTTGGGCAGCTTTTCGGCTTTGAACAGGTAGCCGAAGCTGCCCAGCGCCAGCAGGCCCGCGCCGCCCGTCAGCAGCTGCGCCACGCGCATGCTGCGGTGCAGGCCCAGCGCCACAATGGCCGTGTGCAGGCCGGCGGCGCGGTCTTCGGTGTAGTCCTCGGCGTTGTTGAGCATGAGCACGGCCACCTGCATGATGCCGTAGGCGGCGGCCAGCGAAAGCACCGCCGGCCGGGGAAAGCGCGTGACGAGGCTGCCCGAATACGCCATCGGCCCGAAGAAAATAACCGCCCACAGCGCCGCCAGCTGCCACACGCCCTGCGACTTGAGGTGCAGCGGCTGCCACGAGTACTGGAACCCCAGCGCCCAGCCGATGACCGTGAGCGGCACGAACTGCCAGCGCCCTGTCTGCCGCGTCAGCCACACGCTGATGAGGACGGTGCCGGCCACCGAGGCCCGCATCTGCCAGCGCACGCCCATATCACCGAGCTCGAAAATGGCGTTCGAGAGGTGGCTTTTGTACACGGCGTCCACGCGGCGGTCGGCGTAGGTGTTCACCATGTCGCCGAAGTTGAACAGCAGGTACAGCCCGGCCAGGCCCACGTACAGCTCGGGCTTACGCAGGAAGCGCGCATCCTCGGCGCTGAGCAGAACAGGGATGAGGAAAATCGGCACTTCGGCCGGCAGAAACTCGGGGCGGCGCAGGATTTTGCTGTTCTTCAGAAAGCGCCGCAGGCCGCCGTGCGCAGGCCGCGCCAGCAGGTTGATGCGCTGGATGTGGCGCTCGTTGGGGTTCAGGAAGGCGTCGCGGCCGTGCAGCAGCACGTGGTTATCGGCCAGCACGATGTCGTTGTCCTGCCAGGTATGGGTGTAGAAAACCTCCGGCGCGTACAGGGCCGCCTGCAGTTCCCGAATCAGGTCGGCCTGCTCGGTTTCAGTGGCGTCCAGCACCTCCACGCTCACGGGGTTGAGGTCGTGCACGGGCTCGGCGAAGCGCAGCGTGGCCTCGCCCGTGACGGGGTGGGCCTGGGTGAGGCGCTGCGTGATGGTGCCGCCGTAGTGCACGATTTTTTCGGTGCGGTAGCGCAGCGTGGCCTGCTCCCAGCGCTGGCGCTGCGCCGGCGTGGCGCGGGCCAGCGTGCGGGCCGTGTCGGCGAAGGTGGTGCCGCCCCGGTCTTCGGCGCGGGGCGCTTTCAGGCACTGGAAGAAGATGAGGTAGGGGATTTTGCCCACGAACGCGCCGTCCCAGTGCAGCGGCACGGCGCTGGGCGTGTAGAGGTAATTCTTCGCGTCGGCCTTCACCTTCAGCTCGTTGATGGCCCCGAACGGCCACTGCAGCGGCTCGCCCAGCTGCTGCGCATACAGGGCGAATTCCGTTTTGTCGAACAGTTCAAACCCCCGAAAAATCAGGATGCGGTGCTCGCGCACCCAGCCTTCTATCTGCTCCCGCCCGAAGCCGGCAATGGTATGTCCCGGCTGGCTGGCCCGGATGATGAGGCCGAAAGGAGTTTGGGGTTCGAGGGTGTAGGAGGACATGGAAAGGGAGATGAAAGGAGAGAAAAGTAGAACGTTATATTGAGCGCAGCCGAAGCATCTCTACCACTTCGTTCTCACGTCAAACCTCACCCCCTGACCCCCTCTCCCCAGGAGAGGGGGCACCGGCTTTGCTCAGTCGGAAATCGTCAGGCTCCCCTCTCCCTGAGGAGAGGGGCCGGGGGTGAGGTTTGACGTAAGGCAAAGGTGCATTACCGCCACCACCGAATCAGCAAAGAATTCTGCCCAAGTAGTTAAGAATTCGGTCCCAGCACAAAGTGGCTCGGCCGCCCCGCTACCTCCACCAGTTCCGCGCCCAGTTCCTCCGCCTGCTGGCGCTTCATGAGCAGGTAGTCGTTGTCGCGCAGGAGCACCACACCGTGCCAGGGCGTGAGCCAGTCGTCCGTGGCGCGGGTCATGCGCAGGCCGATTTTGTCGGAGTGCGGGTGCTGGGGGTGGATGCTCAGGCGGAGGGCGTGCGGAAATTCCCGGGCCAGCAGGCGCGTCCAGGCGTTGCTGCGGCGGATTACCTCGTAGGCCACGGCCTTGCTTTCCTCCTTCACGCGACTTTTGCTTTTCTCGGGAGCCAGCGCCATCCCGTCTTCCGACACGAAGCGGTGGATGCCGTTGAACAGGGCGCGGTGGTGGTCGGTGTCGCGCACGCGGGCCTGCAGCTCGGCCAGCGGCTCGGCAAACTCGGCCGTAATCCAGGCCCGGGCGGCGTCGAACGACTCGGTTTCGAGCAGGTCTTCGAGGTTGATGACGTCCAAATCGCGGGTGCCGAGCCGGGCCAGCTGCTGCTTCAGCGCGTCGTTGTAGGCCGATACATCTTCGTCGCTCACCTGCACCAAATCGGCAAACACGCGGCCATCGGCGCAGATGCTGATGCGGGCCCCCGGCGCGTACACCTGCCGGATGTCGTCGCACAGGCTTTGCAGGAAGTTCAGGGCAATTTCCTCGCCCAGGTCGGGCAGCTTGCCCAGCACCTTGTGCCGGTTGGGCGACTTGGCCGGAAACGCGGGCAAGATGAAATGCACCGGCAAGCACTGGCTGATGAAGTAGTGCAGCTTGGGCAGGTGCAGCGCCAGGCACTGCTCGCAGGCCGCCGCCGCGCACTCCGGCCCCAGCACCTTGCGGTGCAGCAGCACCAGCTTGGCCACGCGCCGCGCCACGTCGAAATCCACCTCCGGGCTCAGCTGCATAAACTGGCCTACGGCCGCGCCCACCTGCCCCAGCAGCAGCGGCGCCAGCAGCGAATCGAGCTGCGGCGTGGCCAGCGCCAGGCCGGCGCTCAGCATTTCGAGCAGGTCGCGGGTGGCCTGGCCGCCTTCGGAACGGTCGAGCAGGCGCAGGCCCAGCACGCCCCAGTGCGCCGCGTACAGCGTGTGCGCCAGCTGCGAAACCAGGTTTTCGGCCGGCGCATCAGTAGCGCCGCGCACGGCTACTTCAAACAGCGCCAGCCCGCGCAGCCGGATGCTCTCGGTTTCGGGGCTGAGCACGCCGGTGGGCGTGTCGGCATCGAGCAGGGCGGCCAGCTGGGAGCGCAGGGTGCGCTGGTGCGGGGCCAGCAGCGCCAGCTTCAGCTGCACCAGCGCCTGAAAGCGCAGGGCCAGCGGGCCGGCGGGCAGGTCGGAGGCGCGGGCTTCCAGCTCGTCGTGAATGCGCTGGTAGAGGCCCAGCACGAAGTCGGTTTTTGAGCCGAAATGGCGGTACAGCTCCGCCAGGGGCCGGGCGGCGGCGGCGGCAATGTCGGCGAGGCTGACGGTGGAAAACCCTTGTTCTTCGAAAAGCCGCAGGCCGGTGTCGAGCAGGCTGCGGCGGGTTGACAGGATAGGGAGGGAAAGCGCGGAATCGGTAGCCATTGGCAAAGGGGAAAGCAACGCGGCGGGTGGCCCGGCGCTTCTATAAAGGTAGGTTCGAGGCGTGATGGTGGCCCTGTTTCATCAACTCTATTTCACGGGCTGCGTTAGCTGAATTTCCACTTGCACCCGCTATGAAACCGACTCCCTCCAAGCCTTCCCAAACCGCTAAGCACCGTCCCGCCAAATTCTGGCCCGTGATGGGGTTTGCCACCCTGGCCGGCATGCGCAGCATGAGCGCCCCGGCGTTTCTGAGCCATTATCTGTCGCAGCAGCCGCACAGCGGCCTGGCCGGCTCGCCGCTCCGGTTTTTGCAGAAGCCCTTCACCGCTAAGGTGCTGAAAGTGCTGGCCGCCGGCGAGCTAATCGGCGACAAGCTGCCCACCGCACCCAACCGCACCGACCCGCAACTGCTGGTGGGCCGGGCGCTATCGGGCGCACTGGTGGGAGCGGCGTGGTATAAGTCGCGCCACGGCAGCGCCCTCAGCGGCGGGGTGCTGGGCGGGCTGGCCGCCGTGGCGGCCACCTTTGCGAGCTATGCGCTGCGCATGGGCATCAGCCAGCAATTGAAGGTGCCCACCGCGCTGGTGGGCGTGGGCGAAGACGCGGCCGTGGTGGCGGGCGGCGCGGCGCTGCTGCGCGCCCAGAAACCGGCTCCGATGGGCCGGGCGCTGTAAGTTCGCCGAACTTACAGCCAGAAACGTGGGCCCGCCGCTTAGCTTCGGGCCCACGTTCTGTTTCCTTTCCTAATGCCTACCGCTGTGAAACCGCTGGCCTGCGTCATCATCGACGACAACGAAATCAACCGCCTGACCCTGGAACGCTCCGTGCAGCGCCACGACCAGCTCACGCTGGCCGCCTCCTTCCCCGACGCGGTGGAGGCGCTGGCGTATTTCAACGCCGGCAGCGCGGCCGACGTGGTGCTGCTCGACATCGAGATGCCCCACATCAGCGGCCTGGAGCTGGTGCAGCTGCTGCCCGAGCCCAAGCCGGCCGTTATTCTGGTCACCACCCACGCCGCTTTTGCCGTCGATGCCTTCGAGCTGCGCGTGCTCGATTACCTGGTGAAGCCCGTGGGCTACGCCCGCTTCTGCCAGGCCATTGCCCGCGTCACGGAGAAATACCGGGCCGAGCCCATGTTTTCTGCGCCGCCCGCGCCGGAGCCGGCAGCCAGCCCCGGGCCGAGCGAGATTTCCGCCACCGGTACCGATATGTTCGTGAAAACCAATGGCAAGCTGCTGCGCATCAACTTCGAGGAGGTGCTCTACATCGAGGCGCTGTCGACCTACGTGGTGCTGGTCACCGACAAGCAGAAGCACATTGTGGGCGGCACGCTCAAAAGCATTGAGGAGCGGCTGCCGTTCCGGCACTTTGTGCGCGTGCACCGCTCCTACATCGTAAACCTGCACCGCGTGGAAGCCATGGCCGACAACATGCTGAAGCTGGGCCAGCACGAGGTGCCCGTGAGCCGGCCGTATCAGGAGGAGTTTACGCAGCGGCTGCGGGCGCTGTAGGGCAGGCTTACTGCGCGCCCGGCAGCTCCTCCAGCACCCGCTCTACCTGCCGCACCAGCTGCTGCACGGCGGCGGCCCGGCCCGGCCCGCTTTCGTCTGCCGGCTGCGGCGGCTCCATCAGCAGCTGCAGGGCCGAGGCGATGCCGGCCACGCCAAACTGCACCAGGTTGGGCTTGATGTGGTGCACCAGCTTGGCCACCTGCGGCCACTGCTCGGCGGCGGCGGCCGACTTGATTTGCTGCACCACGGGCGGCATGTGCAGCAGAAACGACGTCATCATGCGCTCCACGAATACGGCGTCGCCGTCGGCCAGCTCGTGCACTTCGGCCAGGTCGTAGAGCGGCACGTCGGGCGGCTGCACCAGCGCCACCAGCTTGCGGTAGAACTCCTCCTCCTTGAACGGCTTGGTGAGGCAGTCGTTGATGCCGGCCCGGAGGTAGCGGTCCAGGTCGGCGCGAAACGCGTTGGCGGTGAGGGCCAGCACGGGCACCTGGGCCCGTTCGGGGTCGGGGTGCTGGCGGAGCAGGGTGGTGGCTTCCACGCCGCTCATGCCGGGCATCTGAATGTCCATCAGCACCACGTCGTAGCGGCGCTCGGCGTGCAGGGCCAGGGCGGCAGAGCCGGTTTCGGCCTCGTCCACCACCACCTCCCAGCCGTGCAGCAGCTGGCGCACCACCTCCCGGTTGATGGCATTGTCCTCCACCACCAACACCCGGCGGTGGCGCAGGGCGCTGGTATCGAGCGGCGTTTGCGGCAGCACGGCTTCCACATCCACGGCGCAGGGCAGCGTCACGGTGAACTGAAACGTGCTGCCGCGCCCCAGCTGGCTGTCAACGGTAATGGTGCCGCCCATCTGCTCCACCAGGGCGCGGGCAATGCCCAGGCCCAGGCCCGTGCCGCCGTAGCGCCGGGCGGTGTCCACGCCGGCCTGGGCAAAGTCTTCAAAGATGTATTCCAGCTTGTCCTCGGCAATGCCGATGCCGGTATCGGTGAGGCGAAACAGGGCCGAGATATGACTTTCGGTGCGCCCCAGCAGGTAGCCGCCCACCGAGATGGTGCCCTCCGGCTCGGTGAACTTGATGGCGTTGGACGCCAGGTTTATCAGAATCTGGTTGAGGCGGTAGGGGTCTCCCACCACGCGGGGCAGCGGCCCGCAGTTCAGCAGCAGCGCCACGTGAAAGGTGATGCCCTTTTCGGTGGCCTGCACTTCCAGGGGCCGCAGCGCCTCTTCCATCGAGGCCCGCAAATCGAACGCCACCTGCTCCAACTCCAGCCGCGCCGAGCTGATTTTGGTGAGGTCCAGCACCTCGTTCAGCACCGACAGCAAATGCTCGCCCGAGGTCTGAATGATGCGCAGCAGCTCCTGCTGGGTGTGGTCGAGGCTGGTTTTGGTGAGCTGGCGGGCCATGCCCAGCACCCCGTTCATGGGCGTGCGGATTTCGTGGCTGAGGTTGGCCAGAAACGTTTCCTTGGCCCGGCCCGAGGCTTCGGCTTTTTCCTTGCCGCGCCGCAGCTCGGCCTCCACCTGCATCCGCTCCGTGATGTCGAGGGCGCACAGCAGCACGTCGGTGCGGCCGGCGGGGCCCAGCCGGTGGGCCTGGTAGAGCAGCTGGCGGGGCTTGCCATTGCGTGCCAGCACGGGCAGCACCCCCGCCACCGCCGCCCGCAGGCCCACCTGGGTCAGGTACGTGGGCAGCACGTTGGTGGCATCGGCGGGCTCCATAAAATCGTGCAGCGGCTGCCCCAGCAGCTGGGCCGGGGGCCGCTGCAGGAGCAGGGCAAATGCCTGGTTGCACGAGAGCAGCACGCCCCGGGCATCGTGCGTGGCCACGGCGGCGGGCAGGTAGTTCAGCAGCTCGTGCTGGTGAAGTTCGGTGCTGGCATCGGCCGGGCGCGGGGGCGGGGCCAGGCGGTAGGTAAGCAGCTCGGAGCGGGCCGCGCCGGGCTGGGCCGGCAGCAGCACGTAGTCCTGCAGCAGCACGCGTCCGTCGCGCAGCGGAATAGCTTCGCCCAGCACCGACTGCCCGGCCCCGCGCAGCGTGGCCAGTTGCAGCGCGGGGTGCTCGGGCAGCACGGCCAGGCGCTGCACCTGGGCCAGCAGCGTTTCGGCGGGCTGGTCTTCCCAAAAGCCCGGCGGCTCGGCCAGGCCCAGCAGCTGGCTCAGGGTGTCGTTGACGCGCTTGATGGTGCCGGTGGCATTCACCAGCAGCATGCCGGGGCCGGTTTGGGCCAGCAGGCCGGTCAGGCGCTGCTCGGCGGCGGCGGCGCGGTCGTGGGCGGCCTGCAGGGCTTCTTCCAGCTCGGCAATGCGGGCGGCGGCCGAAGCAGCCATGGAGCGGGCCGAAGCAGAAGCAGGCATAGCGCGGGAGTGGTAGGTGAAGGCAAGTGCCGCGCAGCGGCGGTTCGGCGCGGGGGCACCGCTGATTTGGCCGGCGCACCGCACCGCGGCGGGGCACCGGGAGTTCGGCTCGCTGTAAAAATACGGCCACTCGCATCAAAAAGGGGGCAATCCGCACAAAACCCCGGCGGCGGCCGGAAAGGTGCCCGTAACATTGTAATGTCGACGGCGCAGCAGGGCCGGCCCGGCGGAGAGAGCTCCTTCGCTATGCCCCTTAGCCGTTGCCGCTCAGTGGTTTATTCTCACCTTTTTTCTCACGGATTTTTACCTTAACCCCAATTTTATCATGGCTTACTCTACTTCCACCCCCTCCGGTCAGTGTGTGCAAAACATCATCAACGCGCTGCCCAGCCTGATGGCCGTGGCCGTGGTTGATGCTACGTCGGGCATGGCCCTGGCCTCGCACACCAACTCGCCCACGCTCAACCCCGAAACGGCGGCTGCCTACAACACCGAAGTGGTGAAGCAGAAGACCAAGGCCATGCAGGCCCTCAAGCTGACCGGCGAGAAAATCGATGACATCCTCATCACCCTCTCCAACCAGCTCCACCTCATCAACCTGTCGGACGACGGCAAGAAGTTCATCTACCTGGTGGTGAATGCCCGCGAAACCAACCTGGCCATTGCCCGCGACGTGTGCCGCCAGGAAAAAGAGCTGCTGAAATAGCAATCGGCTCATTGACCGGGCCATCCCGGTTGCATTATCCTTTTCGCTGCAAAAAAGCCACCCTGGGACGGGGTGGCTTTTTGTTGTTTGAGGCGGAATCAGACGTGAAAGAACGTTCGGCCTACCCCAGCAGCGACAGCGGATTGGGCCGCATCCGGTGCTCGAACATGGCGCCGATGTTTTGGGCTTTTAGCTTGGCTTCCTCCGCCTTGGGGCCGGCAAACAGGGCATCTACGCTGGCCCGAAACAGCGCCAGCCACTGCTGAAAGTGCGCCGCCTGAATGGGCAGCGGGAAATGCCGGGCCATGGGCCGGCCCTTGTAGCGGCTGGTGCCCAGCAGCACGCTGCTCCAGAAATCGTACATCGTGGGCAGGTGCGTGGCCCAGTCCACCCGCGCCACATCGTTGAAGATGGGGCGCAGCAGGGCGTCTTCGTTCACGCGCTGGTAAAATGCATCAACCAGCCGAACGATGTCGGCTTCGGTTTCGAGGTCGGGGAGGGCGGGGGCCAGCATGGTCGAGTAAGGAAGTTTGACTACAAACAGCGGGGCTAGGCTTTTTGTCGGCCGCCGAGAATGACCAGCACCACGGCCAACACAACCAGGGCGGCACCGCCCAGCATTGCCAGGCTCAGGCTTTCGCCCGCGAAAGCCCAGCCCAGCAGCACCGCCACCACCGGGTTGACAAACGCGTAGGTGCCCGCCAGGGCCGGCTCTACCGCCCGCAGCAGCCAGATGTAGGCCGTGAAGGCGATGATGGAGCCGAACATGACCAGGTACCCATACGCCCACCACGACTTGGCCGTGACCTGCGCCAGCGCAAACCCCGCCGCCTCGCCGCGCAGCAGGCCCACCAGGAGCATGGCCGCGCCGCCGCACAGCATCTGCATGCCGCCCGAGACAAACGGCGAGGCCGCTGGCTGGTGGCTTTTGGCGTAGAGCGAGCCCACGGCCCACATCAGCGAGGCCAGCAGCACCAGCCCAATGCCCCGCCCGGCGTGGCCGGGCTGCGGCACCGCCGCCGTGGTGAGGTGCGCCGCCAGCAGGTACATGCCCGCCATGCCCGCGCTCAGGCCCAGGGCCACCCACCTAGTGGGGCGGGGCGAAATGCCGCTCAGCCACCCCAGCACCGCCAGAAACATGGGCACCGTGGCCACCAGCAGCGCCGTGATGCCGCTGGGCAGGTACAGCACCCCGAGCGTGGTGCAGCCGTTGCCAAACCCCAGCAGGCACACCCCGGTAATGGCCGCAACCCCCCACCCGCGCAAGGTGGGGGCCGCCTCGCCCCGCCACCGCATGAAGCCGTAGAGCAACCCGCCCGCCAGGCTGTAGCGCGTGCCCGCCATGAGCAGCGGCGGCATGCTGGCCACCGCAAACTTCACCACCAGATAGGTGGAGCCCCACACCAGATAAACCAGCGCGAAGGCCGTAAATAAAGCGGCGCGCGAAGGCGCGGCGGTAGCTGCAGGAGAAGCCATAGGGCCGTAAAACTACGCCTGCCCGTAGCGCCGTAGCGCAAACTTTGCAGTTCGCGCCACCACGCAGCTTGCACTTGTTGAACAGGCACAAGGACGCGAACCACAAAGTTGGCGCTACGGAAACGCGGGCCTCGCAGGTTGCTGTTGTTGCTTTGCATGATGAACAAAGCGAACGTATTACTCACCCTGCTGGCGCTGCTGGGGCTGCTGAGCCCCGCCGCCGCCCAGCTCCTCCAGCCCAAACCGGCGGCCTACACCCGGGCCGACTCGCTGCGCGGCGGCAACGGCCCGCTCCGCGCCTGCTACGACCTCAGCTACTACCACCTCGACGTGAAGCTGGACCCGGCCCGGCGGTTCATCAGCGGCTCCAACCGGTTCCGCTTCACCGCCACGCAGGAGTTCACCCGGCTGCAGTTCGACCTCTTCGATAACCTCAAAGTCGAGAAAGTGCAGTACCAGGGCCGGGAGGTGCCCTTCGTCCGGGAGGCCAACGCCGTGTTCGTCACCTTCCCGAAGGCCATTGCCAAAGGCAGCCGCGACGAATTCACGGTATACTACTCCGGCAGCCCCACCGTGGCCAAGAAAGCGCCCTGGGACGGCGGCCTGGTCTTCACCACCGATGCCGCCGGCAAGCCCTGGGTGGCGTCGGCCTGCCAAGGCGTGGGGGCCAGCATCTGGTGGCCCTGCAAGGACCAGCAGGCCGATGAAGTGGACTCCATGCTCATCAGCATCAGCGTGCCCACCGGCCTGCAGGACGTTTCCAACGGCCGCCTGCGCAAAACCACGAAGCTCAAAGACGGCTACACCCGCTTCGACTGGGCCGTGCGCAACCCCATCAACAACTACGACGTGGCCCTGAACGTGGGCAACTACCAGCATTTCGCCGACTCCTACCAGGGCGAAAAAGGGCCTTTAACGCTTGACTACTGGGTATTGCCCGAAAACGTGGCCAAGGCCAGAACCCAGTTTGCCGCCAACGTAAAGCCCATGCTCAAAAGCATGGAATCGTGGTTCGGGCCCTACCCGTGGTACGCCGACGGCTACAAGCTGGTGGACGCCCCGCACCTGGGCATGGAGCACCAGAGCGCCGTGGCCTACGGCAACAAGTACCAGAACGGCTACCTCGGCAAAGACCGCAGCAACACGGGCTGGGGCCTGAAGTGGGACTTCATCATCATTCACGAAAGCGGCCACGAGTGGTTCGGCAACAGCATCACCAGCCAGGACATTGCCGATATGTGGGTGCACGAAAGCTTCACCACCTACTCCGAAGCGCTGTTTGTGGAAAGCCAGTTTGGCAAAACTGCCGGCCAAGAGTACCTGCACGGCCAGCGCCGCAACATCCAGAACGACGGCCCCATCATCGGCCCCTACGGCGTGAACAAGGAGGGCTCCGGCGATATGTACGACAAGGGCAGCGTGATGCTCAACACCCTTCGCACCGTGCTCAACGACGACGCGAAGTGGCGCCAGCTGCTGCGCGGCCTCTCCGGCACCTTCTACCACCAGACCGTGACCGGCCAGCAGGTGATGGACTACTTCAACCGCGAAAGCGGCCGCGACTTCACCAGAATATTCGACCAGTACCTGCGCCACCGCAACATCCCCACGCTGGAAATCCGCTTTGAGGACGGCAAAATGCTGGCCCGCTGGGTGGCCGACGTCGACAAGTTCGACATGCCGGTGCGCGTGCGCCTGAAGGGCGGCGAGTACCAGTTCATCAGGCCCACCACCCGGTTTGCGGAAATAAAGGAGCTGGCCGGCGCCACCAGGGAGAACCTGGAAGTCGACACGTTCAACTATTACATCGGCGTACTTGTTGACTAACGTAGCGTGGACTCTGCGAGTCCGCGCTTGGGCGAGACGGCCCTGACGATGCGCGAACTCACAGAGTCCACGCTACAAAAAACCGCCTCACCCGCCGCTGCTGTGCCTTACCTTCGCAGTGCGAATAATCACCGAAAAACCGGTTCTATGAATTCATACGACGTCACCGTCATCGGCTCCGGCCCCGGCGGCTATGTAGCGGCCATCCGCTGCGCCCAATTGGGCCTCAAAACGGCCATTATCGAGAAATACCCCACCCTGGGCGGCACCTGCCTCAACGTGGGCTGCATCCCCAGCAAGGCCCTGCTCGACTCCAGCGAGCACTACCACAACGCCCAGCACGCCTTCGCCGGGCACGGCATCGGCCTCGAAAACCTGACGGTGGACATGAACCGCATGATTGACCGCAAGGGCGAAGTGGTGAAGGCCAACGTGGACGGCATCGCCTACCTGATGAAGAAAAACAAAATCGACGTGCTCACCGGCGTCGGCTCTTTTGTTGATAAAAACCACATCAGCATCGCGCCCACCCAGGGCGGTGAGGCCCAGCAGATTGAAACCAAAAACGTCATCATCGCCACCGGCTCCAAGCCCACGGTGCTGCCGTTCATCGCCCAGGACAAGGAGCGCATCATTACGAGCACCGAGGCCCTGAACATCCGCGAAGTGCCGCGCCACCTGATGGTGATTGGCGGCGGCGTGATTGGCCTCGAAATGGCTTCCGTGTACGCCCGCCTCGGCGCGAAAGTCTCGGTGGTCGAGTTCATGGACTCGCTCATCCCGACCATGGACCGCGGCCTGGGCAAGGAACTGAAGCGCGTGCTGGGCAAAATCGGCATCGAGTTTTTCCTGAGCCACAAAGTGACCGGCGCCACCCGCGAGGGCGACAGCGTGACCGTAACCGCCCTCAACCCGAAAGGGGAGGAGGTGACCTTTGAAGGCGACTACTGCCTGGTGGCCGTGGGCCGCGTGCCCTACACCGCCGGCCTCAACCTGGAGGCCGCGGGCGTGGAAATGGAGGAGCGCGGCCGCATCAAGGTCGATGCCCACCTGCAAACCAACGTGCCCGGCATCTACGCCATCGGCGACGTGATTCGGGGCGCCATGCTGGCCCACAAGGCCGAGGAAGAAGGCGTGTTCGTGGCCGAAACCATCGTGGGCCAGAAGCCGCACATTAACTACCTGCTCATCCCCGGCGTGGTGTACACCTGGCCCGAAGTGGCCGGCGTAGGCTACACCGAGGAGCAGCTCAAGGAGCAGGGCAAAGCCTACAAAATCGGCAGCTTCCCCTTCAAGGCCAGCGGCCGCGCCCGCGCCAGCGGCGACACCGACGGCTTCGTGAAGGTGCTGGCCGACAAAACCACCGACGAAATCCTGGGTGTGCACATGATTGGCCCGCGCATCGCCGACCTCATCGCCGAAGCCGTGACCGCCATGGAGTTCCGCGCCTCGGCCGAAGACGTGGCCCGCATGAGCCACTCGCACCCCACCTACGCCGAGGCCATGAAAGAAGCGTGCTTGGCGGCCACGGAGAACCGGGCGATTCATATGTAGTCTGCAGAAGAGAACGTATGCTTTTAAAAAAGCGGCAGAAGCTTTCAAAGTTTCTGCCGCTTTTTTTATGGTTAATTACTCAAATCGTTCGATTTATGTCTCCTCCCCTGCGCTATTATATCAAATTTGAGACAAATGAAAGCATGCCTCGAATTGAAAGGTTGTTGCTTAATACAAGGGATATTACTGGAATGTCCATTGTTGTTACCGGTGAGGTAGATGAAAATGGGAATAAAGGTGTATTCTGGATTATAAAGGCTAAATCCAAAGGTGTTGTCTTTAAGAAACCAATGGAGGTAAAAGTCTTTGAATACGATGGTGAATACATAATAATGAGTAACCCTTCCAGCAAGGAAGCCCCCTATTTAGTTGGCAGCCTCTTGTTCGTATTAAGACAATTGGGAGGAAAGCTCAGTGGTGTTCTTCCTGATTGGGCTGGTGAACCTTGGGAAACCGTGAGACACGGTTGGGACTCAAGCAAAGCGCATATTGCATAACTAGAAACCGAATGACATTACGAATAGCTGGGCTATTTATGAGTGGGCGTCATCCCTGCGGCCTGCTAGAAACGAAAGCGGCTGAAGCTACGGGAGCTTCGGCCGCTTTTCGCGTTATAACATTGTTCTAGCCCCGCCCACCGCTTCCGGACCCCAAACCCGCTCATGCCCCGCCCCGACGCTCACCCCCAGTTTCAGCCCGCCAGCCGCGCCGAGTGGCGGCAGTGGCTGGCCGCGCACCACGCCAGCCTGCCCGGCGTGTGGCTGGTGTACTGCAAAAAAGCCAGCGGCCTGCCCAGCCTGAGCTACGCCGAAGCCGTGGAGGAAGCCCTGTGCTTCGGCTGGATTGACTCGCACCCGCGCAAGCTCGACGCCGACCGCTCGCAGCAGCTCTACACGCCGCGCCGGCCCCGCAGCGGCTGGAGCCGGGTGAACAAGGAGCGGCTGGAGCGCCTCGCAGCCGCCGGCCAGCTCATGCCTGCCGGGCTGGCCGCCATCGCCCGCGCCAAAGCCAACGGCGCCTGGGAAAGCCTCGATGCCGCCGAAGCCGGCCTCGTGCCCCAGGACTTAGCCGATGCGTTGGCCGCCGATGAAAGTGCCCAGGCCCGCTTCGCCGCCTTCGCGCCTTCATCCCGCAAGCAGATTCTGACCTGGGTGCTGGCCGCCAAACAGCCCGCCACCCGCGCCCGCCGCGTGGCCGAAACCGTGCGAATGGCCGCCTTGGGCAAGCGGGCCAACATTGACCGGGAATAGCCGCAAAGCCCGCCAGAATCGCGCGGGCCGGGGCTTATTTGAGCACGTCCTTCAACTCTTCCAGCCGGAATTGCTGGTCCGAGGCAATGAACTCGCGCATCATGGCGGCGTGGCCCGACCCCACCAATACCAGCGCCTTGCCGTCCTGGGCCGTCATCGTTTTTTGCACCAGCGAATACATATACAGGTTGCGCCGGTACCACTCCGATACCAGGAACGCGCCCGCGAAATTGTCGGCAGCGCCCGCCCGGTTGAGGATTTCGAGGTAGAGGCCCTTGTTCCGGGCCAGCTCCGAGGGGCTGTTGGCATCGAGCAGCAGCTGCGTGAGGGTGTAGGTTTCAAGCTTCCGGTTCTGGCTGGTTTCGTACTGCTTGATGGCATCCTGCGATTTTTGCAGCAGCCCCACCTGCTTGGCTGCCTGCATGGTCTTCAGCACGCTATCGAACGGAAAGGCGGTTTTGTTGTAGTCGAGGGCGTAAACCCGGGTGAGGTGCGCCTTCTTAGCTGCCCGGAAAGCAAGCTGGATAATTTCATTCTTCAAATAGAAATTCTGGCGCTTTGCGGGGTAGGTGGTGCTTATAAATTGCTCGTAGTTGCTGCCGAGGTAGGCGGTGTAGAGCTTGTCCAGCTCCGGCTGCTCGTCCCAGGGCCACTCTACGAAGATTTTATCGGGGTGAAAAACGCTGATTTTTTGGGTGATGGTTTCCAGCTCCGCCTGCGCCTTGGGCGCCGTCACGTCGAAGGTTTTGGTTTTGGCGACGTCTGCGCCGGGGTTGTGAAAGTGGAAGGTACCCAGCAGCAGAATGTCGCTGGGTAGGGTTTGGGCCGCGCCGGTCGCCGCCGCGAGGCAGGCGAGCAGCAAAAAGAAAACGTGTTTCATGGGCGCAGTGGAAAGGAAGGAGGAAATGGATGGTGCGGCTACGGGCAAAACTATTGCGCCGGGCAAACAGTCTTCCGGGGCCAAACCTACCGCCTGGGCCGGTAAATGCCGCAACTCGTAACCCGGTTGCTTTGCCCAGTAGATACTTTTGTCCTTATGCTTTCCGAACCCACCTACCTCACGGCCCGCATGGCGGCCCCCATGGTCGAAGCCCACTTTGCGCGGCACCGCGCCGCCAGCGTGGAAGACGAAAAGCGCCTGGCCTCGCCGCCCGAAGCGCAGTGGGTGGAAGCCGTGATTGACGTGGCCTTCTGGGCCAGCCTGCGGCGGGAGGAGGGGCACCCGCCGCGCATCTCGCTGGCGCTGCTGCCGCTGGAGCAGGCCCGGCAGCCGCTGGTGTTTGGCCAGAAGCGCCGCCTCACGCCCGCCAACCTGCTCAAGCTGGCGCCCGCCGTGGAGCAGCCCGGCCTGCACCTGGGCGTGTGGCACGATGCCGACGGCCTCTACGTGTGGGGCACGGCCACGCGGGTGCCGCCGCTGTGCTTCGTGCTGGAGGTGGTGGAACCCGGCCTGCTGGTGGTGAAGCACCGCCGCGCCGGCGGCTTCGGCAAGTTCGTGAACGTGGCCGTGCTGCGCGGCGACCACCTGCAGCTCATCGACGAAGAGCACGGCGGCCTGAGCGACTGCGCGGCCCTGCGCGCCTTCCTGCCCGGCCGCAGCCTCCCTTCGCCCGACTCCGGCGAAACCGACAACGTGCTGCTGGAGCTGGCCGCCGCCATGCGCGCCCACCGCCGGGGCGGGCTGGTGCTGGTGGTGCCGCCCGGCTCCGGACAGTGGCAGCAGTCCATTGTGCAGCCCCTGAACTATCCCGTGGCCCCGGCTTATACGGGCATCCGGGCGGTGCAGCGGCCGGGGCAGTCGAAGCGCAAGTGGCAGGCCAGCCTGCGGCGCAACATCGGCATCGTGGGCGGCTTCACGGCCGTGGACGGGGCCACGGTCATCACCCACGAATATACTCTGCTGGCCTTCGGGGCCAAGGTGGCGCGGGCCAAAACCAGCACGCCCGTCGAGTCGATGGTGCTCACCGAGCCGGTGGTGGGCAGCGAGCCGCGCCGCCTGCACCCGGCCCAGAACGGCGGCACCCGCCACCTGGCCGCCGCCCAGTTCGTGCACGACCAGCGCGATGCCATTGCCTTGGTGGCTTCCGTGGACGGCTTTTTCACGGTCTTCGCCTGGTCGGATGAACTGCAGCAGGTGCACGCGCACCGCATCGACGTGCTGCTGCTGTGAAGCCGGCGTTCAACCGGGAGACGCGACACTTCGCGTTTCCCGGTTGAACGACTTACCTTAAACGACACGTTGACCCGAATCCGCCCGGCACGAACGACAAAACGCCCGTTGATGCGACGCTACTACCCCAAATCCGCGATGAAAATCCGCTTACTACTAGCCCAGGCACTGCTGCTGCTCCTCGGTTTCGGCTGCGGCAAAAGCAGCCCCGACGACCCCGCGCCGCCCGTCGCCCAGCCCGCCACCACCTTTGCCTACGGCGCCGATGCCAGCTGGGTGACGCAAATGGAAGCCGCCGGCCAGCGGTTCTACAACAGCGCGGGCACGCAGCAGGACCTGTTCACCATCCTGCAGGGCAAGGGCATCACGGCCATCCGGCTGCGGGTGTGGGTGGACCCCGCCAACGGCTGGAACAACACCGCCGACGTGGTGGCCAAAGCCAAGCGCGCCACGGCCCTGGGCCTGAGCATCATGGTCGATTTCCATTACAGCGACACCTGGGCCGACCCCGGCCAGCAGGCCAAGCCCGCCGCCTGGGCCGGCCAAAACGCCAGCGCCCTCGCTGCCTCCGTCACGGCCCACACCCTGAGCGTGCTCAATGCCCTGAAGACGAACGGCGTGACGCCCCTGTGGGTGCAGGTGGGCAACGAAACCAGCGACGGCATGCTCTGGCAGGAAGGCCGGGCCTCGGTGTCGGCCACCAGCTTCCGCAACTTTGCCGATTTCGTAAATGCGGGCTACAACGCCACCAAGGCCGTTTTTCCGAATGCGAAGGTGATTGTGCACGTTGCCAACGGCCAGGACGATGCCACCGCCCGCTGGCTCTACGACGGCCTGCGCACCAACGGGGCCAGCTGGGACGTGTGCGGCCTTTCGCTGTACCCAGCGTCGAACAACTGGGGCACGATGAACGCGCAGGCGCTGGCCACCATGCAGGACCTGACCACCCGCTACGGCAAGGAAGTCATGGTTTGCGAGGTGGGCATGAGCGTATCGGCCGCCACCGCCTGCCGCGATTTCATCGCCGACCTCATTGCCAAAACCAAGACGGTGCCGGGCGGGCTGGGCGTGTTTTATTGGGAGCCGGAAGCCTACGGCAGCTGGCAGGGCTACACCCTGGGCGCCTTCGATGCCAGCGGCCGGCCCACCGTGGCCATGGATGCCTTCCTCCACTAGCGGACAAGCAGTTAACTTGCTGCTCCCTCAAATGCTGCCGATGCCTTCCTTCATCCGTTCGACCGCCCTGCTACCGGGCTTTCTGCTGCTTTCGCACCTGGGCATGAGCCAAGCCACGGCGCCCGCCGATGCCCTGGCGCGGGCCGCCCGGCTGGAAGCCGGGAAGAGCTACGAATCGGCCTACGAAGTCCTCGACAAAGCCGACCCCAGGAACCAGCAGCCGGCGCTGGTGCTGCAAAAAGAGAAGCTGCTGCTCAATTACTATTTGATGACGCTCAGCTTCAAGGGCTTTGCCCTGAAAGACCTGGCGCCGGGCGAAACCGTGGAGCGGCTGCGCGGCAAAGAAGGCTCGTACAGCATGCACCTGCTCGACATTCCGGCAACGCTGGCGCAGCTGCAGAAGCGCTTTCCGCAGGACTACCGCCTGAGCCAGGGCCTGGGCGACTATTACTACCGCGCCACCCTCTGCCATTGCGGCGAGCAGGACAAAACCGAAGCGCAGCTGCTGGACCTGGTGATAAAGCACTACGGCGAGGCCCACGCCCACCAGCTCGGCGATTTCATGACCTACTACGCCGTGGGCTACGCGCAGCTGGCGCAGGGCCGGGCGCAGCCCAGCGTGGCGCCGTTCGAGAAGTCCATTGCCCTGAACGCGCAGTATCCGGACTCGCCTTACAACCTGGCCTACGCCCTGCAGCAGCTGAAAAGGCCCGCCGAGGCCATTCCGTACGCCCAAGCCTCCTTCCGGCTCTACACCGACCCCGAGATGAAGGCCGACGCGGCCCGCATGCTGGGCATCCTCTACGAAGAGCAGCAGCAGCCCGCCGAAGCCAAAAAAGCCCTGCTGCAAAGCCTGGAGCTGCAGCCGCAGCACTACGCCACCCTCCGCAACCTGCTGGAGCTGGCCGTGAACACCCACGCGCCCGATGCTCCCAGCTGGGCCGCCCGGCTCTACCAGCTCAATCCGGCCGATGACCAGATGTTTTCCGACATCATGGACATCTACCAGGCCCAAGACCAGTGGGCCGAGGCCGAAGCGTTTTTCAGCAGCCAGCTGCCCCAGGCGCCCAAAACCCCGGCGGCGCAGGGCCTGCTACACATGTACCTGGCCACGCTCAACATGCAGCTCAAGCGCCCGCAGGTGGCCCGGCCGCACTTCCTCATTGCCCGGCAGGAGCTCAGCAAAGTAGCCAAGCCCGACAACCCGTTGTTTCAGCTGATTGACAGAGGACTGGCCGAAAGCAAGCCGTAAAAAGTCGCCAGAGCGAAGTTAGAACAACCGAAAACGGTCATGCTGAGCGCAGTCGAAGCATCTCTACCGCGCAAGTAACTCATTTACTAGTGCGGTAGAGATGCTTCGACTGCGCTCAGCATGACCGTTCTTTCTTACTCAGCCTCAGAGCCGCCTACTTCACGAAGCGGCGCGTGGTGGTTTGCTGGTCGCTGGTGATGATGCTGATGGTATAAACGCCGGCCGGCAGCTCGGCCACGTTCACCGCGCCTTTCCCGAAGGAGCCGCTGGCCACGGGCTTGCCGTAGGCGTTCAGGATGCGGTACTGGCTGCCGGCCAGGGGCGTTTCGGTGCTCAGGTAGAGCTTATCGACGGCCGGGTTGGGGTAAAGCTCAGCGGTTTGCAGGCTGCCGGCGTTGGTGGGGGCTTCGTCGTCTTTGGTGGGCGCGGCCATGCGGGCGGCTCCCTGCTTGGTGATGCGCACCCAGTTCAGGTTGTAGCCTGCCGTCTGGGCGTAGATGCCGAAGTTGTAGGTGCCGGCGTTGATGGTGACGGTTTTCGACACGGTGGTCCAGGTCTGCCAGCCGCCGGTGGCCGGAACGGCCGTGTTGCCCAGCTGGATGCTGCCGGCGTTCAAATCCGAGGAAATGGTGCCGCCGCCGGCCCCGCTGGCCACCCGGTACTCGATGAGGTAGGTGCCGGTGGTGGGG
The DNA here is from genome assembly GCF_054780555.1 of Hymenobacter daeguensis. Classification (NCBI taxonomy): domain Bacteria; kingdom Pseudomonadati; phylum Bacteroidota; class Cytophagia; order Cytophagales; family Hymenobacteraceae; genus Hymenobacter; species Hymenobacter daeguensis. The sequence goes on from NZ_BAAGWC010000041.1 coordinate 21,761, forward strand.
AAGTTGATGCCGTTCCACACCAGGTAGTCGCCGGCGTCGATGTAGCCCATGTCCTGGCCGCCGCCCGCGTCGGAGCAGACTTCCGCCGTCATGCCGTTGTTCACGTTGGCCGCTTCGGCCTCCAACTGCCGGCTGAAGGCGGCCGTGGCGCTGGCGAAGTTGAGCCAGTTCACATTGCAGCCCGTGGAGGCCGAGGCAAACAGGCGCAGGGTTTGGTTGCCGGCCGGCAAATTCACCGTGGCGTTAATAGTCTGCCAGCTCTGCCAGCCGCCGGTGTTGCCCACGTTGATGCTGCCCAGCACCGTACCGCTGCTGTTGCGCAGCTGCAACGTAGCGCCGCCATTGGCGCTGGCCACGCGGAAGCCCACGGTGTAGGAGCCGGCTGTAGCCACGTTCACGGAGTAATCGAGCCAGTCGTTGGTTTCGAAGTAGTCCACGTTCAGGCCGCCCCCGGTGTCCGTCGTGGTTTCAGTTTGGGTGCCCGATTGGGTGGTGAAGGCTTCGGCCTCAATCTTGCCGGGAATGGCTTTGGGCGTGCCGGCCTGGCCTGCGAAGCCGCCAAACGTGGCCACCACCTTGGTGGGCTGCGGCGTTTGCAGGGTGGCCGACTGGTCGGCCACGTCGTCGTAGGCGAAGCCGTAGGACAGGTTATCGACGCTGATGCCGGGCAGGTGCCAGAAGCGGGCGTAGTAGTTCATGGGCGCCGCGCCGTAGAAGCTGGCCACATTGTACCAGTTCTGCTGGCCGGGGTTGGCGGTGGTCGTGTTCACGATGTGACGGTTGATGGCGGCCGTCATCTGGGCCTGCACCACAAGGTCCACGGTTACGTCGCCCACGCCGGTGGCCAGCACGCCCTTGCCCTCAAAGGCCTCCTGCGTGGTGGGCCGGCGCGTGATGATGCCCGTGCGCCCCGTGAAGGCCCCCGACTGGCCCACCACCGTCAGCCGGTCGTTGGCATCGACGCGGCCCTTGAACACGCCCGCGTTGCCGGCGTAGAAAATCAGGTCCTCGTTCCTGTACTTGTTCCAAATGGCATCGATGTAGGGCTTGAAGTAGTTGCCGTAGGGCCCGGCCGTGGTGCCGTTGGTGCCATCGTAGAAAGCCGGTGTTTTCGAGGGGAAGCTGATGACGCCCGTCGTGTTGTTCACCGTGCCCTGGAATTCGGTGGGCACGTTGGCCTTGTAGGCGGCCACAATGTCGGCGGCGGTTTTCAGCTCGCCGGTTTTCTTGTAGTAGCCGTTGCCGTACAGCTCCAGGCCCATGGGGTAGGCAAAGGCATCCACCCGCGTGGTGTTGCCGAAGAAGCCGCCCGCGTTGTTGGTCAGCTCAATGGTTTCGTAGAGAATGCCCGTGTTGGGGTCGGTGGGGCTCTGCGGGTTGGGCGCGGTGTAGCCCGAGGGTGCGCCGCTGGCCCCGAAAAAGTAGAAATACAGCTGCTGCCCTCTGGAGATGTACACCCGGCAGCCCGCAATGTAGGGCAGGGTGAACGTGTGGTTCGGGATGTTGCTGAGCCGGGTGAAGCAGGCCGCGTACTTCGAATTCTGGCCCGGCCCGGTGTTGCCGTTGATGGTGGGCCCGGTCACGGTGTTGTAGCTGCTGCTCATGGGCAGCACCTGGCTGTTGGCGGCGTTTATCCAGACGTGGTTGTTGCTGGGGTCGATGCCGACGATGGCCACATACAGGTCGGTGTCGGCAAAGGGCGAGCTGTTGTTGATGGTGAACGGAATGGAGCCCTGCGCCCGCCCAAGCCGGGGCAGCAATGCGCCGAACAAAAAGGCCAGAAGGGAAAACAGCGTAAGCTTTTTCATAAGGTGTGGGAATTGGAAAATGGTGAGAGAAAGCAAGCTCCGGCCGCCCGGCCGGGAGTGGTAAGCACCAGAAGATTGGCGGCGGGTGGCGCGGCCGGTCTGCCATCAGCAAGGCCGGGGCAAAGCCCGCGAGCCCGCGTTGGAGGCCCGATTTGGAACGCAAGCTAGAGGTGTTTTTAGCAGAAGTAAAGCCTTGTCAGCTAGCTGTAATGGCCCTTTTGCGCCTGCCTGCACGCTTACTGCACACGCCCGCCCGCGCTTTTCCGGCCGGGCCGGGCAAGGCCGGTATTCTCATTTGACAGGCCCGATACCTCCGCGGCAGCCCACGGCTTGCGGATAAACAACAACCGGCCTTCGGATAAAAAACAATCGGGTTTTGGAAAGATTTTTTGGCGCGCCGGGAGCGGTGTTTTCAGCGTGTAATTCAACCTTGGAATTATGCTGTGTTCGTTTCGCAAAGGTTTGGGGAAGGGCCGGACAACCTTTCGGGCCAATCTGCGAATACCCTAGCCCTGCCGACTGCGCCGAAGTGGCCGGCCGCATTGCATTGGTTGCCCTTCTGCCATGGCCTTCCCCTTCCAATTTTTGCTGGAAACCGTTTTACCGCAGCTCCTTATGGCCAAAGACAAGAAGAAACACTCGAAAAAGGACAAGGCTTCCGAAAATATTCTGGATGCCGCTGCCCTGTCGCTCAAGAAGTTCCGCAAGGTGACGAAGCAGATTGGCAAGCTCAGCACCGGCCAGAAGGTGGTGGGAGGCATTGCGCTGGCCGCCGCCGGCCTGGCCTACCTCGCCGCCCGCGAAACCGACGAAACGGCCGCGCTGCCGGCCGCCAAAGACGCCCCCGCCGACGGTGCCGACGACGACGACGACGACGCGAAGCCGCATAAGCCCGCCGGCCCGCACCACCGCAAACGCCAGAAATTCCAGACCGGGTAAGCGCCCACTGCCAGGCCTGCCACCCATTATTCTCTCATCAACAGCCCCATGAAAAAGACCAAAGACAAAACCAAGAAAGCCAAGCCCGCCAAGAAAGGCCTGCTCGGCGGTGCCTCCAAGTCGCTGAAAAAGCTGGGCAAGCGCAAGCTCAGCACCACCCAGAAAGTGGTGGCCGGGGCCGCGCTGGCCGCCATCGGCCTGAGCCTGTTGGCCAAGCGCCGCAAAGCCGGCGCGCCCACGGCAGCCGAAACCGATGCCACCACCGACGCCATTGCCGCCGAGCACAACCTGGCCGCGATGGACGCCAACGCCTAGCAAGTGCCGCGCCGGCTGGCCCGGCGCGGGGCAGTAAAGCAAATCCTGCAACGAAGCGAGCGGGACGCCTCGGCTGTGCGCGGCCTGACGGATGGCTAAAAGCAAAAAACGGCTGACGCTCCAGGAGCGTCAGCCGTTTTTGCTGGTGGTATGCTTTTACTATTCAGCGGCTTCGGGCGCGGCAGCGCCGGCCTTTTTCACGCGCACGGCGTTGGGGCCTTTCTGGCCCATCTCGGTTTCGAACGTCACCTTGTCGCCCTCGCCAATGGTGAGGCCGCCCAGGGCGTTGGCGTGCACAAAAATGCTTTCCTGGCTCTGGCTGTCCTTGATGAAGCCGTAGCCCTTCGACGTGTTGAAGAACGTGACCGTGCCGGTGCGGGTGCTGTCTTCCGGCTCCCGGTCTTCCTGCTTGGCCACGCTGATGCGGATGTCCTCGTCCTTGATGACGCGCTTCTTGGTGGGGTCGGGCGGGGTGGAGGTGATGTTGCCGTTTTCGTCCACATAGGCAAACATTTCCTCTAAGGCCGCGCCGCTTTTGGCGTTGGCCTGGCGCTCGGCTTTGCGCTCTTCCTTCTCGGTTTTCTTCTTCGCGCGCTTTTTCTCGTTGTCTTTCTTACCAAATGTCTCTTGAGACCTACCCATAGTGTGGTGTTGCTAAATCGTTGTGCTGGTCAGGGTCGGCAAAAGGCCCGGCGATGACCAGCGGAGTGGATTGTTACGAAGATACGCAATATATAAGGCCGATGGCCAGCTTCGCTTATTGCGAAATGCTCCAGCGGGTTTTTCGCCAGGCTTCCCGCTGGGCCGGCGTGAGGAAAGTCCAGGCCACCAGGCGGCTTTTCTTCTGGCCCTGGGCCATGTCGATGGTGCGTACCTCGGTGGCGCCGGCCGTTTGCAGGGCGCGGTACACGCCGGGCAGGGTTTCTTTTTTCGACACCAGCGACGTGAACCAGTAGCAGGCGCGGGGCCGCCGGCCGCTCTCCTGCACCATGCGCCGGATGAAGGCCGCCTCGCCGCCCTCGGTCCACAGCTCGGCGTTTTGCCCGCCGAAGTTTAGCGTGGGCCGGGGGCCGCGCGCGGTGCCCAGGCTGCTGGTTTTGCGCTGGGTGCCGGCCGCCGCCTCGGCCGCCGAGGCGTGGAACGGCGGGTTGCACATCGTCAGGTCGAACACCTCGCCCTGCTGAATGAGGCCGTCGAAAATGCGGGTGCGGACCGGCTGCAGCCGGCACTCGATGGCGCCGGCCAGGCCGGGGTTGGCGGCTTCAATCTGCTGGGCGGCGCGCACGGCCACCCCGTCAATATCGGAGCCCACGAAGTGCCAGCCGTATGCCTGCCGGCCGATGATGGGGTAGATGCAGTTGGCCCCCACGCCCACGTCGAGCACCGTGATGTCCTGGCCGGGCGGCAGCACGCCGCCGTTGCTCTCGGCCAGCAAATCGGCCAGGTAGTGCACGTAGTCGGCCCGGCCGGGGATGGGCGGGCACAGGTAGCCCCTCGGAATATCCCAGTGCTCGATGCCGTAGAACTGCTTCAGCAGGGCCCGGTTGAGGGCTTTCACGGCAGCGGGGTTGGCAAAGTCAATCGACAGGTTGCCGTAGGGATTGGGGCGCACGAAAACTGCCAGCTCGGGGCTGGCATTGCGCAGCTGCGGAAAATCGTAGGGTGCCCGGTGCGGGTTGCGCGGGTGCAGCTGGTCTTTTTCGGCGGGCGGGGTGGGGGCCGGAGCAGGGGAGGGCTTTTTCATGGTTGGCAATGGTACGGCTCTGTCATCCTGCGCGTAGCGAAGGACCTTGTCACTTTTTAATTACTGCGGTTCTTCGGTGATGAGGTCCTTCGCGCTGCGCAGGATGACAGGCGAAAATCGGGGCAAATGGCTGTTAGGTAGTCTTATACAAATACCAGCCATCGCCCAGCGGCTTGAGCACGATGAGGTGCTCGGGCGACATGGCGGGCAGCAGCGCCGGCTGGGGCTGGTAGAGCAGGCCCACCGTGCTGCTGACCTTGCCCCCGATGACGAACTCCAGGCAGCTGGCGCAGCCGGTTTCGCGGCGCGTCACGCGGCTCAGAAACAGCTTGCGGAGCAGGGCGTGCACGGCGGGGTTGGCATTGGCGGCCTGCTCGCTGGCGGCGGCCACGCTGTCGGAAGCAAAATAGTGCCCGGCCTGCACCAGGCGCAGCACCTTGCGGAAATCGGCCCGGTTCTTCCGGAAATGCGCGGCGATGTCGGCATCGGCGGCGGTCCACAGGCGCAGGTTGCCCAGCGTGAAGGCGTGGCTGGCGTCGGGGTGCTTGCGGTCGTAGTCGGCCACTTCGGCCGGCGGCATGGCGGCCAGCAGGGCCACCATGGGCGGGCCCAGGTGCGTCATGGCCAGGTTGCGGATGGCGCCCAGCTTCCAGCCCCCGGCCTCGCGGCGGAAGTGCAGGTAGAAGTCGCGCCGGCTGGCCGAGTCGCGCAGCTCCACGGCCACCACGGCCATGGCCGAATCCTGCCCCACCAGCTGGCAGGTGCGGCGCAGCGGCCGCGGAATCTGCTGGCCCAGGGTCTGGTCTTTGGCCTGGCCGGCCACCTCGCAGCAGAGGTAGTCCTTCATGGGCGGCCAGCCGGCGGGGGCCACAAACTGCTCGGCAATCTGGAGCGGCTGGAGCGGGGCCGGCACGGCGATGGCCGCGCCCAGCCCCCAGAGGCAGAAAAATAGTAGCAGGTATTTCATGCGGAAGCTAAACGGCAAAACAGCCGGCTTAAATTCCGGTATGCTTCCGCAATATGGGGCCGCTGCCCGTTTCTTTGCCGCATGAAGCGTCGGCGGTTCTGGTTTTTGCACGGTGCGCTGGCGTTTGGCATTCCGGCCCGGCTGGCTGCCCAGCCTGCGCCACTCACGCACCAGCAGTACCTGGAGGACTTCGATTTCTTCTGGGAAACCGTGCGCGACAACTACGGCTACTTCAACCAGAAGCAAACCGACTGGCAGCGCGTTCGCACCATCTACCGCGCCCAGGCCGACACGCTGCACAGCCGCCGCGCCTTCGTTCGGCTGCTCGAAAATGCCCTGGCCGAGCTCTACGACAACCACGCCGGCCTCACCACCAACCGGCCCGACTCGCGCCGCCTCGTGCCCACCGGCACCGATGTGTGGGCCACTTTCGTGAACGACCAGGCCGTGGTGGCGCAGGTGCGCGCCGGCTACGGGGCCGGGAACGCAGGCGTGAGGCCCGGCGCCGTTATCGAAGCCGTGAACGGGGTGCCCGTGGCCGAGGCCATTCGCCCCTGGCTGGGCCAGACGCTGCGCACGCCCGATGCCGCCGCCCGCAACTTCGCCCTGGGCCAGCTGCTGGCCGGCGACCACCGCACGCCGCGCACCTGGACCGTGCGCGCGGGCAGCCGCACCTTCACGGCCCAGCCCGATGTGCCGGCGCCACTGCTCGAAACCACGCACTACGCGGGCCTGCTGGAGGTGCGCCGCCTGGGCGACCAGGGCAGCATCGGTTACCTGAAAATCAACAACAGCCTGGGCGATAACCGCCTCATTGCCAGGTTCGACAGCGCCATGACGGCGCTAAAAGATACCCAAAGCCTCATCCTGGACCTGCGCGAAACGCCCAGCGGCGGCAACACCACCGTGGCCCGTGCCATCATGGGGCGCTTCATTGAGAAGGAAGGACCCTATCAACGCCACGAGCTGCCCAGTGAGGAAGCCGAAACCGGTATTCCGCGCCGCTGGCTGGAGCTGGTGGCCCCGCGCGGCCCGCGCTACGGCAAGCCACTGGTGGTGCTGGTAGGCCGCTGGACGGGCAGCATGGGCGAGGGCCTGACCATCGGCTTCGACGCCCTGCGCCGTGCTACCAGTGTGGGCACCGAAATGGCGCAGCTCAAGGGCGCCATCTATTCCTATAAACTGCCGCATTCAGGCATCGGTTTCAGCTTTCCCGTCGAGCGGCTGTACCACGTCAACGGCAAGCCCCGCGAAGCCTTTCGGCCGCATTTTACCCTCGATTTGATAAAAGCGAGCCGGGAAGCAAGGCCGAGCCCCGACCCAGTGATGAAAGAAGCCCTTGGCTTGCTGGAACACAAGGACTAACCGCTGTCGGGGCTAGCGCGGCCGGGCCGGGCCCCGGCCACCGGCTTTGCGGCCGCCGGCCGCCGGGCGGCTGCCCAGGCTGCCGCTTTTG
>NZ_BAAGWC010000042.1:0-27217 GCF_054780555.1 Hymenobacter daeguensis
AATCTCGGGCGGCGGCTTGGGCCGGCCCACGGGCTCCGGCGCGGCCGGCGGCACGGCGGGCACGGGCACCGGCGCCACCGACACGCTGGGCATGGCCCGCGCATCCGACTTGGTGGAGTGAAGCTTCTGCTCGCAGCCCGCCAGCAAGGCCAGCAGTCCGACGGCAACTGAAATGCGCATTATTTTGTGAGCCAGCCGTTGGCATCCAACCAGTTGCGCAGGCGGTCGCTCCACTGGTCTTTGGTGGTTTTGTTGTTGAGGCCGAAGCCGTGGCCGCCTTTGGGGTACAGGTGCAGCTCGGCCGGCACGCCGTGGCGCAGGCAGGCCTGGTAAAACACGATGCTGTTGTTAACCGGCACCGTTTTATCGTCCTCGGCGTGCACCAGGAAGGTGGGCGGCGTCTGGGCCGATACCTGCAGTTCGTTGGAATACAGCCGCACCTGCTCCGCCGATGGGGCTTTGCCAATCAGGTTATCGCGCGAGCCGCCGTGCTTGAGCGTGTCGCTGAAGCTGATAACCGGGTACATGAGCACCAGAAACGCCGGCCGCACCGACGTCGGCCCGGGGTTGTCGCCCACCGGCTTGGCAAAGTGCGTGCCCGCCGTGGCCGCCAGGTGCCCGCCCGCCGAGAAGCCCATGATGCCGATGCGCTCGGGGTTGACGTTGTATTTGGCGGCCTGCTGGCGCACCAGGCGCAGGGCCTGCTGGGCGTCGAGCAGCGGCGCAATGGACTTGTCGGGCTGGCTCTGGTCGTTGGGCAGGCGGTATTTCAGCACGAAAGCCGTCACGCCCATCTCGTTCAGGCGCCTGGCCACGTCGTAGCCCTCGTGGTCGATGGCCAGCCGGGCGTAGCCGCCGCCGGGGCAGATAATCACCGCCGTGCCGTTGGCCGTGCCCGGCGCGGGCACAAAGGCCGTGAGGCTGGGCTGCACCACGTTGGAAATGCGGATGCGGTTGCCGCTTTCGGTCACGGTGGTTTCCTGCACCGCGCTGGGCCTGGAATCCGGAATGGTGCCGGTGTAGAGGGGGAATGTCTGCTGCGACTGCTGCGCCAGCAGCCGGCCGGAAGCCAGAAAAAACAGGCCCACGAGGATAGTAGTAGCGGTTATTTTCATACGTAGCGAGATTGTACGCAAAAGTACGGCGCATGGCCGTATCGTGGCATTATGAAATAAGAAGATGGGATTATCGGGTGAAAATTATGTAAAATGCAACCTTTGCGGAACGATGCCGTAGCGGGCGTGGTCTAAGGGACATGCGCAAGACCACTCTGCTGGCCGCCGCCGCCCTGCTGGGCAGCCCCGGCCTCACCCTGGCCCAAAACACGCCCGAGGAAAATAATTCCAACGTGGACGCCCCGTTCGTACGGAACATTCGCGCCGACCGTCCCGGCCAAACCATCACCGCCCAGGTTCTTCGCCCCGGCCGCCTGCAGCTCGAAACCGGGTTTCAGCGCCGCTTCGGCGGGGCAGGGCTGGCCCAAAGCCTGAGCGCGGCCACGCTCCGCATCGGCTTTTTCAACAGCATGGAGCTGCGCGTGAGCCAGCCCTACTTCCACAACGGCCCCTCGCGCATGACGGAAACCGGCCGCGTCGATTCCAGCGGCTGGGCGCCGGTGGTGGTGGGGGCCAAGTTCATGCTCTCGCCCAACTACGACACCCGCACGCAGGTGGCCATTCTGGTAGAGTCGGCGGTGCCGGGCTCCGGCAGCCAAGGCCTGCGCGACACCCAGTGGGCCCCTGGCGGCCGGCTGCTGGTCAGCGAGCAGATTGGTGAGCGCTACGGCCTCGAAGCCAACTTCGGCTTCAGCCAGCGGGGCGTCACGGCCAAGGACATGTCGAAGGGCCAGTTCCTCGGCACGCTGGCCCTGAACGGCCCCATCAGCGACAAGACCGGCTTCTTCGTGGAAGCCTACGGCTACGGCCGCGCGGCCCTTAGCACCGGCACCACGGCCGGGCTGTACTACCGCCCCATTCCGCAGGTGCGGGTCGACGTGACGGCCGGGCAGGGCGTGAGCGGCCTGGCGGCCGGCACCACCACCGTGGGCGCGGGCCTCACCTTCAAAGTGGGCAAATAGCGCCACCCGCCCAGCAACGATATGCAAAAAGCCTGCGTAGTACCGCAGGCTTTTTTGCGTCAAATGAGCCGCTTTTCCCGTTCGTCATGCGCCTTTCCCTTTTATTTTTAGCCACGCTGGCCGTGGGCTGCCAGCAACATCCCACCCAGGAAAAAGCGACTACTCCCCCACCCGCTGCACCAGCGCCCGCCCGGCAAGCGCCCGCCGCCGCCCTGCGCGAAACCCACTGGGTGCCCCGCGAGCTGGTAGGCCAGCCCGTGACGGTACCCGCCGACACCCGCGAGCCCTACCTCACGCTCCGCGCCGACGGCACGGCCGAGGGCAATGGCGGCTGCAACCGCTTCCGGGGCAGCTTTTTCAGTACCAAGCCCGACGAGCTCACCTTTAGTCCGCTGATGAGCACGCGCATGGCCTGCGCCGCCATCCAGACCGAAAACCAGTTTACCCGCGCCCTGGGCCAGAGCCGCAGCTACCGCATCAGCGGCGACACGCTCCGGCTGTTCGACGCCACCAATGCGCCGGTAGCGCGGCTGGAGGCCGTATATCTGCGGTAGATGGCAGAATGGGTGGATTGCGGAACGGGTTGTTCCACAATCCACCCATTCAGCCCTTCCATCACCTATTTCCGGGTGTCGTCCGTCAGCGGCGGGATGCGCGTGGGGGTTTGCTTGCCCGACACGATGCCGCCGGCACTCTGGGCAATGGCCTGGATGACGGCCGTCATGTTGGGGAGGTTCAGGCTTTCCACTTCGTCGTCGACGCTGTGGTAGAGGCCGTCCATCGGAATCTGGTCGGTGCTGATGGTGTGGGCCGGCACGCCCAGGCGGGCCAGGGTAGCATTGTCGGAGCGGTAGAAGAGGTTCTGCTCGGGGTACGGGTCGGGCTCGAACCGGAATTTGCTGCCGGCCAGGTTGGCTTGCAGCAGCTTGCCGAAGTCCGACCGCTCGTAGCCGGTGATGAAGGCGGTATTCGGCCCGAACTTGGCTTCCTTGCCAATCATCTCAATGTTGAACATGGCCGCGACCTGCTGCGGGTCGAGCTGCCTGGAGAAGAACTGCGAGCCGAAACCGCCCACTTCCTCGGCCGCGAAGGCCACGAAGATGAGCGGCCGGGCGTTGTCGTTCTTCTTCTTGAAATACTCGGCCAGGGCCACCACGGCGGTGGTGCCGCTGGCGTCATCGTCGGCCCCGTTGGCAATGGAGTCGCCGGCCACCGGCTTCAGGTAGCCGAGGTGGTCGTAATGGCCCGAGAACACCACGTTTTCTTTGGCGCGCCTGGGGTCTTTGCCGGGCAGCATGCCCACCACGTTGCGCAGCTCCACCGGCTGCGACACGCTGCTGGCGCTGATGCGGTAGGTAAGCGCCGCTGGTTTTGCCCCCAGCACAAATACCGTTGAGAACGGCTTGGGCGGCTCGGCACTGGTCGTTCCTTTGCCTACGTAGCCGGCCAGCTGGCGGAATACTTTGGTATGCGCCGTATCCACGAAAACCAGCGTGTTGGCCGTAGGGCGCAGGTAGGAAAACATCTTGCCGCGCTCCGATGGCTCCGGGCCAATGACTACCACCGTCGGCGGCTGCGCGTCCTCGCTGGTCCAGCGCAGCGTGGGCTGGCCGGAGATGGCCACCGCCTGCGCCGGGGCCACGCCCTGGTCGTTGACGACGGCCGAAACCGGACTGGTCAGGCCCTGATACACGGTGAGCTTCTGCTCAAAATCGGTCTGGCCCGGCAGTGGTTTCAGGCCGATGCGCCTGAACTCGGCGGCCAGGAACTGGGCGGCTTTCAGGCCGCCGGGCTGGCCGGTGCCCCGCCCCTGCATGTCGTCGGCGGCCAGGGTGGTTACGACCCGCGTCACGGTGGCGGCCGAAACAGCCGTGGCTTTGGGCGCGGGTTTTTTGGCGGTTTTCTGGGCGGCAACGGGGAAGGCAGCTACCAGGCAGCCTGCGAGAATCAGTTGTTTCATAAGGATTAGGAAAGGTTTGGTGCACGAGTAGTAGCGCGGACTTGGTAGTCCGCGCTACTGCGCTACTGGTTGGCTTAGCTCAACGTCAGCACCAGGTCATCGGCGCTCACGCGGGTGCCCTCGGGCAGGTTGATGTCGGCCACGGTGAGGTCCTGCGGGGCGGTGATGGTGGTTTCCATCTTCATGGCCTCGATGACGAAGAGCGGGGTGTTTTTGGGCGCGGCCTGGCCGGGCTTCACCAGCACCTTGCTCAGCATGCCCTGCAGCGGCGCGCCCACCTGACGCGGGTTGTTCTTGTCTACTTTGGCGTTGCTGGCTTTGGTGACTTCCACCGACTGGTCGCGCACCTGCAGGTTGCGGGTCTGGCCGTTGAGGGTGAAGAAGATGGTGCGGCAGCCTTCCTCGTTGATGTCGCCCACCGACTCCAGGCGCACGATGACGGACTTGCCGCGGGCAATTTCGATGATGGTTTCCTCGCCCGATTTCAGGCCGTAGAAGAACGTGGAAGTGGGCACCTTGCTCACGTTGCCGAACTTCTGACGGAAGGCCCAGTATTCCTCAAACACCTTCGGATAGAGCAGCGACGACAGCATATCGGTGAACTTCGCGTTGGGAAATTTCTCCTGAAACGCCGGCCATTCCTTATCGAAATCGATGGGCGCGAGGTGCTCGTTGGGCCGGTCGGTGAAGGGGGTTTCGTTCTTCAGAATCAGCTTTTGCAGCTCGGCGGGCCAGCCTCCTTCGGGCTGGCCGATGTCGCCGCGAAACAGCTCGCGCACCGACTCGGGGAAGTTCAGCCCTTCGCCCTTTTCCATCACGTCCTGCGGCGTGAGGCTGTTCGATACCATAAACAACGCCATGTCGCCCACCACTTTCGAGCTGGGCGTCACCTTCACAATGTCGCCGAACATCATGTTCACGTCGGCAAAGCGCTGCTTCACTTCCTCAAACTTATCGAGCAGGCCCAGCGAGGCGGCCTGCGGGCGCAGGTTGGAGTATTGCCCGCCGGGAATCTCGTGCTGAAACACCTCCGACGTGCCGGCTTTCAGGCCCGACTCGAAGGGGTAATACATCTCGCGCACGGCTTCCCAGTAGTTGCTGAACTCGTTGAGCGAGTGCTGGTCGAACTCGCGGTGGCGCGGCGTGCCCCGGAACATCTCGACCACCGAATTGAAGTTGGGCTGCGAGGTGAGGCCCGAGAGCGAGCCAATGGCCACGTCGATGACGTTGACGCCCGCCTCTACGGCCTTGGCGTAGGTGGCGGGCTGCAGCGACGAGGTGTCGTGGGTGTGCAGGTGGATGGGGATTTTCACCGTGTCGCGCAGGCCCTGAATCAGCTCGGTGGCGGCGTAGGGCTTGAGCAGGCCGGCCATGTCCTTGATGCAGAGGATGTGGGCGCCGGCATCTTCGAGCTGCCTGGCCAGCCGGAGGTAGTAGTCGAGGGTGTATTTGGTGCGGTTCGGGTCCATGATGTCCCCGGTGTAGCAGATGCTGGCCTCGGCCAGGCGGTTGGTTTTGTTGCGCACGAAGCCGATGCAGGACTCCAGCCCTTTCATCCAGTTCAGCGAGTCGAAAATGCGGAACACGTCCACGCCCGTTTCGGCCGCCTGCTGCACGAAACGCTCAATCAGGTTATCCGGATACGCCTTGTAGCCCACGCCGTTGGCCCCGCGAATGAGCATTTGCAGCAGAATATTCGGAATGGCTTCGCGCAGCTTGGCCAGGCGCTCCCAGGGGTCTTCGTGCAGGAAGCGCAGGGCCACGTCGAACGTTGCGCCGCCCCACACTTCCATGCTGAAGGTTTGCGGGTGCTGCTGGGCGTAGGCGCGGGCCACCTTCAGCATGTCCCAGGTGCGCATGCGGGTGGCCAGCAGGCTCTGGTGGGCGTCGCGCAGGGTGGTGTCGGTGTAGTGAACGAGCGGTTCGTTGCGCAGCCACTCGGCAAATCTTTCGGGCCCCAGCTCGTCGAGCTTCTGCTTGGTGCCGGGGGCGGGCGCAGTGGTGGGGTCGAAGTGCGGGATGTGCGGGCGGCGCGGGTTGGCGCGCGGGTCGAGCAGGTTGCGCACGTCGGGGTTGCCGTTCACCACCGTCTCGCCGATGAAGCCGAGCAGGCGCGTGGCCCGGTCCTGCCGGCGCTCAAAGGCGAACAGCTCGGGGTGGTCTTTGATGAAATCGACGGTGGCGTGGCCGGTCTGGAACTCCTCGTTGCCGACGATATTTTTCAAAAACGGAATGTTGGTCCGCACGCCCCGCACCCGGAACTCGTCCAGCGCGCGCAGCATTTTCTGGGCCGCGCCGTGCAGCGTGGGCGCGTGGGCCGAGATTTTGACCAGCATCGAATCGAAAAACGGCGAGATAATCGCGCCCTGGTACACCGAGCCCTCGTCGAGGCGGATGCCGAAGCCGCCGGCCGTGCGGTAGGCCACGATGGTGCCGTAGTCGGGCTTGAAGTCGTTTTCGGGGTTTTCCGTCGTCACGCGGCACTGCACCGCGAAGCCGGCGCGCAGTGGCACCACGTCGGGCCCGAGGCCGATTTCGGGGTCGCTGAGCTTGTAGTTGGCCGCGATGTAGAGCTGTGTTTTGATGAGGTCGATGCCCGTAATCATCTCCGTCACGGTGTGCTCTACCTGGATGCGCGGGTTCACTTCGATGAAGTAAATCCGGTCCTGCTCGGGGTTCACCAGGAACTCCACGGTGCCCACGTTGTCGTAGCCCACAGCTCGGCCGATGCGCAGGGCGTACTCATAGAGGAGGTGGCGCTGGTGGTCGGGCAGGTTCAGGGCCGGGGCCACTTCCACCACTTTTTGGAAGCGGCGCTGCACCGAGCAGTCGCGCTCATACAGGTGCACGAGGTTGCCGTGGTGGTCGCCCACCAGCTGCACCTCGATGTGCTTGGGGCGCTCCACGAATTTCTCCAGAAACACCGTGTCGTCGCCGAAGGCATTCAGGGCCTCGTTTCGGGCCTCGAAAAAACCCTTTTCCAGCTGCTCATCGTCGCGGATGATGCGCATGCCGCGCCCGCCGCCGCCGGCCGCCGCCTTCAGCATCACGGGGTAGCCGATGCGCTGAGCTTCGGTTTTGGCGGTTTCGAAGTCAACCAATTCGGCCTCGCTGCTTTCAATCTGGGGCACCTGGCACTGCTGGGCTACCTCCTTGGCGCGCACCTTGTCGCCGAGGGCTTCCATCACCTCGGGGCGAGGGCCCACGAAGATGATGCCCTCCTCGGCGCAGCGGCGCGAGAGCGTGGCGTTTTCGCTCAGGAAGCCGTAGCCGGGGTGGATGGCGTTGGCGCCGTTTTCCTTGGCAATGCGGATAACGCCTTCGATGTCGAGGTAAGGCTTCAGCGGCTCGTCGTCGCGCCCGATTTGATAGGCTTCGTCGGCCTTGTAGCGGTGCTGCGAGTACCGGTCCTCGTAGGTGTAGAGGGCTACCGTGGGAATGTTGAGCTCGTTGGCGGCGCGCATCACGCGAATCGCAATTTCGCCGCGGTTGGCGACCAGGAGTTTGGTTATGTTCATAGAAACTGGTGGGATGATAGGCGGGAGTACGGCGAAAGTAGGCGAAAGGCTGCTGCGAGCCTACATTTCGGGCATTTTGATTGGGCTATATTTCAGAACAGGGTTGAGACGCGACACTTTGCATCCCGACGTCAGCAACCTGTCAGCGGTTTCGCTCAACGAGGAGACGCGAAGTGTCGGGGCTCCACCCCGTGCCAACCGCCGCTCTGACTGACGCAAACCTTCGGGACCGGCGGCCGTTGTGCAAGGACATTTACTTTCCCACCGCATGGATTTTACGGACAAAAATATTCTGCTCATTGGCGCGTCGTCGGGCATTGGGCTGGCCACGGCCCGGCTCCTGAGCACGCTCAAAGTCAACCTGTTCACGGCTTCGCGCCAGCTTTCGCCGGAGCTGGAAGTGCTGGGCACCACGCACCTCACCTACGATGCCACCCAACCCGTGGGCCCCGCCTTCGATGCGCTGCCCGAGGTGCTGCACGGCCTGGCCTACTTCCCCGGCAGCATCAAGCTGCGGCCGTTCGAGCGCATTCCGACCGAAGATTTTCAGGCTGATTTCGACCTGAACGTGTTGGGCGCGGTGCGCGTCATCCAGGCCACCATCAAGCGGTTGAAGAAGGCCGAGGGCACAGCGTCCATCGTCCTGTTCAGCACCGTGGCGGCCGACACGGGCATGAGCTTCCACACCAGCATTGCCACGGCCAAAGCCGCCGTGGAGGGCCTCACCCGCGCCCTGGCCGCCGAGTACGCCGCCATCGGCGTGCGCGTGAACTGCATCGCGCCCTCGCTCACCAACACGCCCCTGGCCGCCGCCCTGCTCAACTCGCCCGAGAAGGCCGAGGCCGGGGCTAAGCGCCACCCTTTGCAGCGCATCGGCCAACCCGAGGATTTGGCCTACACCGCGTCGTTCCTATTGTCCGACCACAGCTCGTTCATCACCGGCCAGACCATGGCGGTGGATGGCGGGATGGGCAAATTGAAGTAGGTAACGGAACGTCATGCAGAGCGCAGCGAAGCATCTTGCCCGCCACCAGTAATCATTTACGATGGCGGGCAAGATGCTTCGCTGCGCTCTGCATGACCAGTGGCTTTTCACTAATAACCCAAACTACCAACGCATGAAAATCTGCATCTTCTGGCACCGACGCGACCTGCGCATTCACGACAACGTGGGCCTGGCGGCGGCGCTGGCCAGCGGCCTGCCGGTGCTGCCGCTATTCATTTACGACCAGGAAATTCTGGACCATCTGCCCGATAAGGTCGATGCCCGGCTCACCTTCATTCATGACGAAGTGGAAAAGCTGGCCGCCGAAACCGAGCGGGCCGGCGGCACTTTCCTGGCCCGCTACGGCACGCCGCTGGCGGTGCTGGCGCAGCTGGTGCAGGAATTTGAGGTGGCCGCCGTGCACACCAACGAGGACTACGAGCCCTACGCCACCCGGCGCGACACGGCCGTAGCTGCGATGCTGGAGAAGCACGGCGTGGCGTTCCATACCTATAAGGACCAGGTCATCTTCGCCAAAGACGACATCATGACCAAATCGGGCACGGTGCCCAAGGTCTTTGGCGCTTACCTGAAAGCTTACACGACGAAGCTCACAGATGAATTATTGGAGCCTCATGATTCTGAAAAGCTGTTTACCAAAGCGCACCTCCACCACGTTTCTGAGGTGAAAGCCGGCCCGCGCCCGACCCTGAAAAGCCTGGGCTTCGAGTGCAAGGAGCAGTATTTCCCGCCGGTGAAACTGCCGGCCGAAAGCGTGGTGCGCAACTACCACAAAACCCGCGACACGCCCGCCAACGAGCACGGCAGCACCCGCGAGTCGCTGAACCTGCGCTTTGGCACGCTGAGCGTGCGCGAGGTGCTGCGCCAGGCCAAGGCCCTGAACCCGAAGCTGCTCGCCGAAATTATCTGGCGCGACTTCTTCATGATGCTGCTATGGCACTTCCCTGGCACGGCCCACGAGAGCTACGACCCCAAGATGCGGCACATCCGCTACCGCAACCACGAGGACGAGTTCCGGGCCTGGTGCGAGGGCCGCACCGGCTATCCGCTGGTGGATGCCGGCATGCGCCAGCTCAACGAAACCGGCTATATGCCCAACCGCGTGCGCATGACCGTGGCCGGCTTTCTGGTGAAGCACCTGTTCATCGACTGGCGCTGGGGCGAGCGGTATTTTGCCGACAAGCTGCTCGACTACGACATGGCCAACAACGTGGGCAACTGGCAGTGGATGGCCGGCACCGGCGCCATCTCGGCCCCGTGGTTTCGGGTGTATAGCCCCGAAAGCCAGCAGGCGCAGGTGGACCCGGAAATGAAGTACGTGAAGCGCTGGGTGCCCGAAATCGGGACTTCCCAATACCCCAAGCCCATCGTGGAACACAAGTTTGCTCGGGAGCGGGCCGTGGAGGCCATTCGGGCGGCGCGCATCGCGGCGAGTTAGTAGCGCGGCCTTTTAGTCCGCGAGTAAATAAGCCCTTTTGGGTGGATTCCTCGCGGACTAAAAGTCCGCGCTACAGCCCGAACCTCCCGCCCCTCCAGCCGGTTATACCCGCATGGAAAAGGACCGCATCAAACAAGCCTATCTCGACTTCGTGCTCAACGAAGGCCACCCGCCGCAATCGGTGTTCAAGCTCACGCAGCAGCTGGGCATCGCGGAGCCGGAATTTTACCAGCACTACCCGAATTTCGAGGCCATTGACCGCGAAATCTGGGGCGACTTTGGCCGGCAGGCCCGCGAAACGGCGGCCGCCGAACCCGTGTGGGAAGGCTACGGCAGCCGTGAAAAGCTGCTGGCGTTCTACTACACGCTGCTCGAAATCCTCAAGCACAACCGCTCCTACGCGCTGATGAGCCTGCGCCGCTCGCTGCACCGCGTGCCGGCCCTGTCGCCCCGCGTGCTCGATGACTTCCGGCAGGACTTTGAGCGGTTTGTGAGCGAAATCCTGGCCGATGGCCGGGTGAGCGGCGAAATTGCCAACCGCCCGCTGGTGCAGGACGGCTACCCGCGCTTCTTCTGGCAGCAGGCGCTGTTCGTGCTGGGCTTCTTCGCCAAAGACGACACCATCAATTTCGAGCGCACCGACGCCGCCGTGGAAAAGGCCGTGACCCTGAGCTTCGACCTGGTGGGCCGCAATACCATTGACTCGGCCGTGGATTTCGTGCGGTTTCTGGTGCGGAAATAAGTTGTAGGGGCGGGGCTTGCCCCCGCCCGAATCGTTGAACAAACTCGCTCAACGACAACCACCCGACGATTCGGGCGGGGGCAAGCCCCGCCCCTACTGCTTATGTCCGACGAACCCCAAACCTCCCTGCCGACCACCAAGGTGGCCCGCGCCGCCCGCTTCGCCAAAACCGGCTTCAACGTGGGCACCAACTACATCAAGCACTACGCCAGGAAAGCCGTGGGCGCGGAATCGACCACCGAGAACCTGCACGCCGCCAACGCCGCCGAGCTCTACGGCACGCTGAGCGAGATGAAAGGCTCGGTGCTGAAAGTGGCCCAGATGCTGGCCATGGAGAAAAACATGCTCCCCACAGCCTACGCCGAGCAGTTTGCCCAGGCGCAGTATTCGACGCCGCCGCTCTCGGGCCCGCTGGTGGTGAAGGCGTTTCGGGATGCGTTCGGCAAGTCGCCGTATCAGCTTTTTGATGAATTTGAGCCGGAGGCGCGGCAGGCGGCCAGCATCGGGCAGGTGCACTTTGCCCGCAAGGACGGCAAAGCCCTGGCCGTGAAAGTGCAATACCCCGGCGTGGCCGACAGCATCAGGTCGGACATCCGGCTGGTGAAGCCCATTGCCCTGCGCGTGATGGGCCTGAACGAAGCCCAGGTGCGCCCCTACCTGGCGGAAGTGGAAACCCGCCTGCTCGAAGAAACCGACTACCAGCTGGAGCTGCGGCGCGGCCAGGAAATTGCCGCCCAGTGCCAGGGATTGCAGAACCTGCAGTTTCCCAGCTACTACCCCGCGTATTCCACGGCCCGCATCCTCACCATGGACTGGCTCGGCGGCCAGCACCTGAAGGAGTTTCTGGTCACCAACCCCAGCCAGGCCGTGCGCAACCAGATTGGCCAGGCGCTGTGGGACTTCTATCAGTTCCAGTTCAATACGCTGCACCGCCTGCACGCCGACCCGCACCCCGGCAATTTCCTGATGCAGGCCGAGAACGGCGGCACCCTGGGCGTGCTCGACTTTGGCTGCGTGAAGGAAGTGCCGCAGGACGTGTACCAGCTGTTCACCGCCCTGCTGGCCCCCGAAACCCTGGCCGACGAAGCCCGCCTCACGGCCCTGCTCACCCAGGCCGGCGTGCTGCGCCCCACCGATGCGCCCGCCATGCAGGCCCTCTACCTGCGCACCATGCAAACCTCGCTGGAGCTGGTGGGCCGCCCTTTCCGCCAGCCCACCTTCGACTTCGGCAACCCGGCCTACATGGCCGCCCTCTACGCCTTGGGCGACGACCTGCTGGCCGACCCCGAGCTGCGCAAGCAGCGCGAGCCGCGCGGCTCCGAGCACTTCATCTACCTCAACCGAACCTACGTGGGCCTGTTTGCCTTGCTCACGGAACTGAAAGCAGCGGTGCAAACGCAGCCCAACTTGTAGCACGTGCTTCAGCTTGTGCCCGCGTGGGGCCGTGCAGCGAGGCACAAGCTCAGGCATGTGCTACCTTGCCCGCATGAACCTTCGCACCGAGCTATTGCGCGAACACTCAGCCCGCCAGACGGAAAAGCTGACGGATTACGCCTGCCTGCGGCGCAGTCATTTTGAGGAGCTGCTGGCCGTATTTTTCCACGGCACGCCCCGCGAAAAGCAATTGGCTGCCGATGTGCTGGCCATGGCCAGTACCCAGCGGGCCGCCTGGCTGCTGCCGCACCTCGAAGCCCTGTTGGCGGCCGCCCAGCCCACCGCCGGCCACCACCCCGCCGTGCGCCGGGCCGTGGCCAAAGCCCTGCAATTCATGGCGGTGCCGGAAGACTGGCAGGCGCCGGCCTTCGATGCCAGCCTGGGCCTGCTGGCTTCTCCGGCCGAGCCGGTGGCCATTCGGGCCTATGCGCTGAGCGCCGCCACCCGCCTGGCCATGCCCTATCCTGAGCTGGCCGCCGAGGTGCTGGCCGCCGCCGAAAGGGCACTGGCCACCACCAATTCGGCCGCGCTGCGCAGCCGGGCGGCGCGCGAACTTCCGAAGCTTCGCAGCGTATTGCGGGAAGTTTTGCCAGGTTAGCTGTTGCGGTTGCTCATTCATTTCTATTCTTTCACTGTTTCATGAAAAACCTTCTTACCCTTGGGGCGGCGCTGTTGAGCCTGACCTTCTCCGCATCGGCCCAGAAAATGGCCAGCTGCTGCGCCCGGCCGGCCGGCAACCTCTCGGCTTCGGCCACCGAGGCCTTCGCCATGCTGGCCACCGACAAAGACTTTTCGGGCGGCCACGACGCGCCCCTGCCCTACCGCTACGCGGGCGCGGGCCAGATGATTGAGTTCAAAACCCCGGACGGTGCCACCGGCCACGGCTTCGAAATCAAGAGCGCCAAGCCCAGCAATAAGTACCTGTTCGTGATTCACGAGTGGTGGGGCCTGAACGACTACATCAAGAAGGAAGCCGCCACCTTCGCGAGCGAATTGCCCGGCGTCAACGTCATTGCCGTGGACCTCTACGATGGCAAAGTGGCCACCACGCCCGACGAGGCCGGCAAGTACATGGGCGAGGTGAAAACCGAGCGTGCCGTGGCCATCCTCAAAGGCGCCCAGATGTACGCGGGCCCGAAGGCCCAGTTTGCCAGCATCGGCTGGTGCTTCGGCGGCGGCTGGAGCCTGCAGGAAGCCCTGCTCGGCGGCAAGCAAACCGTGGGCTGCGTGATGTATTACGGCATGCCCGAAAAAGATGTGGCCAAGCTCAAAACCCTGAACACCGACGTGCTGGGCATCTTCGCCAGCCAGGACAAGTGGATTAACCCCGAAGTGGTGGCTCAGTTCAAGAAGGACATGGCCGCGGCCGGCAAAAGCCTCACCGTGGAAAGCTACGACGCCGACCACGCCTTCGCCAACCCTTCGAACCCCAAGTACAAGAAGGACGATGCCGCCAAAGCCCACGAGCACGCGCTGGCCTACCTGCGCGGCCGCTTCAAAGTGAAGGTATAGTTTTTTTGCGCCCGAAATTGAAAAGCCTTCCCAATCAGGAAGGCTTTTTTTATGCTAATTTACTGGCCGCTACGCTGCTGCTTCTAAAACGCCCACCCGCATGCCCTCCCTCACCGCCCTCCTTTCCGAATACGGCGAAAGCCACCAAAACCCCACCAACAAGCTGGTGCACTGGGTGTGCGTGCCGCTGATTATGTTCTCGCTCATCGGGCTGCTGTGGGCCCTGCCGGTGCCGGCCGCCGTGGCCACCCTCAGCCCCTGGCTGAACTGGGGCACGCTGGTGATGGCCCTGGCCCTGCTCTACTACGTGCGCCTGAGCGGGCGGCTGGCCCTGGGCATGGTGCTGGTGTGGGCAGCCATGGCCGCCGCGCTGCGCGTGGTGGCGGGCGCGGCGGCGCTGCCGCTGTGGGCCATCTGCCTCATCATCTTCGCGCTGGCCTGGGTGGGCCAGTTCTGGGGCCACAAGGTGGAAGGCAGGAAGCCCAGCTTCCTGAAAGACCTGCAGTTTCTGCTGATTGGGCCGCTCTGGCTGCTGCACTTCGTGTACCGCCGGCTGGGCTGGGGGTATTAAATGCCTGCTTTCGGCCACGGCCCGCGGCGGCGGGCCGGGCGCTACAAGGTTTGCGGTAGTTATTTCGGGCCATGATTGGTATCGAAAGCCCACTTCCGCCCCCTTGCCACACCTTCCGGCTTCTTTCGGGGGGCTGGCTGCTTGTGCTGCTGCTCCTGGCCCTGCCCGCTACCGCACAGGAGCGCACGGTCATCGCCATCAACTCCGACTGGCAGTTTCGCAAAGCCGATGGCACCGACTACGCCCACACCGCCGCCGCTGCCGGCTGGGAAAAAATCTCCATTCCGCACACCTGGAACGCGCTTGACGTGACCGATGACGAGCCCGGCTACTACCGGGGCATCGGCTGGTACCGCAAGGCGCTGCATGTGCCCGCCAGCTGGCAAAACCGCCGCGTATATCTCCGCTTCGAGGGGGCGGGCCAGGAGGCCGAAGTGTATGTGAACGGCCAGCTGGCCGGCCGCCACGCGGGTGGCTACACGGCCTTTCAATTCGCTGTCAGCCAGTGGCTGCGCTTCGATAAGCCGGCCACCAACGAAGTGGTGGTGAAAGTGGACAACAGCCCCAACCCGGCGCTGCCGCCGCTTTCGGCCGACTTCACCTTCTACGGCGGCCTCTACCGCGACGTGTACCTGGTGGCGGCCAGCGCGGTGCACTTCGACCTCGATAATTATGCCTCCAGCGGCTTGTTTGTGAGCACGCCCGCCGTATCGGCGGAGGCCGCCGAGGTGCTGGCCCGGGGCACGCTGGTGAATGAGTCGGCCACCAGGCGCCGCCTCACGGTGCTGACTGAAGTGAGCGACGGCGACGGCCACGTGGTGGCCCGGCAGCGCAGCAGCCTTGCGCTGGCGGCCGGCGAGAAGCGGGAATTCCGGCAGTCGCTGCCCACCCTGCGCCGGCCGCATTTGTGGTCGCCGGCGCACCCGTACCTCTACCACGTCACGGCCACGGTGCGGGAGGCCGGGCCGGCCGATGCCGCGCCGCTCGATGCCGTGAGCAGCCCGCTGGGCCTGCGCTGGTTTCGCTTCGACGCGGCCACCGGCTTTTTCCTCAACGGCCAGCCGCTCAAGCTCATCGGCACCAACCGCCACCAGGATTTCCCCGGCCTCGGCAATGCCCTGCCCGATGCCCTGGCCGAGCGCGACCTGCTGCTGCTGAAGCAGATGGGCGGCAACTTCCTGCGCGTGTCGCACTACCCGCAGGACCCCGCCGTGCTGGCCGCCTGCGACCGCCTGGGCATCCTGGCCTCGGTGGAAATTCCCGTCGTGAATGCCATCACCGACTCGCCGGCCTTCTTCGCGAACTGCCGCACCATGCAAACCGAGATGGTTCGGCAGGGCTACAACCACCCCAGCGTCATCATCTGGGCCTACATGAACGAGGTGCTGCTGCGCCTGCCCGCCGGCTTCAGCAAAGACAATGCGGCCGGCCAGGCCTACCTGGCCCGCGTGGCCGCGCTGGCCACGGAGCTGGATGCCCTCACCCGCCGCGAAGACCCTGCCCGCTACACCATGCTGGTGAACCACGGCGCGTTTGAGCTGTACCAGCAGGCCGGCCTGCTGCAAATTCCCATGCTGGTGGGCTGGAACCTCTACGCCGGCTGGTACTCGGGCGCTTTTCAGGGCTTTCCCGATTTTCTGGACCGCCACCGCCGCGAGCTGCCCGATAAGCCGCTGCTGGTGACCGAATTCGGGGCCGATGCCGATGCCCGGCTGCACTCCTTCGAGCCGCTGCGCTTCGATAAGACCACCGAATATGCCAACCGCTACCACCAGTTCTACCTGAAAGCCATTCTGGACCGGCCCTTCGTGGCCGGCGCAACGGTCTGGAACCTGGCCGAATTCAACTCCGAGAGCCGGCAGGAAGCCGTGCCGCACATCAACAACAAAAGCCTGCTCACCGCCGACCGCCAGCCCAAGGATGCCTACCTGTTTTACCAGGCCCATCTGCTGCCCACGCCCTACGTCCGCATCGGCTCCCGCGCCTGGACCTTGCGCAGCGGCCGCGCCGCCGGCCCCGATTCGCTGCACTGTGCCCAGCCGGTTGAAATCTACACCAACCAGCCCGCCGCCGAGCTGCTGCTCAACGGCCGCTCGCTGGGCACGCACCCGGCCGATTTTGGCATCGTTCGGTTCAGGGTGCCTTTCGCTGATGGCCGGAATCAGCTCACTGCCCGCGCCGGCACGGCCCCACCCGACCACGCTGAGGTTGAATTCCTGCTGCTGCCTCCCACCCTGGCTTCGGAAGCCCTGCCCTTCACCGAGCTCAACGTGAGCCTGGGCGACCAGCGCTTTTTCACCGATGCCCGGCTGCACCAGGTGTGGCTGCCCGAGCAGGCCTACGCGCCCGGCGGCTGGGGCTACGTGGGCGGCAAGCCCTTCGCGCTGCCCGGCACCGGCCGCCTGCCCTACGGCTCCGACCGCAACATCCTCGGCACCGAATACGATGCCATCTACGAAACCCAGCGCGTGGGCCTCCGCCAGTTCCGCCTCGACGACGTGCCGGCCGGCCAGTACGAAGTCACCCTGCATTTTGCCGAGCTCGAAGCCGTGCCCGCCGCCGAGCAGCTGGCCTACAACCTGGCCAGGCCCGATGCGGCTTCGGCCGCCCCGGCGAAAGCGCCCCGCCGCTTCGACGTATGGCTGAACGGCCTGCCGGCGCTAACCGACGTCGGCCCCGAAAACGACCTGCCCCCGCTGCAAGCCATCAGCTACAAGCTCCCCGTAAACGTGCGGCGCGGGCAAGGCATCGTGCTTGATTTCAAAGCCACGGCTGGCGAGACGGTGCTGAATGGCATCCAGGTAAAGCGCGTGGAATAAGCTCCCGGACAGAAATTTACGGAACTGCGCTACCGCCTTGGGGCCGTGCTGGCCGTGGTCAGCATCAGGTCGGGGTAATCCGAAATCAGTCCATCAACCTGTTGTTCTATCAGCTGCTCGGCCGCCGCCGTGGTGTTCACCGTCCACGGAATCACCAGCACGTTGCGCTGGTGGCAGGCGCGTACCAGCTCGGCCGTCACCAGCTGGTAGGCCGGGCTGTAGATGCTGGGCGCAAAGCTCAGCCGCGCCAGGTTTTTATCGAGGCCATCCGCGTTTTCCACCAGCAGAGCCGTGCGCAGCGCGGGCTGGGTGCGGTGCACGATTTCCAGCGTGCGCGGGTCGAACGACTGGATGATGACGTGGCTTTGGATGCCCTTTTTATTCACCACGGCCAGCAGCAGGCGCACAAATTCCTCCGGCGCGGGATGGTTGGTGCCGTCGCCCCCGGGCGTGGTTTTCGTTTCGATGTTGTAGAACGGCGCGGGGCGCTTTCTACGCCGGGCATACGCTTCGGCCGAGTCGATGACTTCGGCCAGCAGCGGCTTGTAGGTCAGCTGCTTCTGCTGCTTCGGAAACTTCGGGTTGCCGTGGCTGCCTACGTCGTAGCGCCGGATTTCGGCGTAGGGCAGGCTGTAGAGGCGCAGGCTTTTTTCCTCGCTTTTGGCGATGGGCTGGCCGTCGGGCCGGTACACGAAACCGGCGTTCATAAACGGGTCGTGCGAGAGCAGCACCTGCTGGTCCTGGCTGATGGCAATGTCCATTTCCAGCGTGGTCACGCCCAGGTCGAGGGCCCGGCGCATGGCCGGAATGGTGTTTTCCGGCATCAGCCCCCGGCAGCCCCGGTGGCCCTGAATATCGAGCGGGCGCGGCTGGGCCAGGGCGGCTTGAGCGAAGCTGAGGAGCGCGAGGAGCACGTGTTTTTTCATAGCTAAAGAGCTTGTAGCACATGCTTCAGCTTGTGCCCGCTGAGCGCCGCACAAGCTGAAGCACGTGCGGCCATCAGACGGCAAGGGTGTCGCTGTACACCGTTCCGAACCGGTCGGTGGCTTCGATGCGGATTTCCTTCGCACCGGCCGACGGCCGGGCGAAAAACAGGTGGTCGGTCAGGGTGGGCTCCACCCACTTGTGCTTGGCGGGCAGCTGGTCGCCGGCTTGCAGCTGCACGGCCAGCGGGTCGAGGCCGACCTGCTGCTGCATTTCGCCCTGCCGCACGCCGTTTTCGAACCAGGTCACCTTCCACTGCGGGTCCCAGTTCCAGACGTTGGCCACGATTTCATCGGGCCGGCCGGCCGCTGCGCCTTTGGGGTAAGAGCGCAGCTGGTGCTCGCGCGGGTGGCCCACCGATTTGTAGTACCACTTGATGTCGCCGCCGCTCACTTCGTACACGCCGTAGCCGCTGGGCGCGCCGTCGGTGCAGATGGGGCCGGTCCACCAGGCGCCGCACACCGCGCCGTGGATGTGCTCGGTGGTGTTTTCGTTGAACACCTTCTCGCAGATGTGCGTGTGGCCCGACATGATGTGCGCCGTGTAGGGCTTCAGCAGGCGGTACAGCTCGGCCCGGTTCGACACCACCCCGCCCAGCGACTCGTCCTTGAGCTTGTTGCGCCGCTGGTCGCCGCTGTCCACCGGAATGTGCAGGGCCACCACCACCGTCGTGCCCGGCTTCACGTGGTTCAAATCCTGCTCCAGCCACTGCAATTGCTTCTCCGTCAGGTAGCCGATGTACTTCTTGGGCGGGCCGATGAAGAAAACGTCGTCGAGCACCACGTAGTGAATTTCGCCCCGATTGAAGGAATAATACGTAGGCCCGAACAGGCTTTTGAACGTTTGAGCCGAGCCTTCGTCGGCGCGGGCCGTGAGGTCCATGTCGTGGTTGCCGATAACCTGAAAGAAGGGAATCCCGGTGATTTCGACGGCTTTTTTGTAGTCTTCGAACAACTCGTGCTTGTCCCACACCAAATCGCCGCAGCCGATGGCAAACGTATTGGCGTCGTACTGCGCGGCCAGCTTTTTGAGGTCGGGCGCGGAGCTGGTGAGCAGCTCGCGGCAGTCCTTTTTGTTAATCATCTGCGGGTCGGCCCACACCACGAAGGTGTGTTTGGTGTCGTCGCCGGCCAGCTTTTGCAGGGCGAAGTCGGCCGTCATTTTATCCGCGCCCGGCCTGATGGGCTGGAAGAACCGCGCCACGCCTTTCTCGTGCGGAAACGCGTAGCCGCGCGGGATGCTGACGTACACGAATTCGGCCGTGGCGTTGCTTTCCAGCGTGTATTTGCCGGCTTTGTCGGTCAGCACAATGTTGGTGCCGTCGGTCACGGCCACGCCGGCAATGCCGGTGCCACCCTGGTGCACCTTGCCCCGGATGGTGAGCAGCGCGAGGCTGATTTTCTGGCTTTTGGGCGCGGCCTGGGTTTCTTCAGCAGCGAGGGCGGCCGGGGCGAAAGGCAGGCTGAGGCCGGCACCGACGAGGCCAAGGTTTTGGAGGAATTGTCTGCGGAACATTTGAAGTAGGGTGCGGGGCTTGCCCCCGCCCGTCGTTGAACAGAATTGTTGGAGTGGCGCGACTGGCGGGCGGGGACAAGCCCCGCACCCTACATCGGCCAATTAGTTTTCGTAAATGGCAATATCATCCAGCCCCAGGCGGCCGTTCAAAATGGCGGGCGGCGCGCTCACGCCCAGGCCCAGCTTATTGATGCGGAAGCGCACCGGGCCGCTGATATTCATCAGGAAAGTGATGGCGTGCTGCCAGTTGCCGGCATCGGTGACGGTGGCACCGGTTTGCGTCCAGGTGCGGCCCTGGTCCTGCGAGTATTCCAGCTTCCAGGAGCTGGCCGCGTCGGTGTAGTAGGCCCCGTAGATGAGCGTGACTTTGGTAGCTCCGTTGGGCAGGTCGAACTTCATTTCGACCACGGCCGGCACGGCCAGGTTCTGCTGCATCCGGATGCCCTGGGTGCCGGTGTACCGGTCGCGCCCCGAGGTGTTGCCGAGGATGGCCTGGTACAGCTTCCACGGACCGGTGCCGAAGGTGACGGTATTGTCGGGCACGGCGGCGGTGTTCATGTCGTAGCTGCCCTTGGTGGCGGCCGGCACCAGCTCGAAGCTCTCGGGAAAGTTGCGGTAAATGGGGCCGCTGGGGTCCACGGCATCGGCGGCGGTGCGCAGCCAGAGCTGCGGGGCCGGGGCCTGGCTGGCGTCGAGGCCACCCACCGGAATGCCCACGAACGTGGCGCTAGCCGGAATGCGCCGGGCGGCAAAGCTGGCACTGGTTTCGGTGTGCAGCACAATGCTTTTGCCCGCGCCGTCGGCCAGGGTTTTGTTGCCGGCGTAGATATCGCCCGAGATGGGCAGTGGCGTGATGCTGCCGCCGCTGATGCGTACCAGCGTGCCCTCGTATTGGTCGAAATTGGTGAGCAGCGCGTCGATGTTGATGTCGCGGGCCGTCACCGTATTCCCGCTGCTCACCTTGCGCACACGGTCGGCCGTCACGCCTTCGATGCGCAGGGCGCCGGCCGTTTTGGCCAGCGTGGCCCCGGCAATGTCCACCACCACCGAGTCGCCCACGGCGGCGTTGGCGCTGCCGCTCAGCGGGATGATGATGCCGCGCACCACGCCGCGCCGCTTGTTCTGCACCACCAGCGTGGTGGGGCCGCCGGGCACGTTCGCGCCGCCGGCATCCGAAATCACGATGCCCACCACCTGGTGCGCGCCGGATAGCTGGGCCGATTCCAGCACCACGTTCGAGCCGTTGTAGAGCCGGCGCAGGTCTTCGAGCGAGACGTTCGGGCTGGGCTGGCCGGCCGCGTAGTCGGGGTTTTCTTCCAGGCAGCTGGTGCAGGCCAGGGCAGTGAGCAGCGTGAGGAAGGTGGTTAGAAGCTTAGTTTTCATTGGGGTTCTATTCTTTGGGGAATTAGGCCGTTTGGTCGTCATGCTGAGCGCAGCCGAAGCATCTCTACCGCTCCGTTGCAACAGCATTGATTAGTTGAGCGGTAGAGATGCTTCGACTGCGCTCAGCATGACGTTCTTTATTTTTCCGGTTCAGCTATAATTGCCACCACACCTTCGTGTTGATGTCATCCGGCCCCTGGTCGGCCACGGCGGCCTGGTAATTCACCTGGTTGAGGCTCTGCACGTAGAGCGGGTAGTTGACGCGGGCGGGCATCTGGCGGTTATTCTTCAGGCCGGGGCCGAGGGGCAGCACCGGGTGGCCGCTGCGGCGGTACTCAAACCACTGCTGGAAATCGGTGAAAAACAGCGCGTAGTATTTCTGGAGGTGAATCTGGTCGAGGCGGGTATCGACGCTGCTGGTGGGCTCCCATTTCACGTCGCCGCCGGTGAGGTAGCCGGTGGGCACCGTCAGGCCCCAGAGCGTGATGGCGTTGGTGGTGCCGGTTTCGTAGTAGGTTTTGGCATCGCCCGAAATCCAGCCGCGCAGGGCGGCTTCGGCCAGATTAAGCTGCACTTCGGGGTAATTCAGGATGTTGCCGAGCAGCGGCTCAGTCATGAGCGCGGCCGGATAAGTCGATTTTGCCACCGGAATCTGGGTGGGCAGGTAGCCGCTCTGGATGCCTTCGTAGGTGCCGTTGGAAATGGTGGCCCATTTGGCCAGACGCGGGTCGTTCCATTCCACCAGGTTGTTGATAAAAAACTCGCTCATCGAGCTGAACGAGCTGAAATCCGCCGTGCGCCAGGTTTGAAACGGCGACTGGTATGGGGCCGTGCCGGTCCAGCGCAGGATGGCCGACTCGGCATTGCTGGCGATGAGCGGGTAGTTGGCGGCGTTGGTGTTCACCATATCGCGCAGCTTGGCCTGCGGGCTCAGCCCGTTGGCAATGGCGTCGGTGCGGTTTGACACGCGCAGCAGCAGGCGCAGGTAGAGCGAGTTGCCGAACTTGCGCCATTTCAGGGCGTTGCCCTGAAACAGCGGGTCGAGCATGGACTGGTCGGCCGTGAGGTTGACGTTGGTTTTCAGCAGCTCGTTGGCTTCTTCCAGCTTCGCAAACAGGTCGCGGTAAATGTCTTCCTGCCGGTCGAACTTCGGCTGAAGCTGCCCGATGCGGCCCTGAATGGCCTCCGAATACGGCACGTCGCCAAACGTATCCGTCAGCAGTGAAAACGTCCAGACTTCGCAAATCCGCGCAATGGCCATGAAGGTGTTGCTCTTCACCGCCGCCGCGCTGGCGTACATATCGCGGAAATCGGTGAGCTGGGTGTACCAGCCGTTCCACATAAAATCAGCCTCCGAGGGCCGGATGACGTAGCGGTGAAACTCGTCGTTATCGACCCGCGACACGTGGTCCTGCATCAGCTCGTTGGTGATGCGGAAGGCGCGGTCCATGTTGCGCTTCACCAAATCGGTGAGGGCCGGCGCCAGCAGCGTTTCGGGAATGACGTTGGGGTTTTGGTTGGGGTTGATGTTCATCTCCTCGAAGCCCTTGGTGCAGGCGGGCGCGCTGGCCAGGCCGGCGGCGGTGAGGGAGAGAATAAGCAGGCGTTTCAGGGTTTTCACGACGATGGCAGGGGAATGTAGAGACGCGACACTTCGCGTCTCGTCGTTGCGGATGTTGTTTAGCCGGCGTGGTCCTGGTTAGTCAAAGTGACAGCCCACGACGAGACGCGAAGTGTCGCGTCTCTACACCGTTCTTAATTTTTAAATCCCCACCGTTAGGTTGATGCCCATCGTGCGGGTGCTGGGGAACTGCCCCAGCTCGAAGCCCAGGTCAATAGTCCCGTCGTTCAGCGTCCCGAATTCGGGGTCGAAAGCGGGCCATTTGGTGAAAATGAACAGGTCGCGGCCGTACACGCCGATGGACGCTTGCGTCAGCTTCAGCTTGCTGAGCAGCGTGGCGGGCAGGGCGTAGTCGAGGCGCATTTCGCGCAGCTTGATAAAATCGGTGCGGAAGAGGTTGGCTTCCACGTTGTCGCGGCCGTAGTGGGCGGTGTAGTAGGCCGGGATGTTCTCGGCCACCACGTCGTTGGGGCGGAAGGTGCCGTCGCCGTTGGCAATCACACCGTTGCCGATGATGCCGTTGTAGCGGCCCGGCAGCGTGAGCGTGCTTTTGCCCTGCTCGGCCAGCACGGCGTTGGTCATCGAGTAGGCTTTGGCCCCGAACTGCCCGTCGAACAGAATATTCAGGCGCAGCTGCTTGTAGCTGAATTCGGTGCCGGCGCTGGCTTTCCACTGCGGCAGCGCGTTGCCGAGGTACTTGATTTCGTCGCCCAGCACCGGGTAGCCGTTGCTGTAGATAATCTGGCCGTCGGGAGCCCGCTCGTAGCCGCGCCCGTAGATGGCGCCCATGCTGCCACCGGGCCGCGCCTCCACCGAGCCCCGGCCGCCGGGGCCGCGCTGCAATTGGTAGGTCAACACGCTGTCGGCCAGGCGCACCACCATGTTGCGGTTGGCCGTGAAGGTGCCGTAGGCTTTCCAGTTGAAGCCTTTCGGGCTGGTGATGAGCGTGGCGTTGGCCTGAATTTCGAGGCCCTGGTTGCGCACCAGGCCGGCGTTCAGCACGGCGTAGTTATAGCCCGCCGAGCGGTCGATGGGCACCTGCAAAATCTGGTCGAAGGTGTTGTTGCGGTACACCGCCACGTCGATGCCGATGCGGTTTTTCAGAAAGCGCAGGTCGGCGCCCAGCTCTACGCTTTCGGTGCGGCGCGGCTTGAGGCCGGCGTTGGCGATGGCGTCGGGGTTGCTCAGGCCCGAGGCAAAGCCCGAAGCCACGGCGTAGGTGTAGGACGTGAGGTAGGGCGTGGTGGTGCCGCTGCCCACCTGCGACCACGAGCCGCGCAGCTTGGCAAACGACACAAATTCCGGCAGCGGCAGCACCTGCGACAGCACCGTGCTCAAGCTGGCCGAGGGGTAAAAGAAGCCGGTATTGGCCGTCGAATTGGCGGTGGCCAGCGTGCTGGTCCAGTCCTGGCGGGCCGTGAGGTCGAGGTAGAGAAAATTATTGTAGCCGATGGAGGCCAGCCCGTAGAAGCTGTTCACCGCGAATTCGGCCTTATAGGGCAGCGCCAGCGGCAAATCGCGGCTGTTGGCAAACGTGAACACGCCCGGATAGAGCAGGCGCTCGGCCCGCAGCTCGTCCTTATTGTAGCGGTTGCGCAGGCTGCTGCCACCGCCCGACAGGCTCGTTTCAAACTTGCCAAACTTGTGGGCGTACTGCAGCAGGAAATCGTGGTTCATCTCCTGCGAGAAGATGTTCTGCGTGCGGTACATGCCCTCCTTATACTTCTCGGTATCCTTCGGGCGCTGCTGCGAGCGGGCTTCATAAGAATAATCGAGTGCCGAGCGCAGCATCAGGTTCCAGTCTTTGCCGAACTTGTAGTTCACTTGCACGTTGCCCGTGAGCGAGTTGCGGTTGCTCTTGTTCAGCATTTGCTGGGTTATCAGGTACGGATTATCGACCAGGCTGCTAAACGGGTAGCGCTGCGTGATGCCCTCCGCGCCCGGCACCCAGTAGTCCTTTATCCAGTTCAAATCCGCGTTCGGCAGCTGAAACATGGTCCAGTACATGATGGTCTGGTTGTTGTAGCCGGTGCTGGGCAGGTTGTCGCTGCTGCGGTTGGTGTAGTTGACCTTGGTTGACACCGTGAGCCGGTCGGTAATCTTCTGGCTGGCCGACAGCGCCACGGTGTTGCGGTCGTAGCCGGTGTTCGGGATAATCCAGGTGTTTTTGAGGTTGGTCAGCGACAGGCGCACGGCCGTGCGGTCGGTGCCGCCGTCCAGGGCAATGGTGTTGGTGAAGGTTTTGCCGGTCTGGAAGAAGTCCTTGCGGTTGTTTTTGTAGGGCACCCAGGGCGTGCGCTCGGTGCCGGTGGTGTTGGTGGCGGGGTCGTATTGGTAGAAGGACTGCCCGTCGAACTTCGGGCCCCAGGCCGAGCTGGTGCTGCGGGTGCTGGGCCCGTCGGCGGTGGCGTTGTAGGAGTAATAATTCTCGCCGGCCGAACCCTGGCCGTACTCGTACTGGAAATCGGGCCAGCGCGAAATCTGGTCCAGCGCCGCGTTCGAGTTGAAGGTCACGCCAATACCTTTCTTCCGCGCCCGCCCCGATTTTGTGGTGATAATCACCGCACCATTGCCGCCGCGCGCGCCGTAGAGCGCCGTCGCGCCCGGCCCCTTCAGCACCGTCACCGACTCAATGTCCTCGGGGTTGATGTCGTTGAGGCTGGTGCCGAAATCGACCGGCGACTCGGTTTGCAGGTAGGCCGTGCTGCCGTTGCCGGTGTTGCGATTGCTGCCGCCCAGCACCACGCCGTCCACCACAATCAGGGCGTCGTTGTCGCCGGCCAGCGAGCTTTCGCCGCGCAGCACAATCTTGTTCGAGCCCGCCGGCCCGCCGCCCGAGCGCACCAGGTTCAGGCCCGCCACCTTGCCCGACAGCGCGTCGGTCCAGTTGTTCGATTTGGCTTCGGTGAGCTGCTCGTTCGTCACCTGCGTCACGGAGTAGCCCAGCGCTTTTTCCTCCCGCTTAATGCCGAGCGCCGTCACTACCACCTCGTCGAGGCTGGTCACGTCTTCGCGCAGGGTCACGTCGTAGGTGCTCTTTTCGCCCACGGTCAACTCCTGCCCCTCGAAGCCGATGAAAGAGAAAATCAGCACGTTGCCGGGCTGCGCCCTGAGCTCGAACGTGCCGTTGGGGTCGGTGGTGGTGCCGGTGGTCGTGTCTTTTATGCGGACCGAAACGCCGGGCATGCCTTCGCCTTTGGCGTCCACCACGCGGCCCTTCACGGGCTTGGGGTCGGCCGCCGCCGCGCTGCCGCTCTTCATCAGAATGCGCTTGCTCTGCACCGTGAACTGCACGTTGGCCTGGGCCGAAATCAGCTGCAACACCTCATTCAGGGTGCTGTGCGGGGCTTCCACGCTGATTTTTCGGCTCAACACGTTGGCCTGGTCCGCGTACAGAAACCGGTAGCCGGTCTGCTGCTCGATGCTGGCCAGCACCTCCGCCAGCGGCTGCTGCCGCGCCGTGATGGCGCAGGGCGTGGCAGTGGGGCCTTGCACCAGCGCCACGCCGGCGGCCACGGCCGGCAGCGCAACCGGACTCAGGGTCGTCAGGCTCAGGCCGACCAGCGCCCGCCGCCAGCGCCGGCCCGTTTCGGGGTACCTCGTTTTTTTCATAGATTTGTGCGTGAGCGTTGTTACCTTTTTTCGGGGTTAATGGACTCTCCAACTCGCCGGCAGGTACGAACTGCCGGCTTTTTTACCGGAAGGCAGCGGGCGCCAACCCGCTGTCTTCCTCTTTTTAGACTATTTAAGTCGTCATGCTGAGCGCAGTCGAAGCATCTCTACTGCAGTAGTAATTCTGTCGATTGGATGAGTTGAGCGGTAGAGATGCTTCGACTGCGCTCAGCATGACGGCTAATTTGGTTTCTCATTGTCAGTTGGTTGCCGCAGGTAAATCACCTGGCCTTCTTGTCGGTATTCCAGCGAGCCGGCCAGCTTCAGCGCCGCCAGCACGGCCGGCAGGGGCTCGTTTTCGAAGGTGGCCCAGAGGCGCACCTCGGCCGTGGCCGCGTCGGCAAACACCAGCTTCACGCCATAGAGCCGCTCAATCTGGCCGGCCACGTCGCCCAGCTTCTCGTTCTGAAACACCAGCTTGTTGCGGCGCCAGGCCGTGACCTTCGCCTTGTTGAACGCCTGCCGGTAGATGCGGCCCGTGGCCTGGTCGGCCAGCAGCTGCTGCCCCGGCGCCAGGAGGTAATGCTCCTGCTTGTCAAACACCTGCACCTTGCCCTCCACAAGCGAAACGGCCGTCTGGCTGGCCCCGCGCACGGCGCTGACGTTGAACTTGG
This sequence comes from Hymenobacter daeguensis, assembly GCF_054780555.1. Lineage (NCBI taxonomy): Bacteria > Pseudomonadati > Bacteroidota > Cytophagia > Cytophagales > Hymenobacteraceae > Hymenobacter > Hymenobacter daeguensis. Next base: position 26,867 of record NZ_BAAGWC010000042.1, read on the forward strand.
TGCCCAGCACCTGCGTCACCCAGCTGCCGCTGTGCACCCGAAACGGCCGGTGCGGGTTCTTGCTGACTTCGAAAAACGCCTCGCCTTCCAGGTACACTTCGCGGCTGGCCGGGCCGAATGTGGCGGGGAAGCGCAGCCGGCTCAGCGGGGCCAGCGTCACGCGCGAGCCATCGGGCAGCCATACCGTTTGCTGCTCGCCGGCCCGCGTCCGGCACAACTGGTAGGCCAGCGCAGCGGCCGGTTTGCGGAAGAAGTACGTGCCGCTCCCGATGCCCAGCAGCACCAGCAGCAGGGCCGCCAGCTGCCCGCGCCGGGCCATGCGCCAGCGCCGCGCCGGGCCGGCGGCCGGCG
>NZ_BAAGWC010000043.1:0-26926 GCF_054780555.1 Hymenobacter daeguensis
GGCGGCTTCGTGCAGGCGGGCGGCGCGGCGGGCTTCGAGGGGGCCGGCCTCCAGGGGGCCGGGCGGCGGGGCGGCGGGCAGCGGCTCGGCTTCCTCCGCCATCTGCTGGGTGAAGGGGGCCAGCCGGTCGAGCACGGCCAGGCTGAGGGCGCGGCGGCCGGTTTCGAGGTGGCCCACCTGCGACTCGGCCACGCCCAGCAGCAGGGCCAGCTCGTGCTGACGCAGGCCGTAGTAAGCCCGCACCTGCGCCAGCAGGCTGGAGGAAGGAGTAGCGCGTCGGCCCATGCGAAAAGACTGTAGGGAAAAATGCCTGCCAAAAGAAATACCCTACAAAGATGTAGGGTATTTCTCACGAATAAAATAATTCCCTACATGCTGGGGCGGCCACTGCTTGCGGCGGCGGGGCTACCGCGCCTTGCGCCGGGTGGTGGGAGCGGCGGGCGGCAGCAGCGGAGCTTGCAGCTGGCGGTACTGCTGAAACAAAAACTCCAGCCGGCTGAGCTCGGTGGGGAAGGCGGCCGGGCGGTAGCAGGCATCCACGGCTTTGTCGAGGGTGGCGTGGGCGCGCACCAGGGCCGGGGGCATGGTGAGAGGGTCGTAGAGGGTGGCCAGGCTCTCGGTGGGGAACTCGGCCCGGGCCGCCAGCACCTGCGCGGCGGCGGCTTCCACGGCGGCTACCTGCTTCGGGCTGGGCGCGGGCGGGAAGGGGAAATTGTTGTAGACGAGTTGGCTTGAATAACGAAAGTCACTTTTCAAGCGTCCGCACACTGCCCGCATCCATGCCATGTGCATTTGCGAAGTCAGCACGCCGAATAGATAAGGCGTTGCGTTGGGCACTACGCTTACCAGATTTGATGCAATAGCAGTAGGTTCAGCAAAGCCGATAGGTACAAAACGCCGGTTTTCTGAACTCACTAGCGGCATCACCAGATAATTTGTCTCCGGCTGACGAATTTCTCCGAATAGCTGAGGGAATTGCGCTAAACGACGGGTAGCGTCTCGCGTGCTGGCTTCTCGAACTCGCTTGACGTTTGCCACCCTCTCCCGCACCTGCGGCATCTTTTGCAACTCTGAAGGAGCTACATCTTTCAACCATAGGCACCAGCGAGACCGGTTATTAATAAACTCTTCTGAGCCAAAGAAGGGACGAATAAAAGGTGCCGCGTTAGGCTCTGTTGCGAGTAACGCGGCCCTTTCCTCATCTGAGAGAATGAGGAATCCCCCATCATTAGGCATGTTCCCAAACAACATATTGGGCACATTGCTCAATGGCTTTGTGCGCTTTGCTACAACTACATTTTCCGCATCAACCAAATACGGGTTGATATTTTTCACCTTCAGCTCGTGGGCCTCGCTCTTGGGCGTGGCGTAGTCGAATAGCCGCCGCGTGGGCGTGGCTTCCAGCCCAAAACCCACAATCACGCAGAATACGTTGGCATTGCCGCGCGCCTCATTACTCCACTTAAAGGTGCGGTGCGCGAACTGAATGTGGATGTGGTAGCGGTTCAGCATCTCGCCCCACAAAATGCTCACCTGCTCGCCCTGCGTGATGCTGTTGGTGCTGACGAGGGCCACGCGCACGGCAGTCCCTTGCACGTATTGGGCGGCTTTGAGGTACCAGGCGGCCACGTAGTCGAGCACGCCGGCCCCTTGCGCCGGGCCGGCCACGGCCAGCAGCTCGCGGCGCTGCTGCTCGCTCATCAGCTTCGAGCCAATGAACGGCGGATTGCCCAGAATGTAGCTCAGCTTCTCTTTGGGGCACACGGCTTCCCAGTCGGTGGTGAGGGCGTTGCCGTGCACGATTGTGGCGGTGCGGGTGAGGGGCAGGCGCAGGTAGAGGTTGCCGAAGGCTTCGGAGAGGCGCAGGTTGAGCTGGTGGTCCATGAGCCACATGGCCACTTCGGCAATGCGGGCCGGGAATTCCTCCACCTCGATGCCGTAGGCCTGGTCCACCTGCACGCGGGCATACAGGGCCAGGTCCACGGTTTGGCCGGTGGCGCGCTGGCTCACAAAGAGGCGTTCGAGGATTTCCTGCTCCAGCAGGCGCAGCTCGCGGTAGGTCACCACCAGGAAGTTGCCGCAGCCGCAGCTCGGGTCCAGAAACCGCAGCTGTTCGAGCCGCCGGTGCAGGGCGTCGAGCCGGGGGCGGCTCTGGCCGGCGGCGGCCAGCTCCTGGCGCAGCTCGTCGAGAAACAGCCCCTGAATCACTTTCAGAATGTTGGCCTCCGAGGTGTAGTGCGCCCCCAGGTTGCGGCGCTTCACGGGGTCGGTCACGGACTGAAACAGCGAGCCGAAGATGGCCGGCGAAATCCGCGACCAGTCGAAGTACGTGCACCGAATGAGCCGCTCGCGCAGGGCCGCGTCGAAGCTCGGGAAGGGGAAGTATTCCGTGAACAAGGCCCCGTTCACGTAGGGCAGCTGGGCCAGGTAGTCGGGCAGGTGGCGCTGGCGCTCGGCGGGCGGCTGGTCGAGTATCGAAAACCACTCGGCCAGGCGGGTGCCCACGTCGGCGCCGTCGGGCCGGGTCTGGGCCTCCAGAAACTCCTGAAAGGCATTTTTCTCGAAAATGGCCGTGTCCTCGGCAAACAGGCAGAACAGGATGCGGACCAGCAGCACCTCCAGCTTGTGGCCGTGGTAGCCGCCGGCCAGCAGGGCGTCGTGCAGCTCGCCCATCAGCTCGGCCGCCCTTATGTTGGCGGGGTCCTCGGGGCGGTACTCGCGCTTCTGGTAGCCCGTGAGGAAGGCAAACAGGTGCAGGTGCTGGTGCAGCTCGGCCAGCCCGAACTCGTGCTCCGTGCCCTCGTCGAGGTCGTAGAGGCGGAAGCGGGCGAAGTCCGACACCAGAATGTACTTGGGCAGCTCGTGGTCTTTGAGGCCGGGGAAGTAGTCGCGGGCCTGCTGGCCGGCGCGGTCCAGGTCGCGGCCCCGGCTTTTGTGCTCCACCAGCAGGGTGCCCTTCCAGAGCAGGTCGATGAAGCCCTGCCGCCCGTCGGCCTTCTTGATGGGCACCTCGAAGGAGGCCACCCGGCGGCGCTTCACGTCGAAAACGTGGAAGAAATCAATCCAGAACGCCTGGGCGTCGGCGCGCTCGTCGGCGGCGGTCTGCCACTCCTGGGCGAAGCGAATGGCGCGGTCTTTTAGCTCGGAAAGGGAAAGGGGCATGGGAAAGGGGCAGCAATGGGGCCGGAAGATAGGCGGCGCCGCGCAACTCCCCCACTTCCGGCCCGCCGGCGGCTCCGTGTAGGGAAAATGCGTCGCTCACAAAAATACCCTACAGGTGTGTAGGGTATTTTCGCCGACGCCGCGTTTTCCCTACAAAGCGGTGTGGCAGGTTCCCAGCAGTGAGTGGCACGTCATGCTGATGCGCTTGCCATACGGCGAAGCTGTTTGGAAAGGCTGATTTGCCTACGCCTCTGTCATCCTGAGCGCAGCGAAGGACCTTCTCACGTCAGCATAGGCGTTGTGCTGCCGTGAGAAGGTCCTTCGCTGCGCTCAGGATGACAGACGGGTTTTGACTTCCTAAACAGCTTCCGCTGCTACAACGGCCACAACCGCAACCGAGTGGGCTGGAACGCCCGCACTACTTCCGCGCAAACGGCACCAGCACGTCATCGATGAGGTGAATGATGCCGTTGCTGCACACGATGTAGGCATTCACCAGCTCGACCGGGGCGGTGTTGGTGCCGCTCACGAAGACGTGCGGGGCCTGCCCGCTCACCTTCATCGCAAACGCGGCATTGAGCGTGCGCAGGCTCTGGCCGGCTTTGAGGGCCTCGGTGGGGTAGCGGCCGGGCACCACGTGGAAGCGCAGCAGCAGCTCCTGCTGGTGCTGGTCGAGGCCCTGGCCACTGCTGCTGGCAAAGCCGAGGCCCCGCTCTTCGAGGTGGGCAAAGGCCTCGTTGGTGGGCACGAATACGGTGTACTGCTGTTTGGGCGAGCCGTTGAGCAGGGAATCGAGCCGGGCGGCTTTCAGGCCGGCGTAGCATTTCGAGGCAATGCCCATCAGGGCCAGGGTCTGGGCCACGGTTTTGCCGGCGGGGGCCGGGGCGGGCTTCAGGGTTTGGGCGGGCGAACCGAGCGCGAGGGCCAGGCAGCTAAGGAGTAAACAGAGGCGCATGGGCGGGGCAAGTTTGAAGCAATATATAGGAGTTGTACCGAAAACACCCCCTCCTGCCCTGGCCTCCAAACGCAAAAGCCCCGCGCACCTTGCGGCACGCGGGGCTTTTAGGTTTTAGTCGCGGACTAAAAGTCCGCGCTACGGAGGGCTAGCGGCGGCGGCGGGGCTTCTCGTCTTCGTCCTCGTCGTCGTCGTCATCCTCGCCGAAGCTGGGCATGGTGAACATCGAGGAGAGCAAATCCTTGAACTGCGCGCCGGCCGTGAGGCGGTTGCGCGAAATCAGGCTGTGCTCGGCCAGGCCGTGGAGCAGGAATTCCATCAGGAAGTAGGTGTGCTCGGGCGTTTCGTTGGGGTGCAGCTCGTTCACGATGTCGCGCAGGCCGGGGACTTCGTCCAGGGCCTTGCGGTAGGCGGCCGTGTCGGCGTCGTGCAGCAGGTCCAGGGTGTGGCCGTTGCCGAACCACTCCTGCACGGTTTTGTAGGGCGAGGGGCGGTTTTTGAGCTTCTTCGACTTGTCGGGGTCAGGGAAATAGTTCAGGAACAGCGTGCGGATGGCTTTGCCCATCAGCTTCTCGGCCACGATGCCGGCCCCCTCCTGCTCGCCCTCGTACACCAGCTCTACCTTGCCCGTCACGGCGGGCACGGCCGAGATGAAGTCGCCCAGGCGCACGTAGGTGTTGCTTTCGCCGTTTACCAGCGCCCGGCGCTCGGCTCCGGCAATCACCTGCTCGTAGGCCGAGATGGTGAGGCGGGCCGACACGCCCGACTTGGCATCCACGAACTCGGAGCCGCGCGCCTCCACGGCCACCTGCTCCACCAGGTCGTGGATGATTTCGTTGCTGGTCACCATGCCGCGCTGCTCGTCTTTGATGCGGGCTTCCTGCTTGGTGATGCGCTTGCCGATTTCAATCGACTTCGGGTAGTGGGTGATAATCTGCGCGTCAATCCGGTCCTTGAGCGGCGTCACAATGCTGCCCCGGTTGGTGTAGTCCTCCGGGTTGGCCGTGAACACGAACTGGATATCGAGCGGCAGCCGCACCTTGAAACCGCGAATCTGAATGTCGCCCTCCTGCAGAATGTTGAACAGCGACACCTGGATGCGGGCCTGCAAATCGGGCAATTCATTAATTACGAAAATGCCCCGGTGCGCCCGCGGAATCAGGCCGAAGTGAATCACCCGCTCGTCGGAATACGGCAGCTTCAGGGTGGCGGCTTTGATGGGGTCGGCGTCGCCGATGAGGTCGGCCACCGATACGTCGGGCGTGGCCAGCTTCTCGGTGTAGCGCTCGTCGCGGTGCAGCCAGGCCACGGGCGTGTCGTCGCCTTTTTCTTCAATGAGGTTTTTGGCGAATACCGACAGCGGCTGCAGCGGGTCGTCGTTCAGCTCGGAGCCGGCCACCACGGGCGTGTACTCGTCGAGCAAACTCACCAGCAGGCGCGCGATGCGGGTTTTGGCCTGGCCGCGCAGGCCCAGCAGGTTGATGTGGTGCCCGGCCAGGATGGCGCGCTGCAGCTCCGGAATCACGGTTTCGTCGTAGCCGAAGATGCCGGGGAAAACGTCTTCTTTGTTTTTGAGTTTCTGAATCAGGTTGTCCCGCAGCTCGGCTTTCACGGTGCGGGGAGTATAACCACTGGCGCGAAGCTGGCCCAGGGTGCGGATGGTTTCGTGCTTCATACAGGACGTTGGCGGGAAACTGTCTTCCCAAGGTGTTTAACCGCGAAAGGGGGGCTGAGGTTCAGGCGGCCCCGCCTTGGAAAAGCCGGAACCGGTTTTACCTTTCGCGGCTGAATAATACGCGGGCAATTACGCCCGTAGCCAGCCGCTTCCGCCTCCTTTTCTGCACCCTTTCCGCCCGCGCCCGCTCCCATGACTGAATTCGGCATTATCGGCCTGGTTATTCTGATAGTTACGTTGCTGGTTTCCTACCAGGGATTCAAAAACCCGAGCTACTTCGACCAATATGCTTTCCGCATCAGGGACATCCGCTACGGCCACCAGTACTACCGGCTGCTGACGTCGGGCCTGCTGCACACCGGCTGGGTGCATCTGCTGCTCAACTTTCTCACGTTCTACTACTTCAGCAGCGGCGTGGAAATGATGGTGGGCTTTCGCAGCTACCTCCTCATTTACCTGGCCAGCCTGATTGGCGGCAGCCTGGTGTCGCTGGCCCTGCACTGGCACGAAGACGACTACACGGCCGTGGGCGCATCGGGGGCCATCAGCGGGCTGGTGTTTGCGGGGCTGGCGCTGTTTCCCGGCCTAGAGGTGGGCTGGCCGGGCCTGTACGTGCCGGGCTGGCTCTACGGGATGCTCTACGTGGTGTACTGCGCCTACGGCATCACCACGCGGCGCGACAACATCGGCCACGATGCCCACCTGGGCGGCGGGCTGGTGGGCCTGCTCACCGTCATCCTCATGCGGCCGGAGCTGCTGAGAACCAACTACCTCGTCATTGCCGCCATTCTGGTGCCGGCCGTGGCCTTCGCCTACCTGCTCATCAAAAAGCCCGAAGGCCTGCTGCGCGGCAGCTTTTTCGCCTCGCCCACCTACGAAACCGTGGACGACCGCTACCAGGCCCAAAAGCGCCGGCAGGAAGCCGACCTCGACGCGCTGCTGGACAAAATCAGCCGCAAAGGAATGGAAAGCCTCAGCGTCCGCGAGAAAAAGGAGCTGGAAAAGCTGTCGCGGTAGCTAACTACCATCTGTCATCCTGAGCGCAGCGAAGGACCTTATCCCGTCTGAGCAGTCGTTGCTCTGGTGTGATAAGGTCCTTCGCTGCGCTCAGGATGACAGACGAATTGGAACTTCTACAGCGTCTTGCGGCGGTTTTTCTTGTAGTCCTCAAACACCAGGTGGCCCAGCCCTTTCAGGCCCGAGTAGTAGGCTTTGCCCTGGTTCACCTCGGTAAATTCCTCCACGAACTTCTGCAGATACGGGTCGGAGGTAATCATGAACGTGGTGATGGGAATCTTCACGCGGCGGGCGGCGGCGGCCAGGTTCAGCGTCTTGTTCACCACCTTGCGGTCGAGGCCGAAGCTGTTTTTGTAGTAGCCGCCGGGCTCTTTCAGGCAGGTGGGCTTGCCGTCGGTAATCATGAAAATCTGCTTGTTGGGCGTTTTGCGCTTGCGGAGCAGGTCCATGGCCAGCTCCAGGCCAGCCACGGTATTGGTGTGGTAGGGGCCCACCTGCAGGTAGGGCAAATCCTTGATTTCAATCTGCCAGGCGTCGTTGCCGAACACGATGACGTCGAGGAAATCCTTGGGGTATTTCTGCTTCACCAGCTCGGCCAGGGCCATGGCCACTTTCTTGGCCGGCGTGATGCGGTCCTCGCCGTAGAGTATCATCGAGTGCGAGATGTCAATCATCAGCACGGTGCTGGTCTGCGACTTGTGCTCGTTTTCGCGCACTTCGAGGTCGCCCTCGGTCAGCATGAACTCGCCGCTCTCCATGCCGTGGTTGAGCTGGGCGTTGCGGATGGATTCGGTCATCTGAATCGACTCCAGCGAATCACCAAAGCGGAACTCGCGCAGGTCGGTGCTCTGCTCGTCGCCCTGGCCGGTGTGGGGCGTGCGGTGGTTGCCGGTGCTGCTTTTTTTGAGCTTGCCGAAAATCTCCTCCAGCGCCGATTTGCGGATACCCTGCTCGGTTTTGGGCGTAATCTTGAACTCGCCCTTTTGCTGCTCGTTCTCGTCGATGTAGCCCTTTTTCTTCAGGTCATCGATGAAGTTGCCCATGCCATAGTTGTCGTCGGTGAGGCCGTACTGCTTGTCCAACTCGTTGAGCCAGGACAGCGCCTCGCCCACGTCGCCGGAGGTGATGGTGACAAGCTGCATGAATAATTTGAATAAAGACTCGAAGCCCTTTTCGGGCTGGTCTTCGGGCACAAAATCGCGGAAGCGGAAGCCAACGGCCATAATACGTAGTGATTAATGATTAACGGTTGATGATGAATTGCCGTGCGACGGGCAGGATGCGTTAATCCGGATTGACACTAGCAAACACAGCGCCCCCGCCCAATGTTCATCCGGTACGCCCACTCTGATTAACCATTTATCACTAACCATTACCCTCTGATGAAAGCCATCTGGAACAACACCGTCGTGGCCGAAAGCGACGACACGGTTGTGGTCGAAAACAACCACTATTTCCCCGCTGATTCCATCAAAAAAGAGTTTTTTGAGGACAGCATCGCCCAAACCAGCTGCCCCTGGAAAGGCCGCGCCAGCTACTACTCGCTGAACGTGAACGGCGAAAAAAACAAGGATGCCGCCTGGTATTACCCCGAGCCCAAGGATGCCGCCAAGGAAATAAAAGGCCGCGTAGCCTTCTGGAAAGGCGTGAAAGTGGAGAAGTAAACCTTTTACTCTCGATTTATTGACCGTCATGCTGAGCGCAGCGAAGCATCTTGCCCGCATAACTAATCCACTTGATTGGGTTTACTATTGCGGTAGAGATGCTTCGACTGCGCTCAGCATGACGGTCTTCTTCATTCTTATGCAAGCCCAAACTGCGCAAGAATCGGGTTTCCTGCGCCTGTTCCGAATGCGAATTTTGTAGTCAATCAACCCCTTGAACTCATGACTGACTACCAGCGCATCGAAGCCGCCCTGACTTACGCCCAGGCCCATTTCCGGGCCCAGCCCGATTTGGAAGCCATGGCCGCCCAGGCCCACTGGAGCCCGTTTCACTTCCAGCGCAAGTTTCAAGAATGGGCAGGCGTGTCGCCCAAGAAATTCCTGCAGTTTCTGAGCCTCGACCACGCCAAGCGGCTGCTGCGCCAGCGCGCCTCCGTGGCCGAAGCCGCCGACGAAGCCGGCCTCTCCGGCACCGGCCGCCTGCACGACTTATTCGTGACCCTGGAAGCCATGACGCCCGGCGAATACCGCCACGGCGGGGCCGCCCTGGCCATCGAATACAGCTTTGGCGACAGCCCCTTCGGGCGCTACCTGGTGGCTTCCACGGCCAAAGGCCTCTGCAAGCTGGTGTTTACCGCCGATGACGCGCAGGCCCTGGCCGAACTGCGGCAGGAATGGCCCAATGCCGCTTTCATCGCCGCCGAAGCCGCCGCCCATGCCCAGGTGGCGGGCTTTTTCACCCGCACCTTCTCCCCCGCCCAGCGGCTGCACCTACACCTGAAAGGCACGGCCTTTCAGCTCAAAATATGGGAGTCGCTGCTGCGCATTCCGGAAGGCGAGCTGCGCACCTACGCGCAGGTAGCTGCCGCCGCCGAGCAGGATGCGGCCGTGCGGGCCGCCGGCACCGCCATCGGGGCCAACCCGGTGGCCTACCTCATCCCCTGCCACCGCGTCATTCGCGGCACGGGCGAGCTGGGGCAGTACCGCTGGGGCGCGCCGCGCAAGGCCGCGCTGGTGGGCTGGGAAGCGGCGCAAACCGCCCAATAGCTCAATCCTTCGGCGGCGGCAGGGGCTGCACCCGCACCGCGCGCGGGTTTAGGGTATCGACGTAGAAGCGCAGGCGGGTGAAGTCGTTGCTAACGGCGTATGCCTGCTCGTGCGGGCGCTGCGGCGGCCGGAACTTCGGCAGCTGCTTCAGGGGCAGCTCGAACAGGGCTTCGGGGTGGGCTTTGGGCACGACGACCAGCTTTTGGCCGGCTTCTACCAGCAGGTACACGCCGGCCGCCCGCGCCCACACGCGGGCCAGGTCGCTCGCCAGTGCATAATCGGGCGCGAAGCGGAACGAACGCAGCACCCGGCCGCTGGTGCTCAGCACAAAGGCGGTGGGCAGGCGGCGCTGGGCGGGCGTGGTCACGAAGTCGTAGCTGGTTGTGGCGGCCGCTTCCTTTCCAGCGTGTTCCAATGATTCGGCGGCGTCGGCGGCCGGCCTGGTACCGGCGGGCCGGGCTACGTAGTCGCCGTATTCGTACATCACCAGCAGGGTGGTGTCGCTCAGAAAGCGCGCCACGCGCAGCTGCGCGTGGGGTTTGCCGAGCTTCAGCGGCGGCTGGCCCGCCCGCAATACCTCCGAACAGGTGAGCACGGCGCGGCCCGAGGGCGAGAGGCGCGGGTCGCAGTCGGGCGCGTCGGAATAGGCCGGGCCGCCCGTGCGGTGGTGCCGCACCCGGCCCTGGCGGTCGAGCAGCAGCGTGGTCTGCCAGCCCACGTCGCTGAACGGGATGCCGGGGTAGCACACAAACACCAGCGCATCGAGGGCCGCGCTGTAGCCCAGGTAGCTGGGTGGCGGCAGATTGGTCACCGTCACGTCTTCGCGGGGCACCAGGCCGTAAAAATCCGGCTTGTGGAGCTGGCGCCGAAACACCACGGCCCGCCCGGCCGAATCGCGCAGCGTGAGGGTGTAGGTTTCGGCATAGCCCCGGATGCGGCGCACCGGCCGGGCGGTATCGCCCGGCACCGCGAAAGCCTCCCCCACCAGCCCGGGCGGAGCAAAGTCAAGCGGCCTGGTCGAGTCCGTTGCGACCTGCACCGACAGTCGAAAATGCCTGCTGCCAAGCGGAATGAGCGAATCGCGGGGGCCGGGCTCCCGGCTGAATGCGCGCGTGAGGTCGGCGGTGTCGGCGGCCGGCGGCCCGGCGGGGGCGGCAACCGGCTGCGCCGGCGCGGCCGATTCAGGCTGCTCGGCCGGGTGGGCAGCCCGGCGCGTTTCGCAGGCCGTCAGCACGGCCGTCAGGCTGAAACCGAGCAGGCAATGGTTGAAAAAGGTCATGTGGTTCGGGAAATCCATCGCAAGAAAGCACGAACCGCCGCCCGGCAAATGCCAAGCGGCGGTTCGTGCTTTCTTGCGGCAGCCGCTTGCCCGGAAACCGGGCGGCCGGCCCTACTCCACCACCAGGCGCTGGGCCTGCTGGCCGCTGCGCACCACGTACACGCCGGCGGCCACGCCAACGGGCAGCGTCAGGCGGGCGGTGCCATCGGCTTCGGCGGTGGCGGCGGCCACAGTGCGGCCCAGCGCATCCAGAATTTCCACGGCGGCCCCGGCGGGCAGGCCGTCGGCCGTGAGGGTAGCCTTGGCCGGGTTGGGATATACCGAGAAGGCGGCGTTCAGCATCGGGCTAAAGGCCACGGAGCGCACGGGCGAGTAGCTGGCGGTGCCGTCGGCATCGTCCTGGCGCAGGCGGTAGAACAGCTGCTTAACACCGGCCGGCAGCCGGCCATCGAGCAACGCGTAGGTGCGGCGCGCGGTGCTGGTGCCCGCGCCCGCCACCGTGCCGATGGCCGCAAACACCTGCCCGTCGAGGCTGCGCTCCACGGTGAAGCCGGCGTTGTTGCGCTCCGAGGCCGTGGTCCAGGCCAGGCGCACGGCGGCTGGCCCTTCGGCCTGGGCCGTGAAATCGACCAGCGTAACGGGCAGGGGCTCGGCCGCCGTGCTCACCGTGAAGAAGGACAGGCTGGCCGCAGCCGGCACCGTGCCGGTCACGGAGCGGCCGGTGCCGTTCTGCGCGGCGCTGATGCGGGCCCAGCCCGAGCCCGCCACCGGCGCGGCCGCGCGGCCCCACACCTGGGCATTGGCCAGCGAAGCGGTGAGGCCATGGTCGTTGGCCGCCAGCCAGCCGAGCACCACCTGGGCGTTGGTGAGCGGGGCCGAGGTGCGCCAGATTTGGTCGATGCCCTGGTTGGTGCCGGCGGCATTGGTGCCGTAGCTCGTCTGGGCAGTGGCAAGGCCGGCCGTGCGGGTCACGGTCAGGTTGGTGAGGGTGGCGCCCGGCGTGATGGACAAACCGTTGGCAAACGCGGTGGTGGCTCCGCCCGGCACGCTGGCTTTCACGGCGGCCAGGTTGCCGGCCACGTAGCGGGTGCTGGTTTCGCCGCTGAGCGTGGCCCCGTTCACCAGCCGCAGGGTCGCGGCGGCATCGGTGGTCACCATGCCGCTGGTGAGCGTGAGCGCGCTGGTCACGTCGGCGCTGCTGCCGGCGGGCAGGCTCACGCCGCCGCTGCTATTGTCCACGGTGAGGTTGGCCAGCGCGGCCCCGTTGAGGCTGAGCTGCTGGGCGGCGGCCCCGTTCAGCGTGACGGTGCTGGCGGTGCCGGGCGTGAGGGTGGCCCCGCTGGCGTTCAGCAGGTTGCCGCCCACGTAGAGCTGGTTGGCGCCGCTGCTCAGGTCGAGCGTGCCGCTGCTGTTATCGAGCGTGCCGCTGGTGGTGAGAATGGCCCCGCCCGTGAGGCTGATGGTGGCGCCGTTGTTGGTCAGGTCCTGGGCCAGGGCCGGCGCGGCGGGCAGCAGGCCGCCGGCCAGAAGGAGAAGCAGTTTTTGCATGAGCTTTCAGGTAAAAATCAGCAAGCTGCCGGGCTAGTCGAGCTTGCCGAGGGTCCAGTTGGTGCCGTCCGAGATGGCAACGACGGTTTTGGCCTGGTTAGCGTTGGGGCTGGCATACAGCGTGTAGGGCGATGCGGTGGAGCTGCTGCCCGCGAAGACGGAGCCGCCCGCCGCGCTGATGATGGCGTTGGTGGTGGTGCTGTTGTTGCGCAGGTAATAAATCCGGCCGGGGCAGGCGCTGGCGGCGGGCAGGCTGTAATACTGATTGCTCGTGCTGGTGGGGTTCAGCACGTAGTAGCCGCCAATCAGGGTGGTGGAGTTGATGGCGCCCTGGTCGAGGCCGTTGGGACTACTCGCGCTTCCGCTTCCGCCATAGTTGGTTACGACCCCGACGGCAAAGGTGCCGTTGACTTGCAGGGAGCTGCTGGGGGCCGAGGTGCCAATGCCCACGCTCACGGCGTCGTTGCTGCCCCGCGAATTCCCAAGCACCAGCGAGTTGCCCTGCGCGACGCTGGCCCCGTTGCCGAGGGCGTAGGCGTCGTAGAGGCCGGCGCTGGCCTGCGAGCTGCCCCCGATAAGAATGTTATTGGCATTGGAAGTCAGGTCGCTCCCGGCGCTGGCCCCGACGACAATGTTATTGCTACCGGTAATATCGGTGCTGCTAGTATACCCCGCATTATTGCCGATAAACACGTTGTTGGTGCCACTGGTCAGCCGGATGCCGGCTTGGCCGCCCAACAGGGTATTGCCGCCGCCGGTGGTATTCTGGCCCGCTCCGTAGCCGACGAACGTGCTAAAATTGTTGTTGAGGGACTGCCCGGACCGCGCACCCACGATAACGTTGTAGTTGGCCGTGGTCAGCCCGACGCCCGCGTTAAAGCCCAGCATCACCGATGAAGAGCCGGGCGAGTTGTTGCCCAGCGTCACCCGGCCGTTGGCAAACACCCGGAACGCCTCGGCGTTGTTGCGCTTTACGATGAGGTCCTCGTCGTTGAGGCTGCCGATAAACTGATTGCCGTTGAGGGTGTTGCCACTCAGGCTCCAGCCACTGTTGGGGATGGTGGCCCAGGTGTTGTCGCCGCGCAGGAAGGTGGTGGCGCTGGCCGTGCCCGTGGCCGAAAGCTCCGCAATGCCAATGGCGTCATCGGCCACGGCGGCGTTGGTCACGGCGTTGGTGGCCAGGCCGGGGCTGGGGTAGGTGCCGCTCAGCACGCCGCCGGCCGGGCCGGTGGGCGTGGCCGTGTTGGCGTTGGGAATGCTCACCCAGTTTCCCCCAAAGGCATACCAGAAGCCGGTGGTGTTGTCGGTCTGAAACACCATCAGGCCATCGGGGGGCGAGACAATGGCCGTGCGCTGGGCCTGCGTGAGGCGCGGAATGAGCAGGCCTTTGTTGGTGGCCGAGATTTCGAGGGCGGCTTTGGCATTGGGCGTGGCCGTGCCGATGCCCACGTTCTGGGCCTGCACGGCCAGGGGAAGCGCGGCCGCAGCAGCCAGCAAGGGTAAGCGTAGTTTCATGAAAGTCGGGTAACTGAGGATGGAAAAGAAAATACCGGAAAGCGAATTGATTGGTGCAAAATTCACGGTTCAGCTTAACGGCACCATGCCCGCCGTGTCCCCTGTTTAGGTGACACGGCGGGCATGGGCGGCTCGTTCGGCTACGCGGCTTACTCCACCACCAGGCGGCGGGTCAGGCGGCCGCTGCGCACGGCGTACACGCCGGCGGCCAGGCCAGTGGGCAGCGTCAGGCGGGCGGTGCCATCGGCTTCGGCGGTGGCAGCGGCCACGGTGCGGCCCAGCGCATCGAGCACCGTCACGGCGGCCCCGGCGGGCAGGCCGGTTACGGCCACGGCCTCGCGGGCCGGGTTGGGATAGAGCGCGAGGTCAACCTTCCCTCCGGCCGTCACCACGCGCACCGGCGAATAGGTGGCCGTGCCGTCGAGGTCCACCTGCCGCAGGCGGTAGTAAATGGGGGCCTGGGCGCTCGGGGAGCCGGGAGCCTGGTTATCGAGGAAGGCATAGTCCGTCGGGCTGGTTGTGGTGCCCTGGGCGGCCCGTTCGCCAATGCGCGCAAACGCACGCCCGTCGGTGCTGCGCTCCACCTCAAAGCGGGCGCTGCTTTTCTCCGAAGCCGTGCGCCAGGCCAGCGCCACGGCATTGCCCTGTGCCGCCGCCGTGAAGGCCAGCAGCTCGACGGGCAGCGGCGTGGCGCTGCCGGTGAGGTAGAACTCCGAAAAATGGTCGGGTACGCTCACCTGGGCCACAAACCACGCCACGCCGTTGCCGGGGGTGCTGGCGCTCACCGCCAGCGTGCGCGCCTCGGCGGTGGCGGCGTTGTTGCTCAGCTGGCAGTCCTCGTTGGGGCCGCTGTACTGGGTGCTTTTCAGGCTGGCATAGCTCACGCTGGCATCGGCGGCCTGCAGACGGGCAAACTCGGAGGTCAGGCCGTAGAACCGGACGTTGACGCTGCTGCCCGCGAAGGTGCCGTTGGTGGCCGTGAGGTGCCAGTTGCGGTCGAGGTACTTGTGGGCGCGCCCATCCTGGCGCACCGCGCTGGCCGAGCCGGTAATCAGGAAATCGACGCGCACCGTGCCCAGGGCGGCGCGGGTGTCCTGAATGGCGGCCACCACCTGGCCGTTAGACGCCAGCAGGTAGTGCCAGGCCCCGTCGCCGGTGGCCGTGTAGTTTGTGGTGCTCAGGCAGCTGGCCACAGCATCGTACACCTTCAGCACGGCAAAGGCCGGGGCGCTGCCCGACGAAACGCCGCTGGTCGTGACCACCACCGGGCTGCTGCCCAGCGCCGCGCCCGCCGGCACCGTGGCCGTGAGCGACGTGGCCGACGTGAACGTGACGCTGGCCGCCGCCACCCCGCCGAAGCTGACGGTGCTGCCGCTGGTGAAGCCCGTGCCGGTGATGACCACGGGCATGCCCGGCAGCTCGGCGCTGGCGCTCAGGGCCGTGATGGTGGGCGGCACCGCGTAGGTGATGCTGAACGGCGTCGCCGCCGCGTTGTCGTTGCCGACCGCATCCTGGGCGCGGCCGGCCGCAATGTTCACCGTGATGGTAACCGGGCTGCCACTCGGCGTCACGGTAAAGGTGTACTGGCGGTCAGTCACCGTGGTGAGGGCGCTTTTGGTGCCGCCGCTCACCGTGATGTCGCCGATGGCGAAATTCGCAACGTCTTCCGAAAATGTGACCGTGAAGGGAACGGGCGTGGTGCCGGTGCTGCTGCCCGAAGGGCCGGCCGCGCTGCTGATGGTCACCGTCGGGGCCGTCGTATCCACCGTGAAGGTGTTGGTGCTGCTGTTCAGGCTCACGGGCTGGCCGCTGTCCTGGGCCGTGGCGTACACCGTGTGGGAGCCCTCGCTCAGGGCCGTGGGCTGGGTTTTGCTCCAGTTGCCGTTGCCGGCGTTGGCCGTTACCGTGCCGATGCTCACGCCGTCCACGTACACCGTGACGGTGCTGCCATTGGCTGCGGTGCCGCTGTAGGTGGGCGTGGTGTCGTTGGTACTGGCGGCGTCGGCGGGCGTATCGACCCGCGGGGCGGCCGTGCGCAGGGTGAGGGTCACGTTTTTGGTCGCGGCCGCGCTGGCAGTGGTGCCGTCGCTGGCCACAAAGCTCACCGTGCGCGTGCCGGCAGTGGGGCTGCCGGCCGTGTTGTTGTACGTAATGGCCCGCAGCGCCGCCTGCCACTGCGCCACGGTAGCCGTGGGGCCGGCCGAGGTCAGCGCGAGCGTGCCCGTGCCGGCGGTGTAGGTGGCGCTGATGTTGCCAAACGTGGCGCTGCTGGTGTTTATAAACGCCAGCACGTCCTGGGCGCTCTGGAAGTTGGTGGTCAGCCGCACCGTGGCCGAGGCCAGGGTAGCGTTGTCGATATCGGACACGGTCAGGGCCGCATCAACGGCGACGGCACCGCCGCCCTGGGTCCAGGCCGTGCTGCCGCCGCTGGTCGCCACCACCGGCGCGTCGTTCACGGGCGTCACGGTGGTGGTGGCCGAGGCCGAGTTGTTGCCGGCGCTGTTGTCGGTGGTGGAGCTGCTCACCGTGGCGGTGGCCGAAATGGTGCCGCCCTGCCCGGGAGCCGTGATGGCAACCGTAATGGCTGGGGCCGCGCCCACGCTCAGCGAGGCGCGCGTGGCCGTGACGGTCCCGCCCGACTGCGAGCAGGTCCAACCCGTGCCGGTGGCCGAAATGAACACCGCCCCGGCCGGCAGCGACAGCGTAACTGTCAGGCTGCTGGCGGTGCTGGGGCCGGCGTTGCTCACGCCGATGGCGTACGTCAGCGTCGAGCCCTCGTTCACCGGGTCGGGGCTGTCGGTGAGCGATACCGACAGGTCGGTCACCGTCGTCACCGTGAAATTGCTGCTGCTGCTGCCCGTGCCGTCGCTGTTCTGCACCGAGATGGTGCCCGTCGTCGCGCCCGTCGGCACGGTGGCCGTAAGTTGGGTGTTGCTGTTCACCGTGACGGTGGTGGCGGTGGTGCCATTAAAGCGCACCGTCACCGTGCCCGCGCTGGTAAAGTTGGTGCCGGTAATGACGATGCCGCTCGTGCCCACCGGCCCGCTCGCGGGCGTGAAGGAGGTGACGGTGGGCGTCTCGTTCACGTCGCTCACCGCGATGGTGAACGTCTTCTCAAAAAATAGCCCGCCCGCGTCGGTGCTACGGATTTTAATGCTGTAGCTGCTCTTCGTCTCAAAGTCAAACGACCCATTCGTCGTGAGCGTGCCGCTGCTTTGCATGTTGAACCAGCCGTTGTCGGCGCCCCCTGCGGCGAAGGTGTAGGAAAAGGTTCCGCCCTGCGCGTCGGTGGTGCTGAAAGTGCCCACCAGGGTGTTCACCGGCTGGTTTTCGGCCACGCTGGCGTTGCTCAGGCTGATGTCGGTGGGCGCGGTGTTGGGCACCGTCACCGTGAAGCTGCCGCTGCTGCTGGCCGAGCCGCCGGGCGTGGTGGCGCTAATGGTGCCGCTGCTGCTGCCGCTGCCCACCGTGAAGGTGAAGCCCGTGGCCGTGGGCGTGCCCGTGAGGGTACCCTGCGTGCCGTTCACCGTCACGGCCGAAACCCCGGCCAGGTTGGTGCCCGTCACCGTCACGGCGGTGCCCACCGGCCCGCTCGTGGGCGTGAAACCCGTGATGGTGGGCGCGGGCACGGTGCCGCCCTGCTCGTAGCGGCTGATGGTGCCGTCGCCCCGGCCCACCAGCAGGTCCAGCAGGCCGTCGCCGTCGATGTCCGTCACGCAGGGCTTGGCGTTGCTGCCCGCCGAAATGCTGTTGAAGTTGGTCGTTAGCTGATTGACGACAATGCTGCCAGCCGACGCCTGCTCGTAGCGGTACAGGGCCCCCGTGTTCAGCCCCACCAGGATGTCAATGCGCCCGTTGCCGTCCAGGTCCACGCAAAACGGCGCGGCATTGCCCGACAGCTGCAAATTGTTGAAGTTGGTGTTGAGGCGGATAAAGTCGTCGGTGTTGAAGGCATTCTGCTCGGAGTGGCTGATGATGCCGTCGCCCTTGCCCACCAGCAGCTCCAGGTAGCCGTCGCCGTCGAGGTCGGTCATGCTGGTTACCGTGTTGTTGAGGGTCGAGATGTTCGACAGGTTGTTCTGCACCAGGTCAAACGTGCCCGCGCCCGCGCTCGTCTGCTCGTACTCGCTCACCGTGCCGTCGCCGCGCCCCAGCACCAGGTTGTAGAGGCCGTTGCCCTCCAGGTCCACGATGGCCACTGTGGCCTCGGTGCCCATATCAATGACGGCGTTGCTGCTGGTGCGCAGGCTGCCCAGCGCCGAGAAGGTCGTGCCGTTCACGGTATTCTGCTCGTAGCGGGCAATGGTGCCGTCGCCCACCCCCACCAGCACATCGAGGCGGCCGTTGGCGTCGAGGTCGGCCACGGCGGGGGCCGCGTTGGTGCCGACGGTCACCCCGGCAAAGCCACTGGTCACCAGCGAGTACGTCACGCTGCTGCCCCGCATCACCGTGAAATCGGAGGCCGAAAACCCGGGGCCGGCGCTGGTCGTCACGTTGATGGGCATCGTCGAGGCCGCCCGGGGCACGGTGGCCGTAATCTGGGTATTGGAATTGACGGTGAACACCGCCGACAGTTCCCCAAACCGCACGCTGGTGGCCCCCGTGAAGCCGGTGCCGGTGATGGTGACGGTGCTGCCGGAGGCCCCGCTCGTGGGCGAGAAGCCCGTGACGGTGGGCTGGGCCCAGGCCGCCGCGCTGCTTAGCATCAGCAGCAGCAGCCCCAGGGCCAGGAGCCGGGGTGCGGTAGTAAGCCGGCAAAAAAATGCAGGAAGTAATGAGTGTTGCATAAGGTAATGGATGAGCGGAGTGGTTGCAGCTACAAAATTCTGCCCCTTCGCAGGCACTGCTCACACCCGGCGTGTCACCTGTTTAGGTGACACGCCGGATACTGCCCGGCTGCGACTTACCCTGCACCTTTGCTCTCGCTATGCCAAATTTTGCCTTCCCCGTCAGCCTGGCCATCGTCGAAGACGATGCCCGCGTGCGCAGCCTGCTGCACGAGTACCTGAGCTTCCAGCCCGAATTTACCTGCGCCATCGTGGTCGATTCGGTAGAGGCGCTGTGGGATGAGCTGCACCTGAGCCTGCCGCCCCGCGTTCTGCTGCTCGACGTGAGCCTGCCCGGCCAGACCGGCATTCAGGCCCTGCCGCTGCTCCGCAAGCGCCTGCCGGACTCCGACATCATCATCCAGACCATGCACGACGACCCCGACCGTATTTTTCGGGCGCTGCGGGCCGGGGCCACGGGCTACGTGGTGAAAAACGCCACCAGCCTGCCCCAATACAAACAGGCCATTCTGGACGTGCTGGCCGGCGGCGCGGCCCTCTCGCCCTCGGTGGCGCGCAAGGCGCTGGCGCATTTCCAGCCCGCGCCCAGCCAGCAGGCCGGGCTGCTTTCCACCCGCGAGCAGGAAGTGCTGCTGGCCATGGTTGAGGGCCTCACCGAAAAGCAAACCGCTGCCCACCTCGACATCTCGCCCGACACCGTGCACACCTACGTCAAGCGCCTCTACGACAAGCTGAAAGTGCGCTCCAAGGCCGAGCTGCTGAGTCGCGCCGCCAAGGGCGACCTGTAGCCCGCCCGCTACGGCAGCTGCCGCAGGCGCACCTGCCACCCCCCGGGCACGGGGCCGGCGGCCAGCTCGGCCCGCAGCAGCCCGGCCCGCTGCCGCATGTTGCGCAGGCCCTGCCCCGCCCGGCCGGGCACCTCCCCGGCCCCGCCCCTGCTGTCAATGGTGAGCTCCAGCAGCGGCGTGAACCCCAGGCTGACCCGAATGGGCGTGCCCGGCGCGGAATATTTCAGCGCATTGGTCACCGCCTCCTTGAAGATAAGGTAGGTGTGCTGGCGCACGGCCGGCGGCAGCGGCTGGTCTTGCCCGAGCGGCAGGCCTTTGTCGCTGAACGGTAAATCGCGGCCCGTAGCGCGGGCGGTGGCATCGAGGTGGTCGCGGATGCGGTCAACCAGCGCCCCCAGGGTATCGGCGCCGGTATCCACGCTCCAGATGATGTCGCGCACGGTGCTGGCCGCCGCCCGGCTGTCGTCGACCAGCGTGGCGAGGCGGGCGGGCGGCCCCTGCTGCAGCTCGCGCAGCAGCTCGGCCTGCATGGTGACGCGGGTCAGCAGCGAGCCCACTTCGTCGTGCAAATCGGCGGCGAGGCGGGCGCGGAGGGCGTTTTCGCGGCGCAGCTGGCGCAGGCGGCTGCGCTGCCAGCCATACACGGCCGCACTGGCGGCCAGGGCCGCCAGCACCCAGGTCAGGGGGCGGTTCCACCACTCGGCCGTCACGGTCAGGGGCAGGCGGATGGTATTGGCGGTGGGCACGCCCTGGCTGCTTTCGCCCCTGATTTCGACCGTGTAGTGGCCGGGCGGCAGGCCTTGCAGCCGCAGCTGCGGCGTGGTGCCCAGGCCCAGCCAGCGGTCGGCCAGCCAGCCGCGCACCCGGTAGGCGTAGCGGGCGCGGCTGGGGTCGAGGCTGTTGGTGAGGGCCAGGTGCAGGTCGACCAGGGGCAGCGTGGGGTCCAGGTGCAGGCCGGGCAGCGGGTCGGTGGGCAGCAAGTGACGGGTACGGCTGGTTTCGGCCGAAGTGCCCAGGGCCGTGTAGCTGGTGAGCAGCAGGCGGGGCGCCACGGCGCTGGCCCCGGGCACCTGGCCGGGATAGATGCGGTGCAGCCCGGCCACGCCTCCCAGCAGCAGCGAGTTGTCGCGCGGGTCGGTGTAGGCGGCCAGCGCGTTGCACTCGTTCGACAGCAGCCCCTGAGCCGTGGTGAACACCGCCAGGCGCCCCGTTGCGGGCTGGTAGCGCACCAGCCCCTGGTAGGTGCCCAGCCACAGGTAGCCGCCCGCGCTGGGCAGGATGGTGGCCACCGAAGCATTTGGCAGCCCCTGCCCCAGCGACAAGGCCACGCGGGCGCGGCCGGCCGCGTCAATCACAGCCAGGCCGTGGGCGCGCGTGCCCACCCAGAGGTTGCCGTCGGGCGCCAGGTACAGGCAGCGGGCCCCGTCCACGGCCACGCGGCGCGGGGCGGCCGCCGCCGGCCCAAACTCTTCGCGCTGGCCCGTGGCCAGGGTGAGGCGCAACACGCCTTCCGGGGTGGCCAGCCACAGGTGGCCGCGGCCATCGGGGCACACCGCCTCGATGATGCGCCCCTCAAACGGCGGGCGGGCCCCCGCGGGCTGGCCCGGCACCGTATAGGCCCGGTAGGCCTGCTCGGCGGCATCGTAGTACAGCAGCCCCTGTTGCGTGCCCGCCCACACCCGGCCCGTGGCGGGGTCCTGCACCAGCGAGCGCACGCCCGGCTCGTTCAGCGCCTGCCCGAGCACCGGCAGCCGGTTGAACATGCCCGACTGCACATTGAAGCGCAGCAGCGGATAAGCGCCCGCCACCAGCCAGTCGCCGCCCGGCCCCAACGGGCCCGGCACCGCGCCCATCAGCACGGGGGCATTGCCCGTGGGCAGGATGGCAGCCGCCCAGCGCCGCAGCGGGGCCAGCGGCGAGTCGGCGGCCTGGGTCAGGATGCCGGCTTCGTAGCTGCTCACCAGCAGGCGGCCATCGGGCAGGCGCACGCTGGCGCGCACGCTGTAGGGGTTGCCGCCCGGCCCCGGCAGGCCATGAATAAATACCGGCGCGGCCGCCCGGTTCCAGCACCCGCGCGTGCCCGTGTCGAACACCCACCAATGGCCCACGCCATCGGCCCGCAGCTGGCCGCGCCACACGGCCGTGGGCCAGGGCGGCAGCGGCAGGCTGAACCGCGGGCGCAGCTGCGGGTCGGGCCCGGGGGTCCATTCCAGCTGCAGCACCTGCTTGGGCAACAGCAGCGCCGGGCCGGCGGCGCTACGCAGCAGCTGCACCGGCTGTACCGGCTGCACCGGCTCATTTCCGCTTTGCTTGTTCCACACCACGTGCTTCACCAGCCGGCCGTTGGGGCCGGTCCGGTAGGCGGCCCCGGCGCTCAGCAGCCAGGGCCGGCCCCGGGGGTCGTACACGGGGCGCAGGGTCGCAAACGGCACCAGCCGCCACCTCCCCAGCAGCCGGCCGGTGGGGCCGAGCTGGCAGGTAATGCTGTCGTTCACCAGCCAGAGGCTGCTATCGGGGGCGGCCCAGGATTCGACCAGCTGGTCAGTGGGCCGGAACCGGCCGGTCTTCTGCCCGGCAGGGGTGTACGCCTGCAGGCCGCCGTGGCTTTGCGAGGCCAGCACCTGCCCGTGGGCGCCCAGCGCCAGCGACTCGATGCTGCGGCTGCGGCTGCCGGGGGCCGGCAGCGGCAGGGCCTGCATGGCCCCGTTCGGGCCGAAGCGGTAGAGCCCGGCATCGGTGCCCAGCCAGAGCTGGCCGTCGGGCAGCGGCAGCAGGTAGTTGCAGGGCACGGCGGGCAGCACCGGCCCGCGCCGCCGCAGCGCGTTGATGGACACCAGGCGGGTGCCGTCGAAGCGGTACACGCCGTCGTCGGTGCCCACCCAGAGCAGGCCATCGGCCGTGGGCACCAGCGTGCGCACCATCAGGCTGCTCAGGGCTTCGCTGGGCAGCCAGCCGGCCGAAGCGGCCGGCTGCGCTGCGCTCGTCAATGGCAGCAGCAATGCCCAAAGCGCAAAGAATAACCGCCACACATTCATGGGGGCAAGTTACGGTCAGGCACGGGCTTTCAGATTTCGAACCGGCGCTTTTGAGCCTGTCAGCCCCGGCGCTGCCAGGTGCCCCCCCTGCCCTGACGCCACCTACCCGGGCCTATTCCGGCAGAAAACGGCCCGGACTGCGCCCCGCCTCCCGGCCACGCTAATACAGCTCCAACCGCTTGTTAATGCACTGCGGGCCGATTTGCAGCCGCACGGTGTAGATGCCGGCGGGCAGGCCTCGGGTTGGCAGGCTGCTGCCGGGCTGCCCGGCTCCGCCAGTCAGGGTGGCTGCCCCCACGGCCTGGCCCAGCGCGTTGTAAATCGTGGCCGGCACCAGGCCCGCGGCACCGGCTATCCGGATTTGCACGGCCGTGGCTCTATCGGCCGGGTTTGGGTAAAGCACAAACGCGGGGGCCGCTGCCGCGCCGGCCGCTGCCAGCGGGCTGGAAGCCGCATTCAGCCGCACACTCACCGTATTGCCCGGTTGGTTCGGCGTTACCAAATCGATGTCGCCGTCCGCGTCCAGGTCCCCGGTCAGGATGCTGCCCGGCCCGCCACCCACCTGCACATCGCTCAGGCTGCTAAACGTGCCGCGTCCGTTGTTCAGCCGCACATTCACCGCGCCACTGCCTCCCCCGGTGCCCGTAGTGGCAGTCAGCAAATCCAGGTCGCCGTCCCCGTCAACGTCGGCCAGCGCTACCGCCTGTGGGCTGCTGCCCGCGCCGATGCTCACCGCAAGGGCGCCCGCAAAGGTGCCGTTTCCGTTGTTCAGGCACAGGCTCAGCGAATTGCTGCCGGCATCGGCTGTCACAAAATCGAGGTCGCCGTCGGCATCAACATCGCCGGCCACCAGCCCCGCGGGACTGGTTCCCACGGCCACGTCGGCAGTGCCGGAAAAAATGCCGCTGCCGTTGTTGAGCCGAATGCTCACCGTGCCGTCGGTGGCGTTGGCGGCCAGCAGGTCGAGGTCGCCGTCGAGGTCCACATCGCCCATCACTACCTGGCTGGGGCCGGCCCCAACGGCCACCTCTGCCCCAACGCTGGGCGTGTAGCCCCCGAGGCCGGTATTGAGGCGCACGCTCACGGAATTGCTCAGGGCGTTGGCCGTGAGCAGGTCCAGGTCGCTGTCGCCGTCGATATCGGCCACCACCAGGCTTTGGGGCCGGCTGCCGACGCCCACCCGGAAGAGGCCGGAGAATGTGCCGGCCACATTCGTCCGCACGCTCACGGTGTTATCCAGGTTGTTGGCGGTCAGCAGGTCGAGGTCGCCGTCGAGGTCCACATCGGCCAGCACCACACTTATCGGCGAGGCCCCTACGGCCACGGTGGTGTTGCCCGAAAAGCTGCCGCTGCCATTGTTGAGCCGCACGCTGACCGAGTTGCCCGCCGGGTTAGTGGTGAGCAGGTCGAGGTCGCCGTCGGCATCCACGTCCCCCACAGCGGCCCCCAAGCGGGCATTGCTGGCGGCGGCGGCAATATCTGCCCCCGGGCCAAAGAAGCCGCTGCCGCCCGTGGTAGCCGCCGTGAACTGGTACACGTAGGGCACGGCGTAGTTGAGGCTGTTGGTGCTTTCTACTGTGGCCGGAATGGTGACTTCCACGGTTTCGCCGGGCTTCAGGGCCGCTACCTGGCCGCTGGCGGCCCGCTGCATCAGGCGCACCGTGCTGGAGGTGGGGGTTGTGCTTAGGGCTGAGAAAGTGGTCTGTACGCCCCGGTATTGCAGCGAGTGCAGCGCAATCAGCCCGGCCGTGCGGGCCATGATGGGCTGCGAAAGCGCCACCTCGGCCGGGGCGGTCCGGCTGGCCGAAACGGCATTGGGCGCCGGATTGAGCAAAGCCCTCACAACGGTGGGCCGCTGCGCCCGGGCCGGGGCCAGGCTCAGCGCCAAAGCACAGGCAGGCAGAAAAATACGAACGTGGAAAAGGAGTTTCATACACAAAGAAAAGGCCGGATGGAAGTTTCCATCCGGCCTGATAGGTCATCTGCGAGTGCCTGGCGAGCCTGGTCAGCAGCTACGAAATCCACTTAAACTTATACTCCAGCTTGGGCACGGGCATGCGGTCGGCCACGCGGCGCAGGCGGTTGGGCAGGGCCATGATGTAGTCGCGGGCGCGCTCGGCCTCACCGTTCAGGTCCTTGATGTGCTCGATGTCCCAATCGGTGATGAGCGAATCCAGAATGTCGGTGTAATCGGCGCTGGTGTACACGCCCAGGCGCTGGGCGGCATCGGTGAAGTGGCCGAAGGTTTTGCCCATTTCCACGCCCATCTCGCGCATGTAGTGGGCGGGCATCACAATCTTCTTGCGCATCATGTCCTCGAAGGCCAGCATCATCTCGCTGGGGTCGAGCTCGAAAATCTTGCTCACGAAGGCCTTGTACACGCGGGCGTGGCGGGTTTCGTCGCCGGCAATCATGCCGCAGATTTTGGAGAGCTGGTCGTCGCCGGCCTTGCGGGCCAGCTGGCCCACGCGGCGGTGCGAGATGTTGGTGGCCTGCTCCTGGTAGCTCGTGTACACGAAGGCGCGGTAGGGGTCGTTGGCCGTGCCGAGGTCGAAGGCGTCGTTGATGAGGTACTGGGTGCTCACCTCAAACTCGCGCATGTTCACGCGGCCCGAGAGGTACAAATAGCGGTTCAGCAAGTCGCCGTGGCGGTTTTCCTCGGCCGTCCAGCCCCGAATCCACTCGGCCCAGCCGTTGTTGCGGTCGCGGTTGATGTTGTCGAGCTCGTGGAACCAGGCCTCGTAGTTGGGCAGGGCTTCCTCGGTGATGGTGTCGCCGATGAGCACGGCCAGCAGGTCGTAGCTGAGGGTGCCGGCTTTTTCGCGCAGCTCTTTTACTTCGTCGAAAAACGTGTCGCGGCGCGAGTCGGGCAGGTAGTCGGCCGGTTGCCAGCTGTCTTCCACGCTTTTCAGGAAGGTGTCCATGTTGGTCTTCAGCCATCCTTCCATTTGCTGAAGTACTTCGCCGCGGGTTATCGATATGGAGGTTTGCATGGGGTGGGGCGAAAAAACGTGAAGGGGTTGTGAAGAAACGCTTATCGCACAACAAAGGTCTGCCTCAACCGTAGGGGGCCGGGTATAAGATTATGGCATTGGGGGTAGCGAAAGGCGGCAAACGGGCCTTTTCAGCGCCAGAATCAATGTTCCGGCCACGGCTGCACGTGGTAGGGCACTGCCTTGCCGGGCGGTGGCGCCGCCCCTTCCGGAGACAGCAGCTGCCGGGCTCCCCTGGCGCGAAAGCGGCGGCTGAGCCAGTGGGCGGCCTCGGGCGTGAGCCGCCAGACTATTTCGGGAGGCGCGCTGTAGCTGCGGCGCCGTGCAAGGCGCCGCAGGCATTCGGTTTGGTCGGAGGTGCCGGTCAGGGCGCGGCGCAGCGCTGGCTGGGAGGCATCAGACGCGGGCCAGCCGGTGAGCAGCAGCACCGGGCCGGGGCCGGGGGAATACGTCCGGAAGGGCGAGTTGCTTTTCAGGAAATCGTTGGTACCGGCCAGGATGCGAACCGGCCGCCCCCCCGCACGCCGGAGGTCACTGAGGGCGCTTTCGTGGCGGTGCTGCTCCAGCCGCAGCACCTGGTGGCGGTGCCAGGTTTTGGCGGCGTAGAGGCCCGCTGGCACCAGCACGGCAAGGGTAGCGAGGCGGATGCCAACCATGCGCCGGCCGATTTGACCGGTCGGCCCCCCGCCCCCGGCCAGGCGCTGCCGGAACTCCTTCCGCAGGCGCCAGCCCAGGTAAACCAGGTTGGTCAGCAGCCAGAACAGCACGATGCAGATTGCCTGCTCGTCGCTCACCCGACCCAGCCAGCCCAGCGCAAAAAGCCCCGCCGCATACCCCACCTGCCCCAGC
Source organism: Hymenobacter daeguensis (assembly GCF_054780555.1). NCBI lineage: Bacteria > Pseudomonadati > Bacteroidota > Cytophagia > Cytophagales > Hymenobacteraceae > Hymenobacter > Hymenobacter daeguensis. The sequence goes on from NZ_BAAGWC010000043.1 coordinate 26,315, forward strand.
CAGAAAGCGGCCTGCCGGCCCAGCCAGGGGCCGGCAGCGGGAAACAAGCCATCGTCGTGGCAAGCGTTGGCGAGAAAGGCCAGGTTGGTAAGCAGCCAGAAATCCAGCAGCGGCAGCGCCAGCCGGGGCGGCAGCTTGAGGATGCCAGCCAGCAGCACCAGTGCTCCACCAAAACCCGCCTGCACCAGCCAGAACCAGCCGTGGCGGCCCCGGCGGCGGGCTGCCGCCACGGCCGTGGCCGCCAGCGCCAGCAGCAGCGGGAAGTAGTCGCGGGCCAGCAAAACGGCCCGCAGCCGCAGCTTGGCAGGCACTTCGCGGGTCAGAAATTCGGTCGCATCGAAACGATAGGCCCGTTGGGCCAGGCCCTCATTCACCACCGTCGAATCGCCGAACAACCACAGGCCCACGGCTGCCGTGCCGAGGCTGTCGGCCGGTGTGCGCGGCGCTGGCCGGAGCTGGCTGTAGTCCAGCACGCGGGCCAGAAAGGCATCGCGGCGCTGGGCGCGGGCCTCGGCAGGCGTTTGCTGCCCGTGCAGCAGGCCGGTGGCCAACGCCAGCCCCAACGCCGCGCTGCCCAGCACGGGCGCCGCCCGCCGCCAGCTGCCGGCCAGC
>NZ_BAAGWC010000044.1:0-25253 GCF_054780555.1 Hymenobacter daeguensis
CACCGTGCCGTTGCCGCCGCCGCCCACGCTGCCGATGGCCAGGGGCGTGCCGTTGGGGCTCGTGTCGTTGGCCAGCAGCTGCGCCGCCGTCACCGTAATCGGGCCGCACGAAGCCGTGAAGTTGTCCGTCCCCGCCACCGGCGTGTTCGCGTTCGGGTTGCAGGGGGCCACGCAGGGCGTTACCACCACGTTGATGGTCACGGTGGTTACGCCCGTCGGGCTGCCGTTGTCCGTTGCTGTCAGCACAATGGGGTGGGTGCCCACGTTGCAGGCCGCGCCGGTAATGGCGATGGTAGCGCTGCCCGTAACGCCGCTCGTCGTAGAAGCCGTGGTGCTGCAAAGCCCGTTCGTGTTCACCGCCACGCTAACCGTCTGGTTCACTTCCGGGGCCAGGAATTGCGGGTTCAGGGTTACCGTCTGGCCGCAGGCTACCGTCACCGTGTTGTTGGCCGGCAGGTTGCTGGCCGAGGGCGGGATATTGCCCGCCGTGCTCACGTTGAAGCCAATGCACCGATTGTCGAGGTAGTCCACGCCGTCGTTGTTGCCGCCGGGGCCGTCGTAAGCGGTGCCGGGGGCATCAAAACGGCCCACCTGCACATAGTCGGTGCCGTTGCCGTTGTTTACGCCCACCGTAGCGGGCGTGCCGCCAAAGCCGCCCGAGCCGTTCGACGCGTCGCCGGTCGTCCACTGCATGTCGCCGTAGCGCAGGCTCACGTTCTGGCCCGGTCCCAGCAGCGCATCGGTTGCGGAGGCAATGATGATTTGGAAGGTATTGACCTTATCGGTGTGCTGGGCGAAGTAGCCCACATTGTCCCAGGTTACAATGAGGTTGGTGGGGTTCACCTTGTAGTGAATGATGCCGCCGGAGCGCGTATCCTCATCGGCCCAGAAGCCCGCTACCATGGGCTCGCTGCTTGGGAAGCCGGTGGAGGTGAATACCCCGTAGGGGCCGGTAAACGTCAGGTTGCCGTTGGTGTTAATCCAGACCTGCGTGTACTGAGTGCCATACAGGTCAAACGTGAAGGGCAGCGCAATCGGACCAAACGACCCGTCGTCGTTGGTCGGAACGTCGGTGTAGGTATTATCAAGCGGAATAAAACAGCTTGAAGCCGCTGCCGCGAGCGAGCCGGCGTTGCCGGATGCGGCTTTAACGCCCGCGCTGCTGCGCTGCTGGGTGGCATTTGGGCGGGGCGTGCTCAGGGCTGCCCGGGCCGCCAGCTGCGCCTTGCTGGCATCATAGCCGGGCTTTGCCGAGGGGTCGGTCACGGTCTGTGACCAGCTGGTGAGCGCCGATAGTGCCAATGGCACCACAAACGCCATACGGCGGAAGGGTAATGGAATTCTCATGGTTGGAAAAGGAGTGAAAGTGTGAAATAGGGTATTTGAACAGGGTATCAGATAGCATGGCAGCGCGGGCATTTCCCTTTCCGGGGGCGCTTCAAAGCGCCGAAACCGCGAGTGTCCTCATACAAGGGCGGGCTAAGGTAAAAACAGTCGGTGAATAAACTGCAATAAAAGTATTTTTTATTGTAATATTATTTATAATAAAACAAAATAATGTGAATAAAATAAAATTATTTTAAGGATAAAAAAATACCGCCTGTTGATAATCAATCGATTATCAACAGGCGGTTTGCCCTGTGTCCTATGTGCTTAAATTAAGGAGCTATGCAGCTGGCACTCATGCTCAGCGCTGGCTTTCCAGCGTCGGAATGGGCGTGGCCACTTCCACGTTCGAGGCGTTGGGGAAGGCCAGGAAATGCGTGACGCGCGGCTCTTCCGGCCCCTGGTGGAACTGCCGCACGCGGGCCTCCACCACCTGGTCTTCGCGGGTGAAGCGGTGGTGCTGGCGCTGGTGCTCGCCCCAGGTGGCCACGTAGAAAAACTCGCTGATGCGCGTGGGCTGGGCCACATCGGCAAAGACGCCGGCCCGCAGGGCGCCGTCGCGCAGGCGCAGGCGCTTGAGCTGCTCGGCCGCCGCACGGAAGGCCGGCCAGTTGGCCCGCTCCACGTGGTACTCGATGGTGACGAGGACGGGCCCGTCGTCGGGGTCGATGGTGCCCTCGCCGGTGGTGTGGGGGCGGTCGTCGGCGGGGGCCAGGTCCAGGCCCTCGGCCGAGCGCATGGGGAAGGGCAGGGCCAGCAGGGTGCTGGCCAGCATCCAGCCGGCGGCGGCCAGCAGCGCAATTTCCAGCGTGAGGTGGTCGGCCAGCTCGCCCCACACCAGGCTGCCCACCGACAGGCCCGCCTGAAACACCAGCATGTACACGCTGATGACGCGGGCCTGCACCCAGCGCGGCACGCTCAGCTGCACGGTGGTGCTGAAGCTGGTCATCACCATGAGCCAGGCAATGCCGGAGACGAACATCACCGCGTAGAGAATGTAAATCTGGCTGACCAGCGCCAGCGCCGTGTTCGTCCCCACAAAAGCCAGCACGCCCAGCAGCACCCGTTGGTTGAAGGTAAGCCGCGAGCCCGCCCGGCCCATCAGCAGCGCGCCCGTGATGGCGCCCGCGCCCAGCCACGACAGCATCACGCCGTAGTGCCCCGAGCTCAGGTGCAGCTTGCGCGCCACCACCACCGACACCAGCCCCCACATGGCCGCCGCCCCAAACGCAAACGCGAACGTGCGCACCAGCACCCCGTAAATGGCCGGCGAATACTGCACGTAGCGCAGCCCCGCCCGCAGCGCGCCAATGAAGTTTTCGGCCGGCCCGCTCGTCACCGTCGGCTGGCGCTTCCAGAAATACACCACCGCCCAGGTGCCCAGAAACGAGACGCCATTGAGAATAAACACCCAGCCTGCCGAGTAGTAGGCAATAATGGCCCCGCCAATGGCCGGCCCGATGGCCCGCGCAATGTTGTTGCTCACGCCGTTGAGGGTGATGGCCGAGGGCAGCGCCGGCCGGGGCACCAGCTCCGTGGCCACCGCCTGCCAGATGGGCGCATTCAGGGCCGCGCCCATGCCCAGCAGGAAGGTGAAGCCCAGCACGCCGTAGGCCGAAATGCCATCCAGCAGCGTGAGGGCGCCCAGGCCGGTGGCCACCACCGCCATAAAGCCCTGCGTGAGCAGCAGCAGCTTGCGGCGGTCCACGAGGTCGGCCATGGCCCCGGCCGGCATGCTCAGCAGAAAGGAGGGCAGGGAGGTGGCCGTCTGCATCAGGGCCACCAGCAGGGCCGAGGTGGTGAGGGTGGTGACGAGCCACACGCCGGCCACGTTCTGCATCCAGGTGCCCACGTTCGAAACCATGCCCGCAATCCAGATAGCGCGGAAAATGGAGTAGGCGAAGGGCGTCCAGAGCGTTATTCTGGGCGCAGGAGCAGCGGGGGCAGCAGCAGTGTCAGGCATCAAACAGCAGTAGGGTTCCGCTGTGGTTAACAGCGAAGCGGCGCAAATGGCTTCCTACGGCTTTTGCTGAGGGGCAGTTAACAGCACGTCATGCTTCGACTCCGCTCAGCATGACGTGCTACCTGATTATTTGCTTTGGACTCGGTTTCTACCGCCGCTGCGACGACTCGCGCACCAGCAGCTTGGGCTTGAGCACGATGGGCTTGGGCGGGCCCTGGCGGTTGGGGCCGCTTTTCAGCATCTTTTGCAGCAGCTGCACGGCGGTTTTGCCCATTTGCTCGCAGCGCTGGTCCACCGACGAGAGGTTGGGCTCGGTGAGGGTGGTGAACATCTCGTTGCTGAAGCCCACCACGGCCACGTCCTGCGGCACGCGCAGGCGCTGGCCCTTGGCGGCCTGCACCGCGCCAATGGCGGCCAGGTCGTTGCTCGAAAACACGCCGTTGGGGCGCTGGGGCAGCTTCAGCAGCTGGCGCATGGCCTGGGTGCCGCCCTTCTGGTTCATCTCGCAGAACACAATCAGCTCGTCATCCACCTCAATGCCGTGAGCGGTAAGCGCGTCGCGGTAGCCCTGGTGGCGGTTTTTGTGAATGTTGAGGTGCAGCGGGCCGCTGAGGTGGGCAATGCGGGTGCAGCCCTGCTCGATGAGGTGCGTCACCACCTGGTAGGCGCCCTGGTAGTCGTCAATCATCACCGAGCTGACGTTGCTGCCCTCGAAGTCCTCCACCACGCGGTCGAAAAACACCAGCGGAATGTTCTGCTGGCGCACGGCCTCGAAGTGCCGGAAATCGTGCGTCGTGTTGGCCAGCGACACCAGAATGCCCTCCACCTGCGAGTTCATCAGCAGGTCGATGTTGGTTTCCTCCTGGCGCGAGTCTTCGTTCGACTGGCAAATCATCACGTTGAAGCCCAGCTTGGCGGCTTCGGTGGCGATGCCGTGCACCACCTGCGGAAAGAAGTGCCCCGTGATGTGCGGCACCAGCACGCCCAGCGTGTTGCTGCGGCCCCGGCGCAGGGCGGCGGCCAGCTGGTTGGGCTTGTAGTGGAGCTCCTCGGCCAGCTGGCGCACGCGGGCCTTGGTGGCCTCGCTCACGTCGTCGTGGTCGGAAAGGGCGCGGGAAATGGTGGAGGGCGACAGGCCCAGGGTTTTGGCGAGGTCGGTTATGGAAGCGCGGCGATTGGCCATCTGAATTCGTTGTAGCAAGAGGAAAAAACACCCGCGCCCTGGTCGCACAAGGCGGCGAGCTGGTGGCACAACCGGGCGCGGGCCTGTGAGTTGCCCGGGTGCGCGCCGGCGCAGCCTACTAACAAGGAACCGAAAAGGGGAAACAGCCGGCGAGAACGGCTATTTTTTCGGGCATAGATGGGAATTCCCCCGCAATCTAATAACCGGAATCGAATCCGGAACCTCCGCAGGCGCATTTTTTGCGCTGGCATTCAGCAATGGCCATATTTGGGCCTCTCCCACGAGGAATTGCGCAAACGTTATTCCACCGCCAGCTCCCACTTCGCCACCACGCCCAGCAGGCCGTGCAGCGTGAATCTGGCCCCTTTCAGCGGGTTGTTCTCCGGGTCGATGATGAAGCCGGTGGCGGTGCGAAAATCAGCGCCGGGCAGGCGGGTATTCTGAAACACGGCGCCGGCCAGCGCGCAGTCCTGAAACACGGCTTCCGTCAGGTCGGCGTCGGCAAAGTCGGCGTCGGTCAGCTGGCAATTCACGAAGCGGGTGCCCGGCATGGTGCGCCCCGCGAAGGAGGCGTAGCGCAGCTGGCAGTGGTCGAAGTGCACGCCAAACAGCATGTCGCGGCAGGCCGTGAACTGCAGGCCCAGCAGCTTGCACTCGTCAAACGCCACGTTTTGCAGGGCCGTGCCCGTCAGCCTGGCCGCCGAGAGGTTGCAGCGCTCAAACCTGCAGTCGGTGAAGCGCAGCCGGCTCAAATCGGCCTCGCCAAACTCGCAGTTGACGAAGTGGTATGCGTCGAACTCGGTGTGGCCCAGCAGGTGGCGGGCATCCCAGCGCTCGGCCAGGTTTTCGTGGGGGAAGTGCGTGGGTTTGCGGAGCGGGGCGGGCTTGCGGCGGGGCGGCATGAGCAATCGAAAGAGGAAACCGGATACCACAAAGAACGTCATGCCTCGGCTGCGCTCGGCATGGCGTTCTGCTTGCGGGCCGCTGCCCCCGGAATACGGCTACAGCTTCACCACCCGCTGCACCCGGCTAAAGCCGTTGCCGCTCAGCTGCAGCAAATAGGTGCCCGGCCGCAGCGCCGCCGTTTGTCGGCTGGTTTCGGCCTGCAGATATTCCGCCGAGCCACTCAACGACAGCACCCGCTGGCCCAGCGCCGACACGACTTCCAGCGTCATGGGCCGCGCTTCGAAGCCGGTGAGGCGCAGGTTGAACGCGCCCGTGGCGGGGTTCGGAAAAACCTGGAGCTGGCCGTCCGAATCGGCCCTGGCCGTAGCCGTTACGGTGCTGCGGAAATTCAGGCCGATGAGCACCGGGTCGTGGTCGGAAGAGCGGAAGGGGCTGGTGATGTCGGTGGCCGCGCCGGCCACATCATACTCCAGAAACTCGGGCTCGGCGGCGTTGATGTGCCATTTCTCCACGGCCGCGTGGCCCACCAGGTTGGGCGTGAGCACGGCATGGTCGAGGCTGCCGCTCAGGCCGTTGAAGACGTAGGAGGCGCTGGTGGCCGGGCTGCCGATGACAAAGCCGGCCGCCCGCAGAATGTCCATCGGGTCTTCCTCGTAGTTGGCGTTGTAGTCGCCCACGCTCACCACGTAGCGCGTGCCCGCCGGCCGCACCACCGTGTTGATGAACTGGGCCAGCGCATAGGCCTGGAATTTGCGGCGCGCGTTAGACGCGCCCTGGCCGTCGCCCTGGTCGGCGTTGGCGCCGGTGCCGCTGGCCTTGGATTTGAGGTGATTGACGACGAGCGCGAAGGTGTCGCGCACGGCCGTATTGGTGGTGAAAAGCTGGGCCACCGGCGGCCGCTCGAAAGTGCCGGTCACCGCGGCCACCAGCACGTTGCCGTAGGGCGTGAGCACGGCTGGCTTGTAGAGAATGGCGCAGTGGATGAGGTCGGTGTTGTTGGGCTGGCTGCTGGCGCCGTCGTTGATGAAGGCGTAGGTGCCCGCGCCCATGGCCTGGTTCAGGCCGTTCACCAGGTCCTGAATGGCCGAGTTGGGGCCGGTGCCATCGTTCTCAATCTCCATCAGGCCCAGCGCGTCGGCATTCATCTGGGTGAGGGCGGCAATGATTTTGCTGCGCTGACGCTGGAAATCGGCCAGCGTGTTGGCGCCCCGCGAGGTGGGGAATCCGCCGCCCAGGCCGTCGCCGTTGAAGAAGTTGAGCACGTTCATGCTGGCCAGCTTCACCTGCGCATTGCCGAAGGCGGGCACCGGCGGCCGCACCGTAATGACCTCCGGCGCGTCGGCCCCGGGCAGCGGCTGAATGCGCCAGGCGCTGCTGCCGTAGCCCATGATGCCGCGCAGGCTGGCGATGGTGCTGCCCACGCGCACCGTGCCGGTGGTGGCATCGAGGTAGGGCGTGGGCTGCGGGGTGACGGCGGCGCGGCCGTCGTCGAGCAACAGGGATTTGGCGACGTTGGCGGCCTGGTAGGCCGTCACGGCGGCCACGTTGCTGGTGCCGGTGCTGCTGGTGCCGCTGGCGGGGTCGTCGTTGGGGTCCACCAGCTGGGTGGGCTGGTACACGAGGCCGCGCAGGGAAATGTCCAGCTCGCCGCGCGATTTCAGCGTGGACAAGTCCGATACCGTGACCGGGGCCAGAAACCGCACCCGCATGCCTTCGTAAGCCTCCGCGCTGGCCATTGAGAAGGTAGCGTTGTCGAGCACGGTGAAGGCCGGCAGCGGGCTGCTGGCCGCCAGCACGGTGATAACCGGGCTGGTGAGCACGGCCTGGTTGAACGAGGGCGTGCTGGCAATTTCCTGCACCGCGCCGCTGATGCGCAGGCGGCTGCCCACCGCTACCGAGGGGTTGGCTTGCACCACGTACAGCGCATCGGAGGTGGTGGGGTCGTTGTCGGCGCTGGCTGCGTCGTTCTGAATGTAGAAGCCCGCCGGGCTCAGTCCCGGGTACACGGCCGTCACCACGCCCTCAATGGTGTAGTTGCCGGCCGTGGCCAGCGCGCCGCTGCCCTGAATGGTGCCAATGGGCGTGACGGTCTGGGCCTGCGCAAGGCCAGTGGCCAGCAAACCGAGGGAGAGGATGAAAGACGAGCGGGTCAGAACCGGCATGATGCAGCTGCAGCGAATTAAAATTCCAATATGGGGCTGCAAATGTACTGGGGATTTGGCGGTTGGGCCGGGCGGGGGCGGCCAGCAGCCCGGGGCTCCGCCGGCGTGCTTCAGCGCGGCACCAGCGGAGCCCTGTGCGTCCGATAAGCTCAGCCACTGCAACATTTCCGGCAACTCACAAGCCGCGCCGGTACGTAAGCAGGGGCCGGACCTTCTCAATCAGCCCCATGTTTCAGGAAAATACCGCTTATAATACCGCCTTCAACACCGAAGCCGAAAACGGCTACGACTACTCGCGCCGCCACTTCATCAACCACGCCGGGCGTGGCCTGCTGGCCGTGGGCGTAGCCAGCGCCCTGCCCCTGGCCGCCGCCGAGGCCCACAGCGCGGCCGAAGCCGCCGCTCCGGCCATCAGCGGCCCGCTCGACATCAAGCTGCCCCCGCTCGAGGCGCCCACCGACCCCAAAGGCGCCGAGCCCTTCAACCCCGACGCGCCCGCGCGCCGCGTGGGCTACGCCGTGGTGGGCCTGGGCCACCTCACCCTCAATGAGATACTGCCCGCCTTCGGCCAGTGCAAGCACGCCAAAGCCGTGGCCCTGGTGAGCGGCGACGCCGACAAGATGGCCAAGGTGGCGCAGCAGTACGGCATCAAAGCCAGCAGCTGCTACTCGTACCAGACCTACGACAAGCTCCGCGACAACCCCGAGGTGGAGGTGATTTACATTGTGCTGCCCAACTCCATGCACCACGAATTCACCATCAGGGGCGCGAAGGCCGGCAAGCACATTCTCTGCGAAAAGCCTATGGCCAACTCGGTCAAAGAGTGCGAGGAGATGATTGAGGCCTGCCGGAAAGCCGGCAAAAAGCTCATGATTGCCTACCGCATTCAGTACGAGCCGCTGAACCGCATGGCCCAGAAAGCAGTGCGCGACAAAACCTACGGCGCGACCAAGATGATTCAGATGATGAACACCCAGAACCAGGCCCACGACCAGCAGTGGCGGCACAAAAAGGCCCTGGCCGGCGGCGGCTCGCTGCCCGATGTGGGCCTGTACTGCCTCAACACCACCCGCTTTCTGCTGGGCGAGGAGCCCACCGAGGTGTCGGCCCAGATTTACAGCACGCCGGGCGACGACCGGTTTAAGGAAATTGAAGAGAACGTGAGCTTTACGCTGCGCTTTCCCAGCGGTGTGCTGGCCCAGTGCATGACGGGCTACGGCTCCTTCAACAACAAGAGCTACACCGTGTATGCCGAAACCGGCACCATTCGGATGGACCCGGCCTTTCCCTACAAAGGCCTGAAGCAGGAGCGCATTCACGCGCCCGATGGAAAGCAGCTGACCGAGCAGCCCGGCAATCCCGACAAGGACCATTTTGCCCTCGAAATGGACCACATGGCCGAGTGCGTGCGCCAGAACAAAACGCCCTACACGCCCGGCGAAGAAGGCTTGCAGGACCAGCGCATCATGGAAGCCATCTACCAGTCGGCCAGAGAAAACAAGCCGGTGAAACTGCCCGCCGTGGCCAAAACGGACGCTTTTCGGGGAGAGGCTCCGAAGGAGGACGCCTAGCGCCGGCCCGGCCTCGGGCCACCGCCCCGGCGCGGCTTCCGCATAAAAAAAGCACCGGAGCTTAACCTGAGCCTACCTTTGCCGGTTGAGGAGGCCGGGCGCGCCTCGTTGTTGCCGCTGTTTTTTTATTGATGCCGAAGACCAAACGTTCCCTGTATTTTGAAAACGGCAGTGGCCGTGTGTGGGAAGAACCCGAAGGCTACCTGCGGCTGGAGTATTTTGCCGGCCCGCGCGAAGCCGTGCAGTTTCGGGCCCTGCTCACGCACACGGCGCAGGCCATGAGCCGGCGGCAGTGGGGCAGGATGCTCATTGACCAGCGCGAAATGGCCCCCTTCAACCCCAGCGAGCAGGACTGGATGACCAACGAATGGCTGCCCCGCGCCGTGACCGAGCATGGCTACCGCTATGGCGCCATTCTGGTGGCGCACAACGTGTTTGCCCGCCTGGCCACCAACCAGTTTGTGATGGCCAGCCGCAACCTGCCGCATCTGTACCGCACCTTCGAAACCGAAGAAACCGCCGCTGCCTGGCTGCTGGAGCAGCAGTAAGGCGGGGCCGGAAGGCAAATGCGCTACGCTGGCTGCGCCGGCGCTTCGGCTGCCACATCCACCTGCCCGGCCAGCAGGTCCTCAAACGTCTGGCGCTTGCGGATGAGGCGCAGCTCGCCGTCTTCCTGCAGCAGCACTTCGGCCGGGCGCGTGCGCGAGTTGAAGCTGCTGCTCATCTCGAAGCCGTAGGCCCCGGCGTTGTGAAAGGCCAGCAGGTCGTTTTCGTGGATTTCGGGCAGCAGCCGGTCCCAGGCGAAGGTGTCGGTTTCGCAGATGTTGCCCACCACGGTGTAGAGCCGTTCCGAGCCAGTGGGGTTGGTGAGGTTGCTGATGTGGTGGTAGCTGTCGTAGAACATGGGCCGGATGAGGTGGTTGAAGCCCGAATTCACGCCCGCAAACACCGTGGCCGTGGTTTGCTTCACCACCGCCACGTTCACCAGCAGGTAGCCGCTTTCGCTCACCAGGTACTTGCCGGGCTCAAACCAGCATTCCAGCGGCCGGCCGTAGTCCTGCTCAAACGTGCGGAACGCCTCGGCCACCTGCTGGCCCAGCGAGGCCACGTCGGTTTCGGGGTCGCCGGGCTTGTAGGGCACTTTGAAGCCCGAGCCCAGGTCCAGGAAATCCAGCTCGGGGAAGCGCCCGGCGGCGTCGAACAGAATTTCGAGCGAGCGCAGAAACACGCCCACGTCCTTGATTTCGGAGCCCGTGTGCATGTGCAGGCCGCGCACGTGCAGGCCGGTGCCCTTCACCACGCGCTCCAGGTGGCGCAGCTGGTGGATGCTGATGCCGAATTTGGAGTCGATGTGGCCGGTTTGAATCTTGTAGTTGCCGCCCGCCTCAATGTGCGGGTTCAGGCGCACGCACACCGGGTACGAGCCCCCGAACGTGGCCCCGAAGCGCTCCAGCAGCGAGATGTTGTCGATGTTGAGATTGACGCCCAGGTTCTTGGCTTCCACCAGCTCCTCAAACGTCACGCTGTTGGGCGTAAACAGAATGTTCTCCGGCAGAAAGCCCGCGTGCAGCCCCAGTCGTACCTCGTTGATGCTCACGCAGTCGAGCCCCGAGCCCAGGCGGTGAATGTGGCGCAGGATGGCCACGTTGCTCAGGGCCTTACAGGCGTAGAAAAACCGCGTTTTATGGCCCGCGAAAGCCTTCACCAGCTTATTGTATTGGCGGGTAATGATAGCAGCGTCGTAAACGTAAAGCGGGGTGCCGAACTGGTCGGCGGCGGCGCGCAGCGTGTTATTGATATTGGGCATAATGGCAAAAGTACGGCCTGCGCCGGCCGTTTAAGATGTGGTTGAATCCGAACGTCATGCCGAGCGCAGCCGGCGCGTCTTGCATAGAGGAGGAGCTCAACGGTTGAGCGACGCGGGCCAGATGCCTCGGCTACGCTCGGCATGACGTTCTTTTGCCTGCCAAACGTTCCGCTGTTATGTCTTCGACTCAACAACTCGAAATCTGGCTGCGCGGCCCCGTTGCCGGGGTGCCGCCGCTGCTCCAACCCGTGGCCCACGCCCTGCTGCAGGCCCGCGACGAGCTGAATGCCGCCATGCAGGATTTTCCGCCCGCGCTGCTCAACGAGCGGCCCGCCGGCGTGGCCTCCGTCGGCTTCCACCTGCAGCACCTGGCCGGCGTGCTCGACCGCCTGCTCACTTACGCCCGCCAGCAAACCCTGACGGCGCAGCAATTTGCCGCGTTCGAGGCCGAAGTACCGCCGCTGCCAATTGCTGGCGACAGCGTCAGCCGGCTGGTGCAGGAGTTCAACGACACCGTTGACAAAGCCCTGCACCAGCTGAAAGCCACCGACGAAGCCACCCTGACCCAGGTGCGCGGCGTGGGCCGGGCGCAGGTGCCATCCACGCACCTGGGCCTGCTGGTGCATGCCGCCGAGCACACCACCCGCCACCTGGGCCAGCTGCTGGTGACGGCAAAATGGGTGCGTAGCGACGCCTGATGGCGTCGCTACATCGCCACGACGCGGGGCTTGGCGCGCTCGTACTGCGCGGGCCAATCAATTTCCACGCCCAAGTCGTGGGCGGCGAAGAGCGGGAAGTAGGGCTCGCGCAGGAACTCGCGGGCCAGCAGCACCAGGTCGGCCTGGCCGTTGGCCAGCACGGCCTCGGCCTCGGCCGGGGTGGTGATGAGGCCCACCGCGCCCGTGCGGATACCCGCCTCGGCCTTGATGCGCTCGGCAAACTGCACCTGGTAGCCGGGACCCACGGGGATGGGTGCCTTCGGCACGTTGCCGCCCGTCGAAACATCAATCAGGTCCACGCCCCGGGTTTTGAGCATGGCCGAAAGCTGCACCGACTCGTCGGCGTTCCAGCCGCCCTCGGTCCAGTCGGTGGCCGAGATGCGGACGATGAGCGGCAGGTCTGCGGGCCACACCTCGCGGGTGGCGGCCACCACGTCCAGCAGCAGCCGGATGCGGTTTTCGAACGTGCCGCCGTATTCGTCGGTGCGGTGGTTGCTGAGGGGCGACAGAAACTCGTGCAGCAGGTAGCCGTGGGCGGCGTGCAGCTCAATCACCTGGTAGCCCGCCGCCAGGGCCCGCTGCGCTGCCGCCCGAAAATCGGCAGTCACCTGCGCAATACCCGCTGCATCCAGCGCTTCGGGCTGGGGGTAATTGTCGGCAAAGGCCTCGGCGCTGGGCCCGACTACCGGCCAGCCGCCCTGGTCGGCCGGCACCTCGCCCGAACCCGTGAAGGGGCTGAAGGTGCTGGCCTTGCGCCCCGCGTGGGCCAGCTGAATGCCGGGCACGCAGCCCTGCGCCGCAATGAAATCGGTGATGCGCCGCAGCATGGGCACCTGCTCGTCTTTCCAGAGGCCGAGGTCTTCGGGGCTGATGCGGCCTTCGGCCGACACCGCCGTGGCTTCCTGAATGATGAGGCCCGCGCCGCCCACCGCCCGGCTGCCCAGGTGCACGAGGTGCCAGTCGTTGGCAAAGCCGTCTTCGGCGCTGTACTGGCACATGGGCGAAACCACAATGCGGTTTTTGAGGGTGACGCTGCGCAGGGCGAGGGGTTCGAATAGCTTGGGCATGAGGTAATTTTCAGAGGGTAGTGCGAAGCTGAGTAAACCGGTTTTCGGGGGTTTGGGTTTTTCAAACAAAGCCCGGGGAAATTTGCTTTTCTCCCAACGGTGACTACCTTGCAGCCGCAAACTCAGTAACTCATGCTCCAGACGCGCTACTTCTTCGGCTTTTATTACTTCTACGCCACCGCGTAGAACGAGCCGCCGTTTGTAGCTTACCCTCAAGCATCTCCAGCGCCGCTCGTTCTTCGGGAGGCGCTTTTTTAATGCCCGTTTTTTCGTTTATGCTCGTCCTGCAAGCCGTCTTTTTTAGCTACTGCTGCTACTGCTTTTACCGGAAGCAGCCGGCCCTTTGTTGTCAGTGTTAACCACCACACTCCCGCCAACAAGCCCAGGGCCCCGCACACCGGAGGCCCTTTTTTATTGCCCAACTTTCAACCAGCATCATGCCCCAGCACGTTTCCATTCAGGGTTTTCAGGGAAGTTTCCACGAAGTGGCGGCCCGCCGGCATTTTGGTGCCGGGCCGGAGCTGCTGGCCTGCGCCACCTTCGGCGCGGTGGTGGCGCACGTGGTGCAGGGCACCGCCGGGGCCGGCCTGATGGCCATGGAAAACTCGCTGGCCGGCAGCATTCTGCCCAACTACCTGCTGCTGGAGCGCCACGCCGTGCGCGTGACCGGCGAGGTGTACCTGCCCATCCACCAGCACCTGCTGGGCCTGCCCGGCACCACGCTGGCCCAGGTGCAGGCCGTGCACTCGCACCCCATGGCCCTGCGCCAGTGCGGCGAGTTTCTGGACCGCCACCCGCACTGGAAGCTGGTGGAAACCGACGACACCGGCCGCAGCGCCCAGCTGCTGGCCGAAACCCGCACGCCCGGCGTGGCCGTGGTGGCCGGCGCGCAGGCCGCCGCCCGGTTCGGCCTCGCCATTCTGGCCCCGGCCATTCACGACGACCCGCACAACTACACCCGCTTTCTGGTGCTGGAGCGGGCCGAAACGGCACAGGATGACCTGCGGGCCGATAAAGCCTCGCTCTATTTCTGTGCGCCGCACGCGCCGGGCAGCCTGGCCGCCGTGCTGGCCCGCGTGGCCGCGCACGGCCTGAACCTGAGCAAGCTGCAGTCGTGCCCCCGGCCGGGGCAGCCCTGGCACTACGGCTTCCATGCTGACGTGGAGTTTGAGGCAATCAGCCAACTGGAAGCGCTGCTGGTCGATTTAGCACCCGTGACGGAAGAGCTGCGGGTGCTGGGGGCCTACCGGCGCGGCAGCATGGCCGAGGCGATGGGGGAGGATGAAACTCCCCTCCTTACCAAGGAGGGGACGCCGACGCAAAGCGTTGGCTGGGGTGGTTAGGTCGTTGCACGATGCCCGAACGAACTTCGAACAAACCAGATATTAACCACAACGCCCACAACCTCCCCTCCTTGGTAAGGAGGGCAGTTTACCCAACGAACCTGCCGCACCATGAACCTCTCACTAGCCAGCCGCCTGGCCCACACCGGCGAATACTACTTCTCGCGCAAGCTGCGCGAGCTGGCGGCGCTCAATGCCGCCGGGGCCAACATCATCAGCCTGGGCATTGGCAGCCCCGATTTGCCGCCGCACCCCAGCGTGGTGGCGGCCCTGGCGCAGTCGGCGGCCCAGCCCGGCGCGCACGGCTACCAGAGCTACCAGGGCACGCCCGCGCTGCGCGGGGCCATGGCCGGCTTCTACCAGCGCCACTACGGCGTGGCGCTCGACCCGGCCACCGAAATCCTGCCGCTGCTGGGCTCGAAAGAGGGCCTGATGCACATCGGCATGGCGTTTCTGGAAGCCGGTGATGCCGTGCTCATTCCCAATCCCGGCTACCCGACCTACCGGGCGGTGGCCGAAATCTGCGGGGCCGAGGTGCGCGAGTACGACCTCACGGAAGCCGCCGGCTGGCTGCCCGATTTGGAGGCGCTGGCCAAAACCGACCTCTCGCGGGTGAAGCTGATGCTGGTGAACTACCCGCACATGCCCACCGGCACGGCGGCCGACTGGGCCTTCCTCACGCGCCTCGTGGCCTTCGCCCAAGCCCACCACATCCTGCTGGTGCACGACAACCCGTATGGCTTCATCCTGAACGAAACGCCGCCCGTCAGCCTGCTGGCCGTGCCCGGCGCGCGCGAGGTGGCCATTGAGCTGAACTCGCTCAGCAAGAGCTACAACATGGCCGGCTGGCGCGTGGGCCTGCTGGCTGGCCGCGCCGATGTGCTGGCCGACGTGCTGCGCTTCAAGAGCAACATGGACTCCGGCATGTTTCTGCCGGTGCAGCAGGCGGCAGTGGCGGCGCTGGCGCTGGGCGAGGAGTGGTTTCAGGAATTAAACGCTACCTACCGCGCCCGCCGCGCCCTGGTGCTGGAGCTGCTGCGGACGCTGGGCTGCGCGCCCGCGCCGGGCCAGACGGGCCTGTTCATCTGGGCGGCCGTGCCGGCGGGGTTTGCCGATGGCTACGCGCTGAGCGACGCCGTGCTGGCCGAAGCGCGGGTGTTTCTCACGCCGGGCGGCGTTTTCGGCAGCAACGGCAATGGCTACATCCGGGCCAGCCTGTGCCAGCCCGAAGCGCTGCTGCGCGAGGCGCTGGCGCGGGTGCGGGAGTAGCAAAGTGGGGGAGAGAACGTCATGCTGAGCGCAGCCGAAGCATCTCTACCGCGCAACTAATTCAATCGATGGAAACGAAGCGGTAGAGATGCTGCGCCTCCGCTCCGCATGACGGACGGATAGCCCCGCATGACCGTTCCGACAACTCAACCCTCAACATTCAACCCTCAACCCTTCGTAATGACCGTCACCATCATCGGCCTGGGCCTTATTGGCGGCTCGCTGGCGCTGAGCCTGCGGCAGCGCGGGCTGGCGCAGCAGTTTATTGGCGTGGAGCACAGCCCGGCCCACGCCCGCCGGGCCCTGGAGCTGGGCCTGGTCGATGCCATCGAAACGGACCTGGCCGCCGCTGTGCGCCCGGCCGATTTGGTAGTGGTGGCCGTGCCGATGGACGCCATGCTCACGGTGCTGCCCGCCGTGCTCGATGCTGCTGATGCCCACCAGGTTGTCATCGACGTGGGCTCTACCAAGGGGGCGCTGCTGGCGGCGGTGGCCGGGCACCCGCGCCGGGGCCGCTTCGTGGCCGTGCACCCCATGGCCGGCACCGAATACTCGGGGCCGGATGCGGCCGTGCAGGGCCTGTTCGATGGCAAGACGGTGGTGCTCTGCGATGCCGAAGCAAGCGACGCCGACGCGGTGCAGCTGGTGGAAAAGCTGTTTCAGGCGCTGCCCATGCGGCTGCTTTACCTGGATGCGGCGGCACACGACCTGCACACGGCCTACGTGTCGCACATCTCGCACATTACCTCGTTTGCGCTGGCCCTCACGGTGTTGGAAAAAGAAAAGGAGGAGCAGCGCATCTTCGATTTGGCGGGCGGCGGCTTTGCCTCCACCGTGCGGCTGGCCAAAAGCTCGCCGGCCATGTGGGTGCCCATCTTCCGCCAAAACCGGCTCAACGTGCTCGATGTGCTCGATGAGCACCTGCACCAGCTGCAGCACCTGCGCGAGCTGCTGGCGGCCGGCAACTACGATGCGCTGACGGAGCAGATTCAGCAGGCCAACCACATCCGGAAGATTATTCCGTGATGCCCAGGCGGTCATCCTTTAACCGTCATCCTGAGCGCAGCGAAGGACCTTGTCAGGCAAGAACGGCTTGCAGTGACTAAACCAGCGGGTGCAAACGTGGGAAGGCCCTTCGCAAGCGCAGGATGACAGACGACATCAAAAGACAATCAAAAAAATCAACAGTAACCCCCAACCAACCATGAAATCCGCCTTATTCAACCGCCAGCCCGACGACAAGCCCTTCCTCATTTCCGGGCCGTGCTCGGCCGAAACCGAGGCGCAGGTGCTCGAAACCTGCCAGCGGCTGGCCGCCACCGGCAAGGTGCAGGCCCTGCGCGCCGGCATCTGGAAGCCCCGAACCAAGCCCGGCGGCTTCGAGGGCGTGGGCACCAAAGGGCTGCCCTGGCTGAAGAAGGCCAGCGAGCTGACCGGCCTGCCCATTGCCGTGGAAGTGGCTACGGCCAAGCACGTGGAAGACTGCCTGGCCTTCGGCGTGGACATTCTGTGGGTGGGCGCGCGCACCACCGGCAACCCGTTTTCGGTGCAGGAAATTGCCAACGTGCTGCGCGGCGTGGACGTGCCGGTGCTGGTGAAAAACCCCATTCACCCCGAGCTGGAGCTGTGGGTGGGCGCGGTGGAGCGCCTGCAAAAAGCCGGGCTGAAGCAGGTGGGCCTCATTCACCGGGGCTTTTCGAGCTACGGCAACACCGATTTCCGCAACGCGCCCATGTGGCACCTGCCCATTGAGATGAAGCGCCGGCTGCCCGAGCTGCCGCTGCTCTGCGACCCCAGCCACATCTGCGGGCGCCGCGATACGCTGGCCGCCGTGGCCCAGCAGGCCCTCAACCTCGACTTCGACGGCACGATGATAGAAAGCCACATCGACCCCGACAATGCCTGGAGCGACGCCAGGCAGCAAATCACGCCGGAGGTGCTGCGCGACCTCATCGAGGGCCTGGTGTGGCGCCACGAAACCACCAACCAGCGCGAGTTCCTGACGGCCCTTTCCGGCCTGCGCGAGCAAATCAACCAGCTCGATGCCGAGATTATGCAGCTGCTGGGCCGCCGCATGGCCGTGGCCGAAAAAATCGGGATTTACAAGAAAGAAAACGACATCACCATCCTCCAGACCAACCGCTGGAACGAGGTGCTGGAGCGCGCCCAGCGCCAGGGCGCGTCGGTGGGCCTGACGCACGGGTTTGTGGAGCAGTATCTGGCCGCCGTGCACCTGGAGTCCATCAACCGGCAGAATAAGGTGATGGAGGGGTAGCGGTTAGCGGGGCGCTGCTGGAGCGAATAAGGCATCGGCGCTACTTAGATGCCCTGGCAGCGCCTCGGCGGCATAACGAAGCTGGGTTTGGGAATAATGAAATAAAATCAGTAATTTGATTATTAATATATGTTTCATTCTTTTTTTTAGAGCTGTTTGATGAAAAAATTTTACTTTTTGTGCCTGTTGCTCCCGGGGTTTTCGGCGCTGGCGCAACAACGGCCAACCCCCACGGCGCTCTGGCAAGCCGCCCCCGCCCAGGCCCTGCCCCGCGAGCTGCGGGCCGCCCGCCCGCTTACCCTGGCCACCGAGCAGCTGGCCGCCCTGCTAAGCACCGCCCCCGCCGAGGCGGGCGCGGCGGCCGGTGCGCTGCTGCCAGTGCCGCTGCCCGACGGCAGCACCGAGGTGTTTCGCGTGTGGCAAACGCCCACCATGGCCCCGGCGCTGGCGGCGCGCTACCCCGCCATCCGCACCTATGCCGGGCAAAGCGTGAGCCACCCGCACGTCACGGCCCGCTTCGACCTGACGCCGCTGGGCTTTCATGCCCAGGTGCTGGGCGCTGCCGCCGGGCGCGTGTTTATAGACCCCGTGCCGGCCACCCCGAACACCTACCGCAGCTTCGCGGCGGCCGACCGGGTGGCCACGCAGCCGTGGCAGTGCGCCGTGGCCGCCGGCCCCACCGCCGCCAGCGGCACCGCGCAGCGCACCACGGCGGCGGCGTATGGCACGCAGCTGCTCACCTACCGGCTGGCGCTGGCCTGCACCGGCGAGTATGCCGTGGCCGTGACCACGGCCGCCGGGGTAGCGCTGACCAAGCCCAACGTGCTGGCCGCCATGGTGACCGCCGTCAACCGCGTGAGCGGCATCTATGAGCAGGAACTGGCCATCCGGCTGCAGCTGATTGCGGGCAACGATGCCCTGATTTTCCTCGATGGAGCCACCGACCCGTACACCAACAACGACGGCGCGGCCATGCTCACCGAAAACCGCAACACCGTACGGGACATGATTGGGGCGGCCGGCTACGACATCGGCCACGTGTTCAGTACCGGCGGCGGCGGCATTGCCGGCCTTGGCGTGGTGTGCCTTGCCACCAACGGCAATGCCAGCAACCAGAACAACAAGGCGCGGGGCGTAACGGGCCTGCCCAACCCCGTGGGCGACAATTTTTACGTGGACTACGTGGCGCATGAGATGGGCCACCAGTTTGGCGGCAACCATACGTTCGACAGCGTAACATCGAACTGTGGCGGGGGCAACCGCAACGGCAGCACGGCCATGGAGCCGGGCTCGGGCACTACCATCATGGCGTATGCCGGCATCTGCGGGGCCGACGACCTGCAGGCGCACTCCGACCCGTTCTTTCACGCCATCAGCCAGGACGAAATCCGGGCGTTTATTGCCGGCGGCGGCAGCTGCGGCGCGGGCAGCGCCACCGGCAACACCATTCCCACGGCCAACGCCGGGGCCGACTTCACCATTCCCAAAGGCACGCCGTTTCAGCTCACGGGCGCGGGCACCGATGCCAACGGCGACGCCATCACCTACGACTGGGAAGAAATGGATGCCGGCGGCACGGGCGGAGCGCCCAGCGCGGCGGCCACCAGCACGTCGGCGGCCTTGTTTCGCTCGTTTCCGACCAAAACCACCGGGGTCCGGGTGCTGCCGCAGCTCAGCGCCATCCTGGCCGGCAATACCGGCAGCGTGGGCGAAACGCTGCCCCAGGTGGCCCGTACCCTCAATTTCCGCCTCACCGTGCGCGACAACCGCGCCAATGGCGGCGGCGTGACTTCTGACAACACGGTGGTGACCGTGAGCAGCGCCGGCCCTTTCCTCATCACCAACCTGAACACGGCTACGTCCTTCGCGCCGGCGGCCACCACCACCGTGACGTGGTCGGTGAACAGCACCGACCTGGCGCCCATCAGCGCCGCGACCGTCGATATTCTGTTTTCGACCGACAACGGGCAGACATTTGCCTACACCCTGGCCACCAACACGCCCAACGACGGCTCGCAATCTGTGCGCCTGCCCAACCTGAACACCACCACCGGCCGCGTGCGGGTGCAGGCCAGCGGCCGGGCATTTTTCGACATCAACGATGCCGCCATCAGCCTGGTAGGTCCGCTGCCCGTCGAGCTCACGCAGTTCGACGCCGCAGTGCAGGGCACCACTATTCAGCTGAAATGGGCCACGGCCCAGGAACTGCACAACGCGGGCTTTGAGGTGCAGGCCCGGGGCCCCGGCGAGGCCGCGTTCAAAACGGTGGCTTTCGTGAAAGGCCACGGCAGCAGCAGCGAAGCCCACGCCTACGCCCACGCCCTGCCCGGAGTGGTGCCCGGCCAGTGGTACCTGCGCCTGCGCCAGCTCGACGACGACGCTACGCCGGATGCCGCCAAAGCTGCCTACAGCCCCGTCCGGGCCGTGGTTGTGGCGCCCGAGCCGGTAGCCGTGCAGCTGTGGCCCAACCCGGCCCCGGCCAGCGGGGCCACGGCCAGCGTGTACCTGCCCGCCGGTGGCGAAATCCACCTGCAGGTGCACGACCTGCTGGGCCGCGTGGTGCGGGAGCTGGCCCCGGCCCCGCTGGCAGCGGGCCTCACCGAGCTGCCGGTGCCTTTGCAGGGCCTGTCCGCCGGCACCTACTTCTGGCAGCTCCGCACTCCCGGCCGCACCCTGCTGAACGGCAAGCTCGAGGTAGCTCCCTAGCGCTGCCAGCACCCGCCCGAAACAGCAAGTCCTGCGGCCACATCCAGCAAAAAGCCGGCGCTCCCAGTGGGGGCGCCGGCTTTTCAGGCTTTAAGGTAAAGGCTACTCCACCACCAGCCGGCGGGCCGAGGCCGTGGTGCCGGCCGTCACGCGCATGGTGTAGATGCCGGGGCTCAGGCCCGTGAGGCTGAAATCGTGACGCAGGCCGGCGGCCGGCAGGGCCACGGTGGCGGTGCGTACATCGCGGCCCAGAGCATCGAGCAGGGCAATGGTGGTAGTGCTGGCACCGGCCACGCCGGGCAGCTGCACGCTGGTGGTGGCGTGGGCCGGGTTGGGTGCCAGCTCGAAAGCCAGCGTATTTCTGGCCGGAGCAGTAGCCGTGACGGTGGCATCGGTGAGGGAGGCCAGGAAGTTGGCCGCCCCGGCAATGGTGCTGGTCAGCGTCTGGCTGCCAAAGGTGGCCGTGCTCTGGAAGCTGCCCGCCACGTAGAGCCGGGCGCCGGCCAGGGCCAGGCAGGCGGCATCGGCGCTGGTGGTGGTGGCGCCGCCGCGCTGCGCCCAGTTGGCCGTGGCCGTGAGGCCGGTATCGGTGAGGCTGGCCACCAGGGCGCTGCCGCTGGCGCTGGCAAATGAGGTGCCGCACAGGGCGAGGGCGCCGCTGGTGAAGGTGCCGGCCAGGTAGAGGCCGCTGGTGCCGTAGGTAGTGAGCACGGTGGCCTGGTCGTTGGCGGTGCCGCCGGCCGGCTGGGCCCAGCGCCAGGTGGCGGTGCTGCCGGCATCGGCCACGGCGGCCACAAAGGCGTCGGAAGTGCCGCCCGCGTCGGCGTTGGCAATGCTGAGGCTGCCCAGCGGCATGGTGGCGCTGGAAAAGCTGCCCGCCACGTACACCTGGCTGCCGCGCACGGCCAGGGCCTGGCCCACGTCGCGGCCCGTGCCGCCGGCTTGCAGGGCCCACTGCCAGGTGCTGCTGGGGCCGGCATCGGCTATCTTGGCCACGTAGGCATTGGCCGTGCCGCCGGCATTGGGCAGGCTGCTGCCGCCGAAGGAAACCGACAGCCCGCCGAAGTAGCCGGTGGCGTACACGCTGGTGCCGCTCACGGCAAGGGCGTTGACGTACTTGGCCGCCGGACCCGTGATGGGCTTGGCCCAGCTGACGCTGGTGCTGGTGCCGGCATCCACGAGCTTGGCCACGAAGCCATCGGCAAAGGTGGGCGAGGCCGTGGAGTTGGTGAGCGTGAGGCTGCCGAAGCTAGCCGTGGGGCTGGCAAAATACCCGCCCACGTACACGCTGGTGCCATTGGCCACGAGGGCGGTGGCGGCGTCCTGGCCGGTGCCGCCCAGCTGCTGGGCCCAGTCGAAGCCGGCGCTGGGGCCGGCATCGGTGAGCTTGGCCACGAAGGCATCGGTGCCCACGGTGGTGAAGCCGCCGGCGTTGCTGATGTAGCTGTTGCCAAAGCTGGCGGTGGGGCTGAAGAAGGTGCCGGCCAGGTACACGCGGTTGCCATTCAGGGCCACGGCCGTCACCTGGTCAAGGTCGGTGCCGCCCAGGCGGTAGGCCCACACGAAGTCGTTGGTGACGGGGCTCCATTTGGCCACGAAGCCGTCGGTGCCGCCGGTGCTCAGCAGCTGGGTGTTGCCGATGGTCACAAAATTCGAAAAGCTGCCGGCCACGATGAGCTCACCACTGGCCGAGGTGGCCGTGGCTTTGATGAGCAGGTTGGAACTGCTGCCGCCCACCATCATGGCCGACTGCCAGGCGGGAGCCTGGGCCCGGCCAGCGGGGCCCGCCAGCACCAGCAGCACCAGCAGCGCACCACTCAGGAAAGAGGAGAAAGTTTTCATGACAAGGAAAAGGGATTACCGAGCGCCAATACGTGCGGGATTCACGGAAAGTTAGCGCCGTAAAAAAGCCCCGGCGCACGGCACCGGGGCTCATCTGCGAAAAGCAATTTATTACCCTTAAATACTGCTAAGTCAGGGCACTATTTACCGTAAGGCCCGGCCATGGCTGGCGGGTTTGTGGAAACATTATTCCAGCACCAGCCGGCGGGTGGCGGTGGCCGGGCCGGCCTGCACCTGCACGGCGTAGAGGCCGGCGGGCAGGCCGCTCAGGTCCAGCTCGTGGCGCAGGCCGGCGGTGGGCAGCTGCACCGTTTCGGAGCGCAGGGCGCGGCCGAGGGCATCGCGCAGGGTGAGGGTGGCCGTGGCCGTGCCGGGCTGGGCGGGCAGCGCCACGGTGGTGGCGGCGCGGGCGGGGTTGGGGGCCAGGGTGAAGGGCAACAAGCCTTGTGCGGCCGTGGTGGCCAGCAGAGTGGGGTCGGTGAGGGAGGCTAGGAAGGCAACGGGATTTGCGCTGGGTCGCGTAAGCGTAATATTGCCGAAACTGGTGGTGCTATTGAGGATGCCCGCTATCAGCACGTCAGCACCTCCCACAAACAGATTGCCGACATCAACGCCGGTGCCCTGTTGGGCCCAGACAAAACTGCCGGTGTTGCCCGCATCGGTCAGCTTTGCCACAAATGCACCCTCGCTTGGCAGGGTGGTGCTGCCAAAGGTGGCGGCGTTGGTGCTATACCCGGCTATGTATATGTTGGGACCCGCCACGGCCATTGTCCGCGCAATATCGGAGGCAGTTCCGCCCGCTTGCCGCGCCCAAACAAAGGTGCCGCTGGTGCTCGTATCCGTTAGCTTGGCTACAAACACCTCGGGGTCGCCTGCACTGGTGAGCGTGGTGCTGCCAAAGCTTACCGCCGCGCTGGCAAACCCGCCGGCTATGTACACGCTGGGGCCGGCCACGGCCAGGGCATAGGCGGCTTCACCGTCGGGACCGCCGACGCGCTGGGCCCATCCAAAGGTCGCCATCGTGCCGGCATCGGTTAGCTTGAACACGAAGGCATCGCCGCTGCCAAAAACAGCCGTCGGGTTGGCGTTAGTCAGCACAATGTTGCCGAACAACGCTGTGGGAGTAGAAAAACTGCCGACCCCGTAGATGCTCGTCCCGGCCACGGCCAAGGCATTGACGGCTCCATCGGCTTGCTGCACCCAGGTAAAGCCGGCGCTGCCACCCCCGTCGGTGAGCTTGGCCACAAAGGAGTCAAGGCCCCCGTTACTGCGAGCGGTCAGCGCTATGCCGTCGAAAGTGGCTGTTCTGCCAAAAATACCCGATAAGTAGAGACTGGCCCCATTGCTAACCAGCGCCGTCGCCCGGTCGGTGTCGGTGCCGCCGGCCCGCTGGGCCCAGCTGAAGCTGGCCGTCGCTCCAGCGTCCACAATTTTTGTCACGAACACATCGTCGCCTCCGGCATTGGTCAAGGTCGTTGTGCCAAAAGTTGCGGTGGGTCCTCCAAAAAAACCGGCTACATAAATAGCCGAGCCGCTCACGCTAATGGCCGTGGCCACGTCATTAACGGCCCCGCCACCCCGCACTGCCCATACAAAACGATTGCTGCTGCTGCTCCACTTGGCTACAAACATGTCCTGCTGGCCCACCCCCGTCAGCGTTGTGCTGCCAAACGTGGCTGTATTGAAAAAAAAGCCCGCGATGTACACGTTGCCGTTGGCATCGGCGGCCGTCGCGTTTGCGCCGGAGTAATTGCCAGCGGCCGCCACGGCCGTTTGCCAGGTCGGCGCTTGGGCGCGCGCCATTGGCCCTGCCAGCAGCAAAACAATCACTAATCCGGCCATCGGCCAGCCGCGCAGCAAGGAGAAGAAGTGCTTCATGAAAAGGAAGAAAAAGCTCGCCAGTGGTAGAGGGACGGGGTAAAGATAGCCGCCAACACAACGCCCCGATGCGCGGGCACCGGGGCGTGAAAACGAAAGACGAAACCGGCCGGGGCGGGCTACAAACTGCCGGTGCCGGCAGCCGGGGCGGCGCGGGCATAAAAGCCGGGGTTCCAGAAGGTGGCGGGGCGGGCCAGGTCCTGGCGGAAGTGGGCCGAGAGCAGGTGGTAGTTGTAGTCGCACTGCTGGTCGAGGAGGTCGATGAGCTCGTGGCGGTCGTCGCGGGTGGTGCCGGTGCCGGCCAGGCCCCGGCGGGTGCCGGATGTCTTCCGCAAGGCAGCGGAGTAATGCCGGCTACTCCACGACCAGCCGGCGGGTGGCGGTGGCCGGGCCGGCCTGCACCTGCACGGCGTAGAGGCCGGCGGGCAGGCCGCTCAGGTCCAGCTCGTGGCGCAGGCCGGCGGTGGGCAGCTGCACCGTTTCGGAGCGCAGGGCGCGGCCCAGGGCATCGCGCAGGGTGAGGGTGGCCGAGGCCGTGCCGGGCTGGGCGGGCAGCGCCACGGTGGTGGCGGCGCGGGCGGGGTTGGGGGCCAGGGTGAAGGGCAACAAGCCTTGTGCGGCCGTGGTGGCCAGCAGGGTGGGGTCGGTAAGGGAGGCGAGCAGGGGGATGCGGGTGCCGGTGGGAGCGTTGATGGTGAGCGGCGCGAAAATGGCCTGGGGCGTTACTGTGCCGGCCACGTAGAGGGCGCTGCCGCTAATGGCCAGCCCAAACGCCTGGTCATCGCCGGTGCCACCGGCGTGCTGGGCCCAGGCAAAGCTGCCACTGCCGCCACCGTCCACCACGCGGGTCACGAAAATATCGGCCCGGCCCCCGCCGCTGTAGTTGACCAGGGCCGTGGGGCCAAAGCTGGCCGTGGCGCTATACGAGTACCCGGCCACGCACACGCCCGTGGCAGTAGCCACCAAACCCAGGGCCCGGTCGTCGCCGGTGCCGCCGCCGCGCAGGGCCCAGCCGAAGCTGCCACTGCTGCCCGCATCGGCCAGCTGGGCCACGAACACGTCGTAGTCGCCGGCCCGGCTGAGGGCCGTGGAGCCGAAGCTAGAGCGTGAGGACAATTATCAGCGGAGCCAATCGAGGGCGGCGGCCACATGCCAAAAAGCGAGAAAGGACACGAC
>NZ_BAAGWC010000045.1:0-18965 GCF_054780555.1 Hymenobacter daeguensis
CACGGTGAGGCTGCCCCGCGCCGGGTTGGGCCACAGCCGCAGGCGGGCCGGCGGGCCGGCGGGCACCGGCACGGCCCGCACCGGCGAAAAAGCAGTGGTGCCGTCGGCATTGGTCTGGCGCAGGCGGTAGTAGGCCGTGGGGCCGGGCGCGGCGGCCAGCGTGCCATCGGCAAACTCATAGTAGCTGGGCCGGGTGCTGCTGCCCGCCCCCGGCACCCAGCCCACGCGGCGAAAATCCCGGCCATCGGCCGAGGCTTCAACGGCAAACCCAAGGTTGTTTTTCTCCGAAGCCGTGGTCCAGGCCAGGTAGGCGGCGGCATTGCGGGCTTCGGCGGTGAAGGCCGTGAGCTCTACCGGCAGCGGCCCGGCCAGGGTGATGGCGGCATCGTTGAGGGCAAAGAACAGGTTGCCGATGGCCTGAATCTCGATGCGGCCCCGGGAAGTGTTCAGGTTGGGCAGCTGCACGGTGGCCGCGCCGTTGTTGGGGGTGCTGGCCAGCAGCACCAGCGGAAAGCTCTGGCCTTCATCGACCGAAAACACCACCCGCACGTTGGCGCAGCTCACCGGGGCCTGGTCGGTGCCCAGCACCGTCCAGGCCAGGTTGAGAAAGCTATTGGGGGCTGCCGTGACGGGGCCGCTGGGGGCAGTAATGGCAAAAGGGCCGGCATCGGCCACGGCCAGCGTCAGGTTGGCCCCGTCCACGCCGCCGCGCCCATCGCGCGCCGTGAAGCGGAAGCTGAGCGCGCGGGGCACCAGGGGCAGCGTTTCGCCCAGCGAAGGCGCGTTGGCCAGCAGCGCGCTCAGCTTCGGAAAGGTGCGGGTGGGGCTGGGGCTGGGCGCAAAGCTGCGGAAGAGCGGCGGCCCGCTGGCATCGGTGGCCGCGCCGGCCAGGCCGCTGGGGTTGCCCAGGTCCAGCTGCTCCCAGGAGTAGGTCAGGGGCTCGTTGTCGGGGTCGGAGGCGCTGCCCGTCAGGGCAAAAGGGGTGCCCCGCGGAATGACGTAGGCATTGCTGCGCGGCACGGCCACCACGGGCGGCCGGTTGCCGGTGGCCGTGAAGGTGCCGCACTGCACCCCCGGCCGAATGGCGCTGAGGCTGGCCGCGTGGAAGTAGCCGATGCCGGGGCCCACGTCGTCGGGGTAGCAGCGCTGGTCGTAGGCCATGATGGTGTTGCCCGCCCCCGGCTCGTAGGCCATGCCGGGCGTGCGGTTGCCGCCCCCGCAGTTGCCCTTGTCGCCGTTGAAGGTGTGGCTGGAGCCCAGCTGGTGGCCCAGCTCGTGGGTGGCCACAGTGGCCAGAAGCGCCGCCGAGCCGCCCGTGGATGCCCCGCCGCCCTTGTAGGGGTCGTAGCACACCACGTCGATGTAGGCCACGCCCGAGTAGCCGCCGCTGCGGTAGCCCAGCACATGGGCCAGGTCGTAGCTGGCGTTGCCAATGGCCTGGTCCACCACGGCCTGGTTGCTGGTCATCAGGCTGCCGGGGTTGTCGTTGTCGAAAGGGTCGGTGGCAGCGTTGAGGTAAATGAGCCGGTCGTCGTTGCCCACCAGCTGCAGGCGCACGGCCAGGTCGCGCTCATACACGGCATTCACCGCACTCACCAGCGAAGCCATGCTGGCCAGGGTGCCCGCCACGGAGCCCTGGCCCAGGTTCTGGGCATACTCGCCGGTGGCAGCCAGCGCCAGGCGCAGCGTGCAGAGCTGGCTGCCGTAGGGCGCGGGCGGCGGCGGGGGCGTGCTGCCGCTGGTGGCGCGCAGCCGCCGGCCCGGCACCGGCAGGGCCTGGCAGGCAAACGCCCCAGGCGCATCAGCATGGCTTTGGTAGCGGCCGGCCCCGTCGGTTTCGATGCTGAACGAACGGGTGAGGGAGAGCACCTGGGCGTGCAGCCCGCCCGGCGAGGTTTCGAGCCGCACAGTGGCCGTGGGGTCGTCGGGGCTTTGGCCGGCATAGGTGCGAATGCCGGGGTAGCGGGCGGCGAGGGCGGGGGAGAGCACCGGCACCAGCGTCAGGGCAAAGCGGTGCAGGGTGCCGTCGGGCGCGGGCAGCTCCAGGGGCACGGCGGCCGGGCGGTTGGTTTCGGGCGGGGCACCGGCCAGGCGCTCGGCCAGCTGGCTGGCATCGAGCCGGAACCAGCGGCCCGGCTGCGCGGCGCTGCCACGCGCCATGGGGGCAGCCACGGGCTGCCACAGTTCCCCCGGAGTCTGGGCCCAGCTTGGCTGGATTCCGAAAAGCAGCAGTTGGAACAAGACAAGAGCTGCCTTGCGGTAGAATGGTTTCATAGAAGTAATTACGTATAAAATATAACTAATGACTTATTGCGGCTAAATAATTCGATTTTTAAGTATTTAGGCACAGTAAAGTAATCATTTTTTCTGTAAAAATGAAAAACAATACAAGAATAAGCTAAACCGGACAACTGCCCCGCCATCCTCCGGAATAACCGGTTTGGTGCTGGGAATGAGCCTCATGCTGCCGCGCCGCGCAACGCAGCTACAGGAAGCGGGCTTGCAGGGCCGGCGTGGGCAGCCAGCAGCTTTCCTGCCGGCCAAACCAGCGGTAGCGGTGGCGGGCTACAAAGCGGTACGCGGCATCGCGCCAGGAACGTGGCAGCAGCTTGCCCACCGCCAGCAATTGCCAGCCGCCCCCCAGCCCCCGGGCAATGCGCAGCACTGCATCGGAGTGCGAATACAGCTGCCCGCCGCTCAGCAGCAGCACCGATTCGGGGGCGGCGGCAATTGCCGCGGGTGCCACCCCATGCGCGGCCAGCAGCTCGCGTCCGGCGTCGCTTTGCAGGGCGGCAAAGCGAAACCGCGCCGCCGCATCGTGCCGGATAATGAACTGCACAAAACCGTTGCAGAGGTTGCACACCCCGTCGAACAGGATGATATCGGGAGCAGAGGAGGGCATATAGTGGAAGGAGAGCACCTTTCTTACCACGTACCCGGCCCTTTTGTTGTCATCGTTACCCGGGCAGCCGGCTAAGTGCGGGCAATCTATCCGTAGCCCCGTGTCGAGGCGATGCCGCTGCGCCCGCCGCCGCTGGAATTCATTGGCGAGCAGCTGGGAGGGAATGTCCGTTGGTCTGCGTAGCGCTGGCACGGCGCCGGCAAAAGCAATGCTTCGCCTTCGCCCTCCGCCACCTGCCGCCTGCTGCCAGTCGGGGCCTACGCCCAGTGCTTGAGGTACTGAAACACCTCCGGGTGCGTGAGCAGGCCGCCGTGGTGCTGCTGGCCAAACACGGCCGTGCGCACGCTGGCCCCGGCCGGCAGCCCGGCCTCATCGCCGAAGGTGGCGTGGCCGTGGGCGCTGCCTTTGCCCACCAGCCCATCGCCGAAATACTCGCGCAGGGCGGCCGGCCGCGAGGTGCGCAGCCACGCGCCCACCAGAATGTGGTACTGCACGCCGGGCAGCGGCGGCACGGGCGTGCGCGGCGGCGTGAGGTCGTTGGCGTGGGCGTCCTGCCAGTCCTCGTCCACTAGAATGGAGTAGCGCAGGTCCTTGATGCCGTTGCTGCGCTGGTTGAGCGCCTTGCTCAGAAACCGCGTCGGAAACAGGTTGATGCGCTCCAGCAGCCGCGCCGTGAAGTGCGAGTTCTGCTCCAGCCACGAGCCGTCGTTGGGCGTGCCGATGAGGAACACCGAGCGCAGGTGCGCCAGCCAGGGCGCTGCGCTTAATGAGGAAGGAGGAAGGAAGAATGAGGAATTGGCATCGGCTGTTGCTGCGGACTCTTTCTCCAATTCCTCATTAAGCGCAGCGTAGTAGCCCGCCGAGCGAATGATGAGCCCGCCCATGCTGTGGCCCACCAGCACCAGTTCGCCCACGGCGTCGGGGTAGGTTTCGACCAGCTCAGTGAGGAGGCGGCTGAGCTGGCGGCCGTTTTCGGAGAGGTGCAGGCCGGAGTTGAAGCGCAGGTAGAGGGCGCGGCTGCGGGTTTCCTCGGCCAGGCGCGGGCCGTAGCGCCGGCTGCCGGGCGGGTCCTGAAACCCGGTTTGCCAGATAAGCTCGTCGCCCATCAGGCCGTGCACGTACACCACGGTTTTCTGGCGCGGCTCCGTCAGGCGCAGCTCGGCCACGGGCACGTCGTGCCCGCCGCGCCGGAAGCTCATCCGGATGGCGCGCGGGTCGAAGCGGGCGGCCAGCTGGTCGCCGAGGGCGCCGTTGAGCACCGGCAGGAAAAAATGCTGGTGGGCCTGGCCGGCACGCACCACGTAGCTGGCCCCGCGCACGGGCAGCAGGGCGGCCCGCCCCACGGCCCCCAGGGCACGGCGGAAGCGGGAAGGCTGGGGGGCATCGGAATCGGACATGGTGGAAACGGGCTAAAAAGGCGAATGGCCCGAAAGTAACGGCCCGGCCGGTATTGCGTTGGCCTTCCGGCCGAAATCAACGTACTTTGCAGCACCAATCCCAAGCACTACTTCATGAAGCTTTCCACTCGTCCCGCCCTGGCCTTGCTGCTGGGCACCGCCCTGGCGGCCTCGCTTTCGTCCTGCGACTACCGTTGGAGCCCCGGCGACAACGTTCAATTCAAGCACGGTTTCACCAACCCGCCCGGCTGGCACAACTCGGACGTCAACCGCGACAGCATCAACAACCAGCCCAAGGCCACCACGCCCATCGGCACGGGCTCGGCCACGGCCATCAAGAACGGCACCGTGAAAGAGCAGCTCGACTCGGCCCCGGCCGGCAGCAGCGCAACGGCCACCCAAACCGCCAGTGGCCAGCTGGAAGAAACCAAAAAATAGATTGCCGCCTGCCATGCGGCAAAAAGCCCGCTGCTTTCTTAGCAGCGGGCTTTTTGCGTTGAAATGGCCAGTGGCTGCCGGTCGCTACAGCGGCACCGGCGGCTGGCCCGGCCGGGCGTAGCCGAAGCGCACGGGCGGCTGCACGGCGTGGTAGCCATCGAGGCCCGAGATGCAGGCCGTGGCCAGCGCCGCCAGGTCCAGGGTGCCATCGGCACGCAGGCCTTCTTCGGGCAGGTACACGTGCTCCACGGTGCCCACCAGCAGCACGGTGCCGTTGCTGATGGCATGCTCCTCAAGCAGCCGCAGGCCAATGCTGAGCGGGCTTTCGGCCACGTAGGGCGCGGGAAAATCGTCGCGCCACGCGGCCGTGAAGCCGCACGCGTCGAACTCCGAAACATCGTCGGGGAAATTGGCCGAGGTGTAGTGGGCCGCTGCGGCCAGCGCCACGGGCACATGGTTCAGGGTGTAGCAGCCGCTGGCTTTGAGGTTGGCGTAGGTGTGGCGCGGCACGGTGGTGGGCCGCGTCACGATGCCCAGCAGGGCAGGGTCGGAGCCCAGGTGCAGGGCCGAGCTGAACACCGCCAGGTTGGTGCGGCCATCGGGCGCGGCGGTGCCCACGAGGTTGGCCGGCTTGAAGCCGGGCAGGCCGTTGACGAGGTTGAGGCGGTAGATTTTTTCGAAGCCGGCGATGTCGGCGGCGGTGAGGTGGCGCATCGGGTGGAGTTGGGTTAGTGCACGTTCCCGGCCGGGGTGCGGTCGAGGCAGAGGCGGTTGTGCTGGCAGTGCAGGATGAGGACAAACAGAAACAGCCCGTACACCAGCTGCGTGCCTACCGTGGCCCACTGCTCCAGCAGGCTGCTGCCGAATACCAGCACAGTCATCAGCAGCAGGGCCGCGGCCAGGGCCGGGCGGGTAAACAGACCGATGATGAGCAGCAGGCCAATGCCGCCTTCCACAAACGGCAGCACTGCCGCGAAGGGCCGCACCAGCATTTCGGGCAGCATGGAAGAAGCAAACTGCTTCACCATGCCCGCCTGAAACGCCGCCAGCTTGGGCAGCCGCACCAGCAAATGCGTCAGAAAAGCCACGCCCAGCAGCAGGCGGCCCAGCACGAAGGCCAGCTCGGAATTGGTTAAGCGCATCACGCAAACAGGGTTGAACAGCAGATACCGGCTCAACGTGGTTTGCGGGGGGCGGGATGCGTTGGGGCTTTTTATTATTTGCCTGCGGCCTACTTCACGCTGGCGGCCCAGGCGTCCATGCGGGTTTCGAGCACGGCCAGCGGCATCGAGCCGATGCTCAGCAGCTCGTCGTGAAAAGCGCGCAGGTCGAACTTCGGGCCCAGCTGCCGGCGGTACCGGTCGCGCAGCTCGTTGAGCTTGAGCTGGCCGGTTTTGTAGCTCAGCGCCTGGCCCGGAATGGCCATGTAGCGCTCCACCTCGGCCGTAGCGCCCTGCTCCGAGATGGCCTCGTTATCCATCATGTACTGAATGGCCTGCTCGCGGGTGAGCTTGCCGGTGTGCAGGCCCACGTCGGTCACGAGGCGTAGGGCGCGGTGCATTTCGGCCCCCAGGTGGCCCATGTACTGGTTGGGGTCGGTGTAGAGGCCCAGCTGCCTGCCCAGGCCTTCGCAGTACAGGCCCCAGCCTTCGCTGCAGGCCGAGTAGCCGCCGAAGCGCCGGAACTTGGGCAGGCTGGTGTTCTCCTGCTGCATCGACACCTGGAAGTGGTGCCCCGGCAGGGCTTCGTGCAAAAACAGGGTTTCCATGGCCGGGTTGGCCACGGTGTTGTACCGGGTGGCATCGAGAATGGGCACGTAGAAAATGCCCGGCCGCGAGCCGTCGGGCGCGCCCCGGTAATATTGGGCCGAGGCCGAAGCCGCGCGGTAGGCTTCGGTGGCGCGCACCTCAAACGGCGTCTTGGGGCCCCGGTTGAACAGGTCCGGCAGCTTAAGCTCGACGCGCCCCTGAATGCCCCGGAAAGCGCTGATAACCTCCTGCTCGGTCTTGAAGGGCCGGAATTTCGGGTCGGTGTTCACGTAGTTGAAGTAGCCTTTGAGGTCGCCCTTGTATGCGGTGCGGTTTTTGGCGGTGTCCATCTCGGCCCTGATGCGGGCCACTTCGGCCAGGCCGGTTTCGTAAACCTGGGCCGGGGTGCGGCTGGTGGTGGTGCCCACCTGCACGGCGTAGGCGTAGCGGGCAGCGCCCTGCGGCAGCGCGTTGATGCCCGACGTGGCGCGGGCTTTGGGCAGGTACTCAATCTCCAGAAAATCAGCCATGTCGCGATAAGGCCTCACCACGTCGCGCTGAATGGCCTTCTGAAACAGGGCCGTCAGCCGGGTTTTGTCGGCGGCCGTGAAGGTGCCGGGGAAATTCAGCACGGGCTGGTAAAACAGGCTGGCCGTGGGGTCGCCGAAGGCAATGGCGCGCAGCTGCTTCACCATCTTGGGCACCAGGGCTTTGGGCAGCACCACGCCGCTGCGCTCGCCGCGCTGGAAGTTGGCAATGGCCGAATCGGCCCAGGCCGGAAAGCTGCGCAGGCGGGCCAGCCACCGGTCGTAGTCCTTCACCGTTTTGAAGGGCTGCGCGCCCTTGCCCGAGGCCAGCTGCGGCAAGGTATTGGGCAGGCCATAAAACTGGTTAAACGGCATCTTCCAGTTGTCGAACTGAAAGCCGGCCAGGCGCTGCTCCAGCTCGTAGCGCAGCATGTCGTAGCTCACTTTGTCGTTGGCCGTGAGCTTGGTCCGGTCCACCTTGCGCAGGGCCCCGAGGTAGTGTCCATAGAAGGCCTTCAGCGTGTCGCGGTACACGCGGGTCTGGTCGTTGGGCAGCTTGTCGTCGAAGCGGTGGTCGCCTTCGGCCGTGGCCTGCAGCGGAAACAGGCGGTTGTAGCGGTCGTGGTAGCGCTCAAACAGCGCCGCCAGCGGGGCCGAATTGGCGCCGGCCGGGGCAGCAGCTTTGGCTGCCGGCCGGGCCGGCGCCACGGGGCGCTTGCCCGGCTGGGCCGCTGCTTCGAGGCCAATGAGTGATAAGGCGACCAACAAAAGCTGCTTCATGAGGAACGGATTTGGGATTTGCTGCTAATGTAAGCGTGTTATTCAGTAAGAAAGAAAAAACAGCAATATTTCGTTGATATTTTATTGGCCCTACCGCTCCAGCTTGAAGTTGGGCTCGCGGGCTGGCGCAGCGGTGCGGTTGGCTACGGCCCAGCCGGTGAGGTATATCCACCGCGTCATGCGGGTCAGCTTGGGGTAGTCGATGGTTTTGGGCTCGTCGCGGGGCGTGTGGTAGTCGGGGTGCAGCAGGGTGGTGAACATCACGGCCGGAATGCCCAGGCGGGCATAGGGCAAGTGGTCGGAGCGGAAGTACCAGCGCTCGGGGTGGGTGGGCTTGTCCCACTCGGTGTCGAGCCGGAACCGAGGGCCGGCCTGGTTGGCGGCCAAAGCGGTTGTCACCAAATCGGACGAGTTGAGGTGGGGCGGCTGCGAGCCAATCAGCGCCGCACTGTCGGCCACGTTGCGCCCCATCATCTCGGCATTGAGCACGGCCACGATGCCGGCCGGCGGCACCGTGGGATTGGCCGAGTAGTAGCGCGAGCCCAGCAGGCCCCGCTCCTCGGCCCCGTGGAACACAAACAGCGCCGAGCGCCGGGCCGGCTGCTGCTTAAAAGCCCGCATGATGGCCAGCAGCGCCGCACAGCCGGTGGCGTTGTCGTCGGCCCCGTTGTAGATGGAATCGCCGGCCACCGGGGCGCGCACGCCGTCGTGGTCCTGGTGCGTGCTGAAGAGGACGTACTGCTTTTTCAGCTCGGCATCGGTGCCGGGCACCTTGGCCACGATGTTGACGGACGGGTAGCGGAAGCTCTCGGCCTTCAGGTCGAGGCTGACCTGCTGGCCGGCCTGCTGCACCCACTCTTTGGCCGACTCGGGCAGCAGAATGGTGGGCGGCGTGCTCACCGGCTGGGTGGCGGCATCGCCGGGCAGGCCGTAGCGGCCCCGCTCGTAGGTGTGGCCCCAGTGCTCGTAGATGGCCTGCGCCCGCGCATCGGCCACGAAGATGACGGCCGCCGCGCCCGCCTTCAGCAGCTCGGCCGACTTATCGGTCATCACCTGCCGCAGGTAGTAGCGAAAGCTCGATTCCGGCGGCGGCGTGCCCGAAAACAGCAGCGCCACGGCCTTGCCCTTCACATCGGCTTTGGCCAGCTCGGCCGCCGTGCCCGTGCCCACGTACAGCAGCGGCACCGTGGCGGCGTAGGTGGTGGGCACAAGCACCAGCGCGTCCTCGTGCAGCTTCAGCTGGTGCGTGCCGATGCTGAGCCGGCTGGCCCGGGTCAGGCGCGTGCGCTGCAGGCTGAACCACTGGAAGTAGGTGCCATCGTCGCCGGCCGGCAGCAGGCCGATGGCCCGAATCTGCTCGGCCAGCCAGGCCGAGGCCTTCAGCTCATCGAGCGTACCCGCCTCGCGGCCCCGGAAATGGTCGCCGGCCAAGGCGTACAAGTCGCGCTTGATGTCGGCTTCGCGGATGGCGCTTTCCGCGTTGGCCGGTTTGGGGGCGGGCTTTTTCTGGGCCAGCGCGGGAGGCGGAAAGCTCAGGCAAAGTGTTAGCAGTCCGGCCGTGGCCAGGTGAGTCAAGTGTTTCATTGCAGGTAAGATGGCGGGTGCTTGCAAGTGCCGAATCTAGTCCAGTTTCTGCATGCGGCCGGTGAAAATCATTCCTTCGATGGTGGCCCAGTAGGTGTAGGTATTGCCCTCGACGCCGGTTAGCCGGATGTGCATAGTTGTGCCCACGAGTGCCGCCCCGTTGGAGGCGCTGCTGCTGCGCATGGTAATATCATAGCCGTCGGCCTGCCAGTGCAGGCCGAAGCCCAGGCGCAGGCCTTTGGCAGGGTCGGTTTCGGTCTGGGTGGTGTCGGTGCGCTCCACCAGGGTCTGGCCGTGCCGGGCATCGAGGTAGCGAAACCGGCCCACCCGAAACCGGGCAATTTCGGCTGCCGTGGGAGCAGTGCCGGGCTTTTCATTGAGGCGAAAGGACGCCAGAAACCGGGCTTTTTCACTGGCCGCCACGGCGCTGCCTTCCGCCCCCCAATATTCCAGCAGGTAGGCGGCGCGGCCGGCGCGCAGCACCCACATGGTGCCGCCGGGCGGCCAGTCGGGCAGCGGGTTTTTCAAGCGGAAATCAACCGCCAGGCCTTCTGCTGTGCCAACGCGAAAGGACTTCTGGCTTAGTCGTTCTGCTTTCATCGAAGTCAGCACGGCCTGGGTGAGGCTGGTGTAGAAAACGTCCGTTCGGCCCACCGAATTATCGGGCTCAACGCCCGGCGCCAGCTCCATCTGCATCACCATAAAATGCGATGCTTTGCTGAAAGAGCTGTACGCCTGCATGGTAAACGTGCCCATGTCGGGCGCGGCCGATTGGCGCGGGGGCAGCGGCAGGTCCACGCTCAGCTGGCGGTCAACCTGAAAAGGAAACCAGGCAGCCGGCACTGGCGCACTGGCGGAAGGCTGGGTGGGCTGAGCACGGGCCGCCAGTGGGTTCGCCAGCACTGCCGCCACGAGCAGGCTTTGTCCGAGATGCAGTAGTGGTTTTTTCATACGGGTAAAGCTACTGGCAGAATGGCGCTAAAAACCATCTTCCACATGGGCTATTTGGTTCATCTGGCCGGCGGTGGGTTAGGGCCCAGGTACTGGTCGAGCCACTCCACCCACAGGCGGTTCCACTCGGCGCTGCGCACGGGGTCGGAGGGAACGTGGGCCGTGATGGGGAAGGCCACGAAGCGCACCGGCACATGGTTGTCTTTCAGGGCGTGGTAGAGCTTGTAGGCGTTGGCGATGGGCACGCGGTAGTCGTTCACATTGTGCAGAACGAGGGTGGGCGTGTGCCAGCGCGGGGCCCGCGCAATGGGCGACTGCGCCCGGTAGCGGGCCAGGTTTTCGGCGCTCAGCCAGGGCGAGGGGCCGTAGTGGGCGGCGTTGGCGGCGTTGTTATCGCCCAGGTTATAGCTGTCCAGCAAATCGACCACGGCCGAGGCGGCCACCGCGCAGCGCCAGCGGCGCGGCTCGCCCAGCAGCCAGGCCGTCATAAACCCGCCGTAGCTGGCGCCGGTCAGCGCAATGCGGCTGGTATCGACCCAGCCGCGCCGTTCCAACTCGGCGATGCCGGCCAGCACGTCGCGCCCCGGCCCGGCCCCCGCATCGTTCCGAATGGCCCGCTGGAAGGCGTAGCCCAGGTTGTCGCTGCCCCGGTAGTTGGGTTGAAACACCACGTAGCCCCGCGCCGCCACCGCCTGCCCCAGCCCGTAAAATGCAGTCCGCGAGGCATTGAACGGCCCGCCGTGCATCATCAGCACCAGCGGGTATTTTTTGGCGGGGTCAAAATCAGGCGGGTACGTAAGAATGCCGTTTGGCCGCAACTCGTCCGATTGCCACTCCACGGCCTCCATGCGGCCCAGCTTCAGGGCGGCGGTTTCGTGGTTGAAATCGGTGAGGCGGCGCGGCGCGGCCGTGGGCGAGGCCAGGTAATACAGCTCCGCCGGCCGGCCCGGCTCATTGGCGGTAATGGCCAAGGCGTTGCGCCGGCCCACTGACATTTCCACCCAGTAGCTGCCATTCGGCGACACCGCGCCCAGCGGCAGCCTGCGGCTGCGGCCGCTCAGCTCCTGCTGCCAGATGGAAACCGTGGGCCCGTCGTTGCCGCCCACCAGCAGGCTTTTGCTGTCCGGGCTCCACAGGGCGTGCTGCAGGTTGCGGTCGAGCGGGCGGGTGAGGGGGCGCGGCGGCCCGCCGCCGGCCGGAATCAGCTGGAATTCCAGCCCTTCCAGAAAGGCCGTGTCGCGTGGAGTCTGGTAGGCAATCCAGCGGCCATCGGGCGAAAACGCGGGCAAGTCGAGCTGCCGGGGCGGGCCGCTCAGGCGACGAATGGCACCAGTGGCCACCTCCACAGTGCAGAGCGTGCCGTGCTGGTCGCCGGTCTGGGGCGTGGCGCGCCGCACAAAGACCAGCGTGCGGCCGTCGGGCGCCCAGTCGAAAGGCTCGGACGAGTCGTCGGGCAGGCTCCAGAAGCCGCTGGTGAGGCGGCGGGCGGGCTGCGTGCCGCTGGCGTCGGCCAGCCACAGGTGGTCGGGCGTGGGCGCGGCGGTGAGCGTCACGCTGCCGTCACCCACCTCGAAGCTGTCGTTGCCGCGCTCAGCTTCTGTCTGGTTGGTGGGTTCGTCGGCAGCGATGTAGGCCAGGGTTTTGCCGTCGGGGCTCCAGCGGAAATGCTGCACATTGGTGGGGCCATTGGTAACGGCCTTCGCCTCGGCGGCTTCCTCAAAAGGCTGCACGAACAGCTGCGTATGGGCATCCTTGCCCGTGCCGGTGCGGGCCAGAAAAGCCATCCGGTCGCCGGTGGGCGACCAGCGCGGCTGCTTCACGGTGGGGCGGCCGGCCACCAGCACGCGCTGCCGGCCGCTGGCGACGTCCACCAGAATTACCTCCGCGTCGTGGCGGTTGGTGGTGCGATTGGGCCGGGAAACCACGATGAGTACCTGCCGGCCGTCGGGCGAGAGCTGCGGGTCGGTCACGCTCACCGTTTTGCCGATGTCGGCCAGCTCGAAGCGGCGCTGGGCGCGGGCCGGGCGGGTTTGCAGCGCACACAGCAGCAGCACCAGCAGCCACGAGGTTGGAACCGTCGTTTTCATCCGGTAAATGACGGAAATTCTGCAGAACCCCGCTGCGCCGCCCGTTTCGATTGGCGCAGTTTCAGCGTCGGTGCACAGTCCTGCAATCGGCTCACAAAAAACCCGCGCCGGAATGCTCCGACGCGGGTTACTTAAACAGCTTCGATAACAAAGCAGACGGTTACTGCTTAGCGGCCCAGGCGTCCATCTTGGTTTCGAGTACCGACAATGGCATCACGCCGTCCTTCAGCAATTCATCGTGGAAGTTGCTGAGCGAGAACTTACTGCCGAGCTGCTTGGTGTAGCGGGCGCGCAGCTCCTGAATCTTGAGCTGGCCGATTTTGTAGGCCAGCGCCTGGCCCGGAATGGCCATGTAGCGCTCGATGGCGGCCGTGTCGTTTTCCTTGTTGTCGGGCGTGTTATCGAGCATGTAGTCAATGGCTTGCTCGCGGGTCATCTGGCCGGTGTGCAGGCCGGTGTCCACCACCAGGCGCACGGCGCGCAGCATCTCGTCGCTCAGCGCGCCGATGTACTGGTAGGGGTCTTTGTAGAGGCCGAGCTCTTTGCCCAGGCTTTCGCAGTAGAGCGCCCAGCCCTCGGTCATGGCGCCGTAGCCGGCAAACTGGCGGAACTTGGGCAGGCTGGTGTTTTCCTGCTGCAGCGAAATCTGGTAGTGGTGGCCCGGAATGGCCTCGTGCAGAAACAGCGACTCCATGCCCTGGGTCACGTTGTACTCGGCGGGCTTGGGAATGGGCACGTAGAAGATGCCCGGCCGCGTGCCGTCCGGCGAGCCCTGGTTGTATTCGGCTGAGGCCGAGGCCTCGCGGAATTTTTCGGTTTCCCGAATCTCGAACGGCGTTTTGGGCGTGCGCCCGAACATCTTTTTCAGGTTCGGGTCGATGGTTTCCTGAATGCGGCGGAAGCCCGCCAGCACCTCCTCGGCCGTTTTGAAGGGCATGGCCTTGGGGTTGGTTTTCAGGCTTTCGAAGAACTGGCGCAGCGTGCCTTTGAAGCCCAGCTCGGTTTTCATGCGCTCCATCTCGGCGCGCAGGCGGGCCACTTCGCGCAGGCCCAGGGCGTGGATTTCGGCCGGCGTCTTCTCCGTGGTGGTCCAGTAGCTCACGTAGTAGCGGTAGATTTCCGGCCCGCCCGGCACGGCGTTGATGCCGCTGGTGGCGCGGGATTTGGGCAGGTACTCGTTGGCCAGAAAGTCGCCCAGCTTCTTATACGTCGGCACTACCTGCGTCAGAATGGCCTTCTTATACGCCTCGGTCAGGCGCTGCTTGTCGGCATCCGAAAAGTCTTTGGGGAAAGCATTTATCGGCCCGTAAAACAGCGACTTGGTAGGGTCCGTCACCTGCATGTCGGCGGCGCGCATCTGCGGCAGCATCTTCACCACCAGGGCTTTGGGCAGCACCACGCCGGCCTTCATGCCGCGCCGGAAGTTGCCGATGGCCGAGTCGGCCCACACCGTGAACCCCTGCACCCGGCCCAGCCAGTTGTCATAGTCCTGCACCGTCTTGAAGGGCTGGTTACCCTGCCCCGAGCCGTACTGCCCCATGCTGATGGGCAGCCCCCAGAACTGCTGAAACGGAATCATCCAGGTGTTCAGCTTTAGCCCGGCCACGCGCTGCTTCAGGTCGTACTGAAAGATGTCGTAGCTGATTTTATCGTTCTCGTCCAGCTTGGCGCGGTCGAATTTCGCCAGCCGCGTCAGATAATCCTGATAAAACGTGCTGAGCGTGTCCCGAAAGGCCTGGGTCTGGTCGTTGGGCAGCAGGTTGTTGAAGCGGTTGTCGCCCTGCGCCGTGGCCGACAGCGGGTCGAGCCGCGACTGCCGCTCCCAGAAGCTGGCAAACAGGCCGTTGAGGCCCTTGGTGGTGTCGGTGGCCGCCGCGCCGTCGGCGCTGCTGGTGGCGGTTTCGGAGGTTTTGGTCTGGTTGCAGGCCGAGGTGAGGGCCGCGGCTATAAGACCGGCGAAAGCAATTTTTTTCATGAGCGAACGAGAATGTGCCGCAAGCTACGAAGCCGCACACTCCCCTCCTTACCAAGGAGGGGACGCCGCCGCAAAGCGGCGGCTGGGGTGGTTGTGGGCGTTGACCGACGGGCGGTCAGGTCGTGCTGCCATCGTTCACTTGCCAGCTTTCCGCCGGTTTGCTTCGCCGATGCTCATACGCCACAACCACCCCGATTTTTGCTGCACAAAAATGTCCCCTCCTTGGTAAGGAGGGGAGTTAACTGCCCTGGCGGGCGGCCAGCCGGGCCACGGCCAGGCGGCCCAGCTCGGGCGCAATCCGCTCGCGCGAGTAGCGCTTCACGCGTTGCGGCATGCCGATGACGAGGGTGCGGCCGGGCAGCTGCACGTAAAGGTCGCCGTGGCTGTCGTCGTAATAGGCTTCGCGGCCCAGGCCGCTTACCGGCGAAATACTGCGCTTCAGGTCGTTGCCGGCCCGGGCAATCTGGAAGGCTGCCGCCGGGCGGAACGACACCATCACCACGGCATCGGGGCTGGCGGGCTGGTCGGCTTCCACGAAGCGGCAGCCTTCGCCCTGCGTTTGCTGCTGCACGGGGCGGCCCGTCAGGCTGGCCACTTCGGCGGGCGTGAGCAGGCCGCAGGCCTCGGTGGGCAGCGTGGCCGTGGTGTCGGCCTGCACGACAGTGGAGCGGCCGTTGCCGCCGCTGGCCTGCTCCAGCGGGGCCTGGCCGGAGCACGCGCCCAGCAGGGCCACCGCGCCGGCCAGGGCCAGCCGCTTCACTGATTCGGCGGTTGGTATCGAGCGAATCATCATCGTCGGAATGAGTTAGCGGAAAGAGAATGAATCCGGGTGGTTCCGCTAATCAGATACGGGCGCGGCCAAAAAATGGCCCGGCCGCTACAGCGTGAAGGTGAGCCCGGCCGTCCACACAGACAGCGCCCGCGAGTCCAGGTCGTCGGCAGGCAGGTTCACGGGCACCACGTAGCGCCAGCCGGCGGCTAGCTCCAGCTTGCCCACGGTGTAGCTCACGGGCACCGAAAACTCGTAATCGACCACGCTGAAGCGCCGCACGTTGCGCACTTTGCTGGTCCCGTGGCGCTTGTCCAGGGCCGCTTCGGCAAAGGATTGCGTGCCGGCCGCCACGCTCACCAGCGGCTCGATGGTGAGGTAGTTGTCGGCCCCGAGCACGTGCGGAATCTCGAAGGAGCGGGAGTTTTCCAGGGTCAGAAACGCATCGCCCTTGCTGGTGGATTTGCCGAACAGATACGTGGCGCTCAGCCGCGAATACACCGCGCCCCAGTCCTGGCCCAGCGCGGCATCTACGGCGTTGTTCACGTTGGATTTCACCAGCTGGCTGTTGGTCGGAAAGAAAAACCGGGCGTAGCTCACCGACACGTCCAGCGTCTGGCCGAAGTCGTGGTCCCAGCCCACGCTCAGGTCGGTTTCGTCAAGGGCGGTGGGCGTGTTCAGCAGGTTGTAGAGGCCCACCGAGGCGTAGAGCCCGTTTTTGGCCGTGTAGGTGAAGTCGGCGGTGAGGTAGGGGAAGGCCACGGCCTGCGAGCGGCCGAAGTAGGTGGAGTTGCTGCCGTAGCCGAGGGCCGCCGAGAAGCTGCGTTTGGGCACGTCCGCGTCGGTGGTATCGGCGGGGGCGGGGGCGGCGGCGGCCCGGTGGGCACCGGCCCCTAACAGGGCGCTTAGCAACATGGCTGCGGGAGTAAAGGAAGAGCTCAAGGGCAAAGGGAATAGCAGGAAGAAAGATAAAGCCAAAAAAGCCTCTCCGACGGCTGCGGAGAGGCTTTGGCGGAGAGGCGGAAGGCCGCCGGCCGGCTAGTGCTGGCCGGCGTGCATGCCCTTGTGCCGATGCTGGCCCTGGTGGCTGCCTTTCTTGCGGTGCTCGCCCTGGTGGCTGCCGTGCTTGCGGCCCCCGGGATGGCTGGGCGTGGACTGCGCCAAGGCGGCAAACGAGCACAACAGGGCAACGGACAACGTGAGGAAGCTTTTCATGGAAATTAAGGAATTACAAGGATTGATGACAGGGAAAGCGGCAGGCAAGCACCGGCCAACTACTTGGTTTTGTGGCCGCCGTGGTGGCCATGGTGGCCGTGGTGCCCGCCATGGTGGCCGCCGTGGTGGCCTTTGGGAGCGGTTTGGGCCAGCGCGGCAAACGTGCACAGCAGGGCGACGGCGGAAAGCATCAGCTTTTTCATGGGAATATGGGGGTTTGGGTTAGAAGACGATTCAAACCTACCCCGCCAACATGATGCGAACATGATAAGCCGCCACGCGCCCGTGCTCGCGCTACACCGCGCCCGCCGCCGGCTCCGGAAACGTGAGCAGGAACGACGTGCCG
Organism: Hymenobacter daeguensis; assembly: GCF_054780555.1. NCBI lineage: Bacteria > Pseudomonadati > Bacteroidota > Cytophagia > Cytophagales > Hymenobacteraceae > Hymenobacter > Hymenobacter daeguensis. Next base: position 16,720 of record NZ_BAAGWC010000045.1, read on the forward strand.
AGTCCCTCAATCGAATTGACTTCCAGGGCGATGCCGTGCAGCTCGGCAATGGTGCGGGCAATGCTCAGGCCCAGGCCGTAGCTGTCGGCATCGGCGGCGGCGCCCTTGTCGAAGGGCAGGAACAGGCGCGGCAGCTGCTCGCGGGCAATGCCCACGCCGGTGTCGCGCACCTCCAGCACGTAGGGGCCGGCGGGGCCGGGGCGGCCCAGCAGGTCGATGCGGCCGCCGGCGCGGTTGTACTTGATGGCGTTGCTCACCAGGTTATAAATCAGGGTGAAGAGCAGGCCCCGGTTGGCACGCGTGACCACGAAATCGGGCGCCACGGCCTGGTGCAGCGTGAGGCCCAGCACGGCCAGGCGGTCCTGCACTTCCTCGCACACTTCGGCCACCAGCGGGGCCAGCGGCACGGCCTCGGTGCGGGCAAACTGGTCGTTTTCAATCTTCGAAATCATCAGCAATGATTTGATGATGGTGCGCAGCCGGTGTACGGTGCGCTGCGACTCCACCACGCGCAGCTGGTTTTCTTCGCTCAGGGTGTCGTCGGCCAGCATGTTGTCGAAGCGGTATTGCAGGGCGGCCAGGGGCGTGAGCAGCTCGTGCGAGGCTTCGGCAATGAACTTGCGCTCCTTCGAAAACGAGGCCTGGATGGTGGTCATCATCTCGCGAAGGCTCTCGTCGAGGTAGCGGAAGTCGTCGGTGCTGGTTTCGATGGGCGCGAAGTTGAACGCCGCCGGGTGCTGGGCATTCTTCAGCCGCTGCCGGATGATGGTGTAGAACGGCTCGAACAGGTAGCGGAAAAACGCCACGTCGGCCAGCGTGGTCAGGGCCACGGCCACCAGCAGCATGTAGAGCGCGTAGTGGCGGAAGTTGCGCTCCGTTTCGCCGATGCTGCCCGTGCTGCGCCCGATTTCGAGCAGGTAGTTCTGGCCCGCGTCGGCGAAGGAGTAGCTCAGAACGCGGTACTCCACAATCTCGTCCTCCACGGCCCGCTTCGAGTCCTCGATGCCGCTGATGCTGGGGCCGGGCGGAATGGCTTCCAGCGAAATAAACTCCTCCTTCAGCAGGTTGTAGCTGCCGTAGGAAGATTCGTCGTCGGTGATGAAGGCCGAGATGCCGTTGCGCCGAATCAGCTTCAGCACCTTTTCCTTTTTCTGGGCTAGGCGCTGGTCGGTGCTCAGGCGGGCCAGCCGGCTCATGGCCAGCGGCAGCGCCCCCACCAGCACCAGCAGAATGGCCACCCGCGACAGCGCGTTGAAGAGGGAGAATTTGGTGCTGAGCTTCATGTAAAGTGGTGAGTGTTGGGGCTGGGTGTTAGGTGGTGAGCATTGGGGCATCTGTCATCCTGAGCGCAGCGAAGGACCTTATCACGTCTAAACCCGTTGGAAATTACTGCCAATTGTTCAGCGGTGATAAGGTCCTTCGCTGCGCTCAGGATGACAAACGGCCCTACACCTGACCCCAAGCACCAAAGCCTTCTTCCGCCTACAGCCGCGCCCGGTACCCGATGCCGCGCACGGTTTCGAGCCAGTCCACGTCGGCATGCTGGCCCAGCTTTTTGCGCAGGTTCTTGATGTGGGCGTCGATGTAGTTGGAGTCGAAGCCCGACTCCGGCAGGTTGCCCCAGATGTGCTCGGTGAGCTGCAGGCGCGTCATCACGCGGTTTTTGTGCAGCACGAGGTAGCTCAGCACGTCGAACTCCTTCACCGAGAGGCTCACTTCCTGCCCGCCAAACAGCAGCCGCCGGGCCTGCAAATCGAGCTCGAACGGCCCCGCCGCCGCCAGCGGCCGGTGCAGCCCGAAGCGCCGCCGCGTGATGGCGTGCATGCGGGCCAGCAGCTCGGGCAGCGAAAACGGCTTGGCCAGGTAGTCGTCGGCGCCCAGCTCCAGGCCGCCGATGCGGTCCTCCACGGCCCCGCGCGCGGTGAGAATGACGAAAGCGGCCGTGAGGCCCTGCTGCTTGGCTTCGGCCAATACGGTCAGGCCGTCGCCATCGGGCAGGCCCAGGTCCAGCAGCACGAAGTCGAAGGGGGTGTCGGCCAGCTGCTGGCGGGCCTCGCGGGCGGTGCGCGCCACAGTGCAGGCAAAGCCCTGCTGGTAGAGAAAAATGCCCAGCTCGCGGGCCAGCGTGCGCTCGTCTTCGACGATGAGAACGGTCATGGGAAAGCAGCCGTAGCCGAAAGAAGTTAGTGGTGCCGGCCGTGGCCGCCGCCGTGGCGCGGGCCCCGGGCGTGGCGGGCCGCCCGCGC
>NZ_BAAGWC010000046.1:0-16844 GCF_054780555.1 Hymenobacter daeguensis
CCCCCGCGCCAGCCCCGCGCCAGCCCCGCGCCAGCCCCGCGCCAGCCCCGCGCTTGCGCGGGGCCCCGCTACGCCCAGCGCCACCCCGCCGAGCGGCTTTTTAGCCGCCTTAAACAATTTCGACGCGTAGCCACCCGCTACGACAAGCTGGACCGGCCTTTTCTGGCGTTTATGCACTTAGCCGCAACCCTGCTTTGGTGGCGCCATTGTTAAAACTCCCTAGCAAACTGGTAATTGCCCTAGCCGCCCGACTACGCCCGGATTGTTCAGTCAATCCGGGCGTTTTGCCGTTTAGGATGGCGAACACTGCATTTATTTCCAGAACCACCGCATGCCCAACCGCTAAACCCTCACCGGCTGCCGCGCCCTCGTCACAGGCGGCACCAACGGCGTCGGCTTGGCCATCGCCGAAGAGCTGCTTACCCTCGGCGCCGAAGTCCTGATTGTGGCCCGCCACGAAGCCGATGTAATTGCCGCCTGGCCCGCCCGCTCTTGGGCCGCGTGGGCGGGCCCGCCGAAATCGCCGCTGTGGCCTTCCTGTGCCTGTCCGGCGCGGCTTGCATCACCGGCCAGTGCCTGCTGGTGGACGGCGGCATGAGTGCCAAGGGCACGAGGTCGCGGACTTTTAGTCCGCGCCCCCGTGCCGATTCAACGGTTGCGGCATGCGCGGGGACGCGGACTACAAAGTCCGCGCTGCTGCTCACCTGCTTAATCATCTGCCACTTAACGGCCCGGCTGGCTTCTGACATCCGAGTCGCCATTCAGCCGGTAGCTCAGGGCCAGGCTCAGGCTCCAGGGCTGGTAGGTGTAATACACCTGGTCGGGTACGTCGAGGAAATGGATGACGTAGTCGGAATCGTAGGCGCGGCCGTTGAGCGTGAGGGCCAGCCGGTTGTATCGGAGTCCGGCTTCCAGGTAGGGCAGGTACCCGCCAACGAAATCGTAAATAAACACGCCTTCCTTGCTGCCGTACCGAAATACGGAAACGTCGGTCCAGAACCCGTTAAGCTCGTAGCCGGCACCCAGCAGCACGTCTGCGGAAGTGCTGATTGGCACGAAGCCGCGTACCCCAAACTGCAGCCCGGCCTGCGTGCCGCGCCATTCGAAGTTGCCGGGCAGCGTGCCCGGCGCAAGCGCAAACGCCACCGGGTCCGGATTGCCGAACCGCGACACCAACAGGGTGGTGTGCACCGCCAGGCGTCGGCCGGGGCTCATCAGGTCGAAGTAGCCGCCGGCCTGCGCGTGCAGGCGGCCATCGATGTTGAGGCCGTTGAGCACGGCCGTAGCCTGCGCCGGTCCCTGCAGCCGCAGCGAATTGTAGCGCACGCCCAGCACCGCGCCCATCCGGAACGCCACCCGCGGCCGGCTGGCCGCATCTGCTACCACTATTTCCGGAACGGCCGGGGCCTCGCCGGCGCACTTGCGGTTGAAGGCCAACACCACGCGGCGGAGGCCGTCGGCCGTGAAATCGGTGGTTGGCAGCAAGGCCGTGGCGGCCTCGCAGTCACCAAAATAGCGCAGCAGCAGGCTCTTGTAGTCGTTGGCATCGGCAATGCGGTCGAGCAGCAGGTAGTTGTTGGCGGCCAGCTCCAGCCAGGGCTGGCCGGGGCGCTGCACGAAAAAATGCTTCGTGGAGTGCAGCGTAATTCCCAGCAGCGAGGCTGGCCCGCGCAGTAGCACGTCGGCCAGCACCCGCTCGGGCTGCTGCTTGCGCACCACTTTCACGGGCAGGAAATCGACCCGCGTTTCAGCATTCCGGTCGATGGGCAGCGTCTCATTTTGCAGCATCCGGCCCGACCTGAGCACCACGTTCCGCAGCTGCCCATCGGCATATACCTCGCCCTGCCCGGCCGCCGTGGTCCGAAAGCGGACCTCCGTGGGCGGCTCTTCCCAAAAGCGGTTCTCGACCTCGCCGCGCAGCGTGTCGCCGTTTTGCAGCACCAGATAGCCGGGCTCAAATACCTGACAATTGCCCAATTGGCAGCTGCAGACAAGCAGCAGCATGAAAAGAACCCGCGACATAGTGGAGAAGTGAAGGACGGGCACAAGATAAGAGTAGCGCGGACGTTTAAAACAAATCGTCCTTCACCGGGGCGATGTAGGGCTGGGGCTTGCTGTCCGTCGGCGGCAGGCCGAAGTAGAAGTAGAGCGTGCGCTTGATGGGCGCGCCGCTGAGGTGGTTGGGCTCGGAGTTGGGGCCGAGGCGCTCGGGGTGCTGGTCGATGTTGAGGCCGAGCTTAGTGGCGATGGGCGGGATGCCGTCGAGGAAGGAGATGTCGCCCGTGGGCAGGCCGGGCTGGGGCTTGATGCCGCTGAGGCCGTAGAAATTGAAGCGGCGCACGAACAGGCCGGGGTCGGGGCTGGCCACGAGGAAGGCGCCTTCCACGGTGTTGAACTCCATCCAGGCGATGTCGGCAAAGTAGCCCTTGAACTCGGGGTAAATCCAGGGCGCGGCGGCGGTTTGGGTGTTGTTGTTGGCGTTGCTCCACACGTTGAGCGTGGTGCCGGCGAGGCGGTTTTTCCAGACGCGGTAGGGGCCCTGGCCCAGCCACTTGGCCCCAATCACGAAGTTTTCGGGGTAGCTGAAGCTGAGGCCGGTGAAGGGGTAGTCGCCGGTGAGGGCGTATTCGTACTGCATTTCGAGCCAGCCGGTGGGGTGCATTTTCCAGCGCACGGCTTTGAGGTCGCCGGTGTAGCGGGCTTCGATGACTTCGCCATCGGCCTCGGTGCGGCGGGTGAGGCCGGCGAACGTGGCGCTGCCGGCCACCAGCACCGGGCCGTTGGTGAAGGTGAGCTTGTCGCCGTTGTTGCCCTTCACGCCGCTGAGGTGGCCGTTGGTTTTGTTGAAGGTGACCGAAATGTTGCTGGCCGTGAGGCTGATGGTGGAGTCGGTTTCGGCTACCTGCACGGCGGGCTGGTTCTTGGCTTGTAGCGCCAGCACGCCTTCCAGCAGGTGGGCGTTGCCCCCGGTTTTCCAGGTCCACTTATACACCAGGTTTTTGGCGGGGTCGAAGGCGGAGAGGACGAGGACGTCATAATTTTTCCAGTCCTTCGGCAGGTCCAGTTTCAACTTGCCACTGGCCAGCGGGGCCACGTTGGGGCTTTTGAAGCGGCTTTTCTTGCCAGGAATGCTGCCCGCGAACGGGTCGCTGGGCTTGCGGAAATTCACCAGCTCCCACTGGAAAAAGCACTGGCTGAGGTTGGTAAAATGGTAGCGGTTTTCGACCGGAATGCTGCCGTCGAATCTAACCGGCAGCTCTTTCTGGGTGATGTGCACGGGCGAAAAAATCTCGCGGATGGCAAAGAAGCTGCCCTCCTTTTCGCGGTGCGGGCCCAGCAGGCCGTCGGGCGCGTTCACGCCGTTCACGTCGATGATGTTGTTCTCGTCGGTGCGGACGATGCCCTCGTCCACCAGCGCCCACAGGAAGCCGCCGCCCGAGCGTTGGGCTTTCCAGTGCAGCTCCCACATATCGGCCAGGCCGGCCCCGCCGCCGCCGTCGTCCTGGCTGTGCAGGAATTCGGTGGGCATGTAAATGAGCGAGTCGGCCAGGATTTTCTGGGTGCTGTAGTAGTCCTCGTAGTGGTTGCAGTCGATGCCGCTGGCCGCGTTGCCGGGGCGGTGGTGCGGGTGAATGACGGGCCGCCGGGTGAGGTCGTATTGGTAGAAAATGGCGTCCAGCTCTTTGTTGGTGCCGCCCTCGTTGCCGTTGTCCCAGAAAATGATGCTGGGGTGGTTCTGGTCCTTCTCCACCATCGAGCGCACCAGGGGAGTGCCGGCTTTGGTGCTGTAGAATTTCTGCCAGCCGGCCAGCTCGTCGAGCACGTAGAGGCCCAGCGAGTCGCAGAGGTGCAGGAACTCGGCATCGGGCGGGTAGTGCGACATGCGCACGGCGTTCATGTTCATCTCCTTCAGCAGCTTCACGTCCTGCAGCTGAATGCTGTCGTTGAGCGTGCGGCCGGTTTCGGGCCACCAGCTGTGGCGGTTGGTGCCCTTCATTTTCACCTGCGTGCCGTTCACGAAAATGCCCTGGCCGCGCCGTACCTCAATGGTGCGGAAGCCGAAGGTTTCGGTAGCTTGGAACCGCGTTTCGGGGCCGGTGCGCAGCGTGAGGCGGGCGCGGTAGAGGCTGGGCGTTTCGCTGGTCCACTGGCGCGGGTTTTTGATGGTGGTGGTGAGGCGGGCCACTGTATCATTAGCGGCTACAGTGGCAGTAGCGGTGCCCACGGTCTGGCCGGTTTGGTCGATGATTTCGGCTTGCAGCTGGGTGGGCTGGGTGAGGCCGTGCAGCCGGGCGCGCAGCGTGAAGCTGCCGTTGGCGCGGGCGTCGATGGCCACGTTGTCGGCGTATTGCGGCGGGTAGGACTGCAAATACACCGGCCGGAAAATTCCGCCGAACACCCAGTAGTCGGCCAGCCGCTCGGCGTTGTTCACGCTGGGCTCGGCCGACATCTTGCTCACCTTCACTTCCAGCAGGTTGGCCTCGCCGTATTTGAGCTTGTCGGTCAGGTCGTACTTAAACCGGTAGAACGCGCCCTGGTGCGTGGGGCCGGCCACCTGCCCGTTCACCTTCACCTCGGTGTCCGTCATCGAGCCCTCAAACACGATTTCGACGCGCCGCCCGCGCCAGCTGGCCGGCACGTTGAACGAGTGCTTATACAGCCCCTGCTCATCGGCGAAGCGGAAGTTTTTGCCGTAGGTTTTGTAGTCACGGCCGTAGTTGTAGAGGCCGAAGCCCTGCTGCTCCCAGCACGAGGGCACGGCGATGGTGGTCCAGTAGCCGCTTTTGCGCCCGCCGGTGCAGTAGAAGTCCCACTTCACGGTGGGGTGGTTGTCGCGGCCGGAGAGGTACTGGATTTGGCGCTGCGCCGGGCTTTGGGCGCGGGTGGTTTGGGCCAGCAGCAGGGCGAGGAGCAGAAGGAAAAGGTGTCTCATGGATGGTTTTGAAGTCATATAGAATGCCAGGCGCTCGGCCTGACGGGGGCACCTCACCCCCGGCCCCTCTCCCGCGGAGAGGGGAGCCACGGCGGCGCGGACGTAGCGCGGACTTTTAGTCCGCGAGTGGTCTGGTCGATGGATTCGCGGACTAAAAGTCCGCGCTACAATCGTCGGGCTCCCCTCTCTGCAGGAGAGGGGCCGGGGGTGAGGTGATGCGTTAATAATGCGTGTGGTTGACCACCGTGTTTCGCAGATACTCCACGTCCTTTTTCGAGTCTTTGCCGCTGTGGGCGGCGCGGCGGCTGCCGAAGATGCTCAGGCGGCCGTTGCTCAGGGTGATGACTTCCTCGGCGCCCTGGCCGGTGAAATCGAAGAGGTGGAAGACGGTGTCGGGGAAGTACAGCTCGCCGGTGCCAGCGTCGGTGAGGTGGAATTTGTGCCAGAACAGCCAGGTGGTGCCGTCGCCGCGCCAGTTGCCGCGCACGAAATCGGGGTTGCCGTTGAGGGGGTTGCCGGGCCATTTCTTCACCAGGTTGCCGGCGTTGTCGAACCAGTAGAGCTGGCTGGAGAGGCCGGGCTCGTCGGTGCCCTTGGTGCCGTAGGTGCGGCCGCCGATGACGACCTGCGGGCCGGGCACACCCTTCAGGAAATTGCCCACGGCCAGCTGCTGGCTGTGCTCGGCGGTGTTCTGCCAGATGGTTTTGCCTGTAGCCGCATCCACCACGAACACGCCGGTTTCGCTGTTGGCGGTGGCGATGTCGAGCTTGCCGTCGCCGTTGATGTCAATGAATTTGTAGCTGTCGGCGTGGTCGTGGTTGTCGGGCAGCAGGTCGAAGCGGTTCCAGATTTCCTTCCCGTTCGTATCGAGCAGCAGCGAGCCGACGAGCACCTCGTCGAGGCCGTCGCCGTTGAGGTCGATGGGGTAGATGTAGTGGCCGAGGTTGTCCTTTTTGCGGTGCTCGGTGTGCTGCCAGAGCTGCTTGAGGTCGGCGGAGTAGGCGGTTACGTTTTCGGTGCCGCCCATGTCGGTGTAGGCCACGAGGTCGTTGGCCGGGCCGGCGTGCAGGTGCGCGATGGCCAGCCGGAAGTTGTTGTAGACGTGCGGCAGCGGCTGGGTGGGCCACGGCGTTTTGCGCAGGATGCGGCCGGTGCGGCCGTCGGCCACCACCAGCCACTCCTTGTTCTCCATAAAGCGCCAGTGCACCACTTCGGCCCGGCCGTCGTGGTTGAAATCCCAGAGCACGCCGGGCGCTTCGAATTCCGACCGTTCCTTCACGTACTCGGTGGGTGCCTGGTAGGCCCACAGCTCCTTGCCGGCGTTGTTGAAAACGTGGGCCGAGAAGTTGGGCTCCAGCACCATAAAATCGGTCTGACCGTCGCCGTCCACGTCGCCAAATTTCACGGCGTTCGAGCGCGGAATCTGGTATTGCCGCAGCAGCTGCACGTCCTCGGGCAGCTGGTAAGGGCGTACGTCTTCCTCTTTCAAATTGGCGTTTTTGCTCAGCACCAGCACGTCCACGGCCGCGCCCATTTCGATACGGGTGAGCTTGATGTAGGCCGGGCCGGCGGGCAGCTCGAACGTGCCGCCGGCCTGCCAGCTCAGCGGGCCGCGCCCAAACGTGGCGGCCGTCACCCGGTCATTCACCGCCACTTTGAAGCCGGTGTTTTTCTCGCCCTGGCTGCGCACGTACAGCGTGTAGGTGCCCGCTTCCGGTACCGGCACGCGCACCTGCATATTGGTTTTCGACTTGAGCACCAGGGCGGTGTTGTTGAAAATCCAGGGCGCGTGCAGGGCGTCGGCATCGGCCATAATGACGCCCTTCGGGATTTCCTGAATGAAGTCCGACGCCGGGATGATGACCGTGGCCAGCAGCGGCGCGGGCCGGGCGGCGGGCAACGTTTGGGCGCGGCTGCTTAGGTAGCTGACGCTGCTCAGCAGCAACAGGCCTAGCACAGCGGGAATTTTCATAAGCGGGCGCGACGGGTGGGAAATGCCCCGAAGGAACGGCCGTGAAGGCGGGGAAGCCTCCTGTACCGTCATGTTGTAGCGCGGACGCTGCGAGTCCGCGCATGGTCCGGCACATCCATTCGTTCAACCGCGCGGACTCGCAGCGTCCACGCTACGGCTGCTTCAGGTACTTGCGCAGCGCCAGTCCCTTCGTGGCTCTGATGCCCTCGGCCACGGTGGCTGCGTTCAGGATGGCGCCGGCTTCGATGGTGTGGGTATGGTCTTTCGAGGTGAAGTAGACGGTGCCCACTTTGGCCTCGCCTTCGCGGTCGTATTTATCGGCCACCAGTTTATTCAAGTCAATGAAATAGGCGCCGCCCTGTTTGGCGGCTTCGGCAGCCCACTTGGTGTAGCTTTCGGTGGCGCGGTTCACCTTGCCGGCTTTCCAGCCGTTGCGCGGCACCAGCGAGCACACCACCGGCGTAGCGCCTTTGGCTTTGGTTTCCGAGATGACTTTGCGCAGGTACCAGCCGTAGCTGTGCACCGTTTCCTGCTGTTTGGTGAGGGGGTTGTAGAGGTCCTGGCTTTCGTCACCGTTGCTCTTGATGGTGCCGCGGGAGCGGGCGGTGTCGGCCAGCGGGCCGTCGTCGTTGTGGCCAAACTGCATGAGGACGAAGTCGCCGGGCTGGAGCTTGGCGCGCACGGCTTCCCACAGGCCCTTGGTTTGGAAGGTGCGGCTGCTGGTGCCGCCCAGCGCGTCGTTCTCGATGCGGATGCGGGTGGTGTCGAAGTGCGCGGGCAGGTAGCTGCCCCAGCCCCAGAGGCCGCCGTCGCCCTTGCCCTTGCCGTTCTTCACGGTGGAATCGCCGATGAGGAAGAGCGTGGGTTTCCGGGGGAGGCGACTGGTGAAGGCAGTCAGCAGGGCCACCAGCAGCAGGCCGTAGACGAGGCTGGCGCGGACAGGCAGGGCAAGTTTGGTGGGTTTCATAGAAGTTATTTGGGACTTAGAACGTCATGCCGAGCGCAGCCGAGGCATCTCGCGTGCAGCAGTAATCCAATCGTTCAACGATGCGAGCGAGATGCCTCGGCTACGCTCGGCATGACGTGCTGATTGGTCGTGCATTCGGGAGCCGCGAATACGCGTCTCTACTGCTTCTTCAGATACTTATTCAGCGCCAGCTTCCGGTTGGCTTTGATGCCTTCCACCACCGACTCGGCGTTGATGATGGCGCCGGCCTCGTTGGTGTGGGTGTGGTCGCCGGGGAAGAATTTCTTCACCTCGTCCGGCCCCAGCTTGTCGTATTTCAGGGCGGTGATTTCGTTCAGATTGATGAAGGGCACGTTTTCCTGCTGGGCCACTTCCTGGGCCCATTTGCCGAAGTCACTGCTGGCCCGAATGACTTTGCCGTCCTTCCACTCGTTGCGCGGAATCATGGAGCACACCACCAGCGTGGCGCCTTTGGCCCTGGCTTCGCCGATGATTTTGCGCAGGTACCAGCCGTAGGTGTTTACAGTTTCGGGGTGGCCGTCGGGCCAGACCAGCGACTTGGTTTCCTCGCCGGTGCCGCGCAGTACGCCGCGCCGGCCGGCCTTGGTGGTGTCGGGCGGGCTGCCCTCGTTGTGGCCGAACTGCATCAGCAGAAAGTCGCCGGGCCGAATGGCGGCCAGGGTTTTATCCCAGCGCCCTTCCGAAATAAAAGTGCGGGTGCTGCGGCCGGCCTTGGCATTGTTGCGCACCCTGATGCGGGTGGTATCGAAGTACGTCGCTATGACGTTGCCCCAGCCCGCCTGGGGCGGGTTCGGGTTGTTCACCGTCGAGTCGCCGATGAGGAAGAGCGTGGGCGGCGGCGTGGGCTTGGTGAAGCTGGCCAGCCCCAGCAGCAGGGCCACGGCGGCAAGGAAATAGCGCGGAAGGTGTCGGTTGTGCATCGGGTGGGATTTGGGCAGGGGAGGGGAGGGCGCTCAGGCAGCGCCGGCCAGCCAAATGTTGCGGATAATGCCCGGCGTGGTATCCTGCACCTACCTGCGAGGCCACCGCTAGAAACTCCAGCCGCCCGCGTCCGGCCATACTCAGGGGCCTGAGAAGTGCCGGACGCACGCGTCCGGCCATACTCAGGAGCCAAAGAAGTACCGGACGCACGCGTCCGGCCATACTTAGGGGCCTAAGAAGTGCCGGACGCGTGCGTCCGGCCGTGCTCAGGGGCCTGAGAAGCGCCGGACGCGTGCGTCCGGCCTATTTCATGCCCTCGCCCAGGAAGAAGCCGGGATGCGGGGGCTGGTTGTAGCCCACGTTTTCGCGGGCCACGCCGAGGCGGTAGGCGCGGTCCTGCATCAGCGTGACGAGGCGGTGCCGGGTGGGAATGGGGGTGCTGAAGATGAGCAGCGCCGAGTTGTCGGCCGTGCGCCACACCACCTCCTCACGCCAGTCGCCCAGCAGGTCGGCCGAGAGGCAGGGCGTGACTTTGGAGCCGTTGCAGGAGGCCGCACCAAAGGCTTTGCCCTCCAGCAAGCCCGCGAGCCGGCCGGCCTGGTAGTCCCATTTTTCCACGCGGGTGTCGTTCAGCAGCTCGCGCAGCAGGTCGCCGTCCCACCACAAACCGAAATTGACGGAGCGCGGCGCGGGGCCGATGGGCTCGCCCTGGCAGCTCAGCAGGCCCAGCTCGGGCACGTTGGTCCACACTTCGGCACCGGGGTGGCGCGGGTCGATGTCGGCGGCCAGGCCCCGGCCCACATCCTGGCCGGGCAGCTTGCTGATGAGGATTTTGCCCGTGCCGGCGGCATACATTGCCGCGCCGGGGCCGCTTTCGTAGCCGGGCACCTTTTCCTCGTTCTCGTGCACGCCCCAGGCTTCGAGGCCGGGCCGGCTGGGGTCGAAGTCCGAAACGTGGAGGGCGTCGCCGTGGCGCAGGTTGGTGGTGAAGAGGCCCTGGCCGTTGTCGTCCACCACCATCGAGCCGTACACGATTTCGTCCCGGCCGTCGCCGTCCACGTCGTTCACGCTTAGGCCGTGGTTGCCCATGCCCGAGAAGGGGTTTTGGTGGTCTTTCGAGTCGAATACCCAGCGCGAGCTCAGCTTGCCACCGCGCCAGTCCCAGGCGGCTAGCACGGTGCGGCCGTAGTAGCCGCGGCACATCACCACGCTGGGCCGGGCGCCGTCGAGGTAGGCCACGGCGGCCAGAAAACGGTCGGCGCGGTTGCCGTAGCGGTCGTTGCCGCCGTTGCCGCCCACGCCGCCCCAGGTGCCAATGTCGCCGCGCCCCGGCAGGTAGGGGGTCGTGGCCAGGGCCGCCCCGGTCAGGCCATCGAACACCGTGAAAAACTCCGGCCCCGCCAGAATGCGGCCAAACTTGCTGTCGTGGGCCGAGGGCACGCCAGGGCCGTCGCTGGGCACGGTGAGCGAACGGTAGTCCTTGCCGGCATCGCCGATGACGCTGCCCGCGCCGTCCACGGTGCCGTCGGCGGTTTTGCAGGCCACTTCCGCCTTGCCGTCGCCGTCGAGGTCGTACACCATAAACTGCGTGTAGTGCGCCCCGGCCCGGATGTTCCGGCCCAGATTGATGCGCCACAGCCGCGTGCCATCCAGCTTATAGGCATCGAGCATAACCGGGCCGGTGAGGCCGGCCTGGCTGTTGTCGTGGGCGTTGGTGGGCTCCCATTTCAGCACGATTTCGTACTGCCCGTCGCCATCCAGGTCGGCGGCCGAGGCATCGTTCGCCGTGTAGGTGTAGGCGCTGGTTTCGGGCCCGCCGCTCGCGGTGCCGCCGGGCGGCGGCTGCAGCGGCAGGCGCAGGTAGCCGTCGGCCCAGGCTTTGGCAGTGGCCGAAGCATCGGCGGGGGCATTGGGAGCGCCGGCCACGCGCACCGAGTAAGCGCCCGGCCGGGCCGCTTCGTCGAGAAAATTGGTGCCGGCCGTGAGGGGCTGGCCATTCAGCTTAACGGGCGCGGCGGTGCCGGCCTGGCGGTACACGTCAAACCCAACGCCCGCCGCGTCGGCCGCCAGCAGCCGCCAGCTCACCAATACCTTGCCATCGGGCCGGGCCACGGCCACCACGCCGCGCCCCAGCCGTTCGGGCTGCGCCTGCGGGGCGGCCGGGGGCACGAGCTGAAAAGCCGCACTAAACAGGCCGGCAGCGGAAATCAAGCAGAGCAGTCGGCGATTCATGGCCAGCTAATAAGTGTGAGCGAAGCAGGAGCCTATTGCACCGGCGCGCCCACCGAAGCCGGCGTGAGCGTCACCGGCCCCAGCAGGCCGGACTCCAGCGGCTTCCAGCCCTCGGTGGTGAAGAGGCCGTCGGCGCCCCGGTTTTCCTTCAGCTTGGCGGGCATGTTGGTGTTGTAGAAAATCTTCCAGTCCTCGTGGTTGCGGTCCATGTCCTCGATGCGGTTGGCCATCAGATTGCTCACCGTCACGGTGAGGGTATTGCTGGCCTTGAGCTGGCTTTTGGGGATGAAAACCTGGTACACCGGGCCCAGCAGCGTGGTGGCGGGCTGGCCGTTCACCTGCACGCGGGCGCTCTGGGCCACCCGGCCCAGGTCGAGCAGAAAGCCGTCGCCGCCGCCCTGCGGCATCGCGAAAGTAGTGGTATAGGCCGCCGTGCCGGAAAACTTACGGCCCGCCTCGCCGGCCAGCGTGGTCCACGAGGCCAGCTCCTTCACCTGCTGCCTGGCCGGCAAGGTGGGACCGCCGGACAGAAAGCTCAACTCCCAGGCACTCGTGAGCGGCTGGGCGGCGGCCACGGTGTTGAGGTAAGGGTAGGAGGGACCCGTAATCACGCCTTCGTTGGTGTCGAGGATGCAGGTTTCGCCCGGGGCCAGCTGCACATACACTTCGGGCAGGCCATTGGCCGCCGCCCGGATTTTGGCCATGCCGGTTTGCTCGGTCATGGGGTTGTAGAGGGCCGAGGATTTGGCGGGCGTCTGCAGGGTTATCCAGCCGGCGTAGGGCTTTTCGCCCCAGTTGGCCAGAAAGTAGTAATGCCCCTTGGCGTGGCGGCGGCGCGTGAACTGCAGGCCCTGGTCGGCCAGGGTTTCGCGGCGCACGCTGGCCTGCGCCAGCAGTGCGGGCACGTCGTCGCCCAGCAGCACCCGGCCTTTGCCCAGCGTGGCCTGCTGCACGCCGGCCGTTTTGGTGGCCGAGAATTTCAGCTGGGCCAGCAGCTTCTTGAGCGTTGCGCGGCGGGCATCCAGCGTGCCCAGGCCGGGCACATCGGCCGGCGCAGCGTGCTGCAGGGCGATGGTGGCGCCGTTCTGGGCCAGCGTCAGCAGGCTTTGCAGCGTGGGCAGCGGCATGAGGTGGGCATCGGGCACGAGCAAGGTCTGGTAAGCAGCGCCGCCGCTGGTGGTGAGGGTGCTGCCGGAGTTTTTCACCTGCTGCACCTGGGTGTCGGAGATGAAGTCGTAGCCGTAGCCTTTTTCCAGCAGCAGCTCGCTGGTGGCCTCAATGGGCAGCCCCTTGAAGCCGTGCTCGATGCCGTCGAAATGCTGGAGCAGTACCTTGCCGGGGCGGGTGTAGGCGTCGGAGATGGGCAGGTAGAGCAGCACGTCGTTGCTGGGCTGGCCGGCCTGCATAAACGACTGGGCACGGGCCGTGTACTGGTTCAGCTTGCCGAAATCGGTCCAGAACGGGTTCTGCGGATTAAACTCCACCGCCGCGTAAAACAGCCAGCCGGGCCACTTGGCCGCGGGCGGCGAATAGGCCGTGCCGTGGTAGAACACGTGGTTCACGCCCCCCAGCAGCATCCGGTCGATGGCCTTCTTCACGTCGCTCAGCTTGCTCAGAAAGTGGTCATTCTCCCAGGTGGCGGTTTCGGCCGAGGTCAGCGGCTTGCCCGTGACGTGCGCGGCCGACGACGCGAATTTGATGCGCGTAAGGTTTTCGCCTTCCGTCTCGGGAATGTCGGTGGCGGCGTACAAGTCCAAGATATTGGCCGGCGAGCCGTGGGCCTGGTTCCGAATCAGGGCATCGTGCCCGTGGGCCCAGGTGGCCCAGGTCTTGGTATAGTTCTCAAGCAGCAGCTCCGAAATCGTCTGGCGGTAGTCGGTGAGCACGCGCTGGTTTTCGTCCTCGCTGGCCTTGTTGAACAGCGCCGGCAGGTGCTGGCGCAGGTCGTAGCCGCGCCGCTTCTGGAACTCGGCAAACATCCCGGGCGTCCAGTTGGCCTCGCCCTGGGCGTCGTCCACCTCGTACGAATCGTTGAAAAACGCCCGGATGGGCTTCACGTCGTGCCCCTTGAAGGCCTTGTCGAAATAGGCCAGGTAATGCTCCGTGGCCGTTTTCGAGAAGTGGTCAATCACGTCGCCCTCCCCACCGGGGCCGGCGCGCTCCACCTGCTTGCCGTGCCCGCCCTGGAACAATGCATACAGCGTCCAGGAGCCGGCCGGGGCCGTCCAGGCCAGCTTGCCATCGGCGCCCACTTTGCTGGTCAAGTCCAGCGTCTGGCCCTTGTCGGAGTACGCCATCAGCGTCTGCAGCGGCAGCGGCTTCTCGTAGCGCACCTGCTCCAGGGCCAGCGTCTGCATGTTTTTGTTGGTGGCCACCGGGTCGCTCAGCTCCTTAATGTCCACCTTGTGCCCAATGGCCGTGGAAATCGGCTTCTGCATGAAGCTCACCGGCTCGCTCAGGCTCGCGCCGCCCTTCACCTCGTAGGTTTTATAAGCCACGTACTTCGACGCATCGGCCGGGGCCACCCACGGCCCGCCAAACGGCCAGCCCGAGGCCTGCGCCACATCAATGCCCAGCCCCAGCCGCTGCCCTTCCGCCAGGGTATGCCCCAGCATGTCCATCCATTTCGGCGAAAGAAAGTCGATAAACTGGCTTTCGGCGCCCTTCACGCCGTAGATGGTCGTGATTTCCAGCCCTCCCAGGTTGGCCTTCTGGTACTCGGTCATCACGGTGGTAAGGTCGGCTTTGTTCACGGCGCTGCCTTCCCACCACCAGCGCGTCCACGGCTTGGTTTGCTGGGTAATGGCGGGCCACTTGGGAACTTGCGCCTGGGCCGTGAGGGAGGCAAGGAGAAGGAGAGCGAAGGGGCGTTTCATTATGTCGTTCTGGCGGTTCACCTCACCCCGGCACCTCTCCTTAGGAGAGGAAAGCCACGGCGGCGCAGGTGTGACCTGTTAAATCAATTCCAAGAAATCGTCCGGCTCTCCTCTCCTGGGGAGAGGGGCCGGGGGGGAGGTTTCGGCGGCTGGGCTTTACAATTTCTACTTCAGCTTATACACCTCGCTACCCGCCAGCAGGAAGCAGCCCAGGCCGTAATCCTCAAAGTCCGGCTTGCTGGTGAAGCTCACCGGCTGGCCATCCTTGGGCTCCTTGCCCGTGCCCTGCACGTAGCCCAGAAACCCGTCTTTGTGAATGCAGTTCGTCACCATGCCTTTCCAGGCTTTGGCAATGATGGGCGCGTACTGTTTCTTATCGAGGAGCCCGTTGTTGAGGCCCCAGGCCATGCCGTACACAAACAGCGCCGTGCCGCTCATCTCTTTCCCGCCAAAGTGCGTGGCATCGTGCAGGCTCACGTTCCAGAAGCCGTCGGGACGCTGCAAAGCGGGGAGGGCCTGCATCATGTTCAGGTACATCTGCTCGTATTCGGCGCGGTGGGGCGCATCTTTGGGCATCACGTCCAGCACGCGCACCATGGCCGCCACCACCCAGCCGTTGCCCCGGCTCCAGTAGCAGTCCTCGCCATTGGGCTCCTTGTAGGGCGGCACAAAATCCTTGTCGCGCCACCACAGCTTGTCTTCCGGGTTGTACAGCCCTTTGCCGCCGTGCTGGGTTTTCGAGTAGTTGTAGATGCGGTACATCTTCTCGTAATACGCCGTATCCTTGGTCAGCACCCCCAGCTTTGCAAACACCGGCATGGCCATTTGCAGCGCGTCAATCCAGTTCCAGTCGTCAATTTTCGGGCTGTTCACCATGTTGTCAACACTGGCCTTGATGTCGTGCAGGCGCTCCGGCTTCGGGTCAATCTGATACAGCTCCAGGTAAGTCTGGCCCGCGCACTGATTGTCGGCATTCCGGTCCGTAATGCCCCGCCGGATGCCCCACTGGTGCTTGGTGCCCCAGTCCACCGCATAGTCGTAGTAGCGCGCCTGCTTATCGGTCTGATAAAGGGCCATCAGGCCCTCGTAATACACCGCCCGCGTCCAGATATGACTGGGCCGGGCAATGTTGGTCACAATTTCCTTGCCCGTATCCGGCCACTTCTTCATAAAGTAGTCGTTGGTCAGCGTCATGCTTTTGAGCACGGCTTTCTTCTTCGGGAGTTTCTGGGCCGCCGCCGGCAACGAGAGCAGCAGCCCCGCGCAAAGCAAGGATTTCAGGGAAGTTGTTAAGTGCATTGAATGGATTTATTGTCTGATTGGGTCGTCAGGCATCGGTAGTAGCTGCCCGGCGTACTTTTTATTGCTGCCTTCTGGCTGCGCTACGAGGCCGACTTCACGATTTCCACCGCGTACACCTGCGGCGTCCCTTCAAAGTTTGCCCGGAAAATCAACCACTTGCCATCTGGCGAAAAGTGCACGTTCGGCTCCAGCGCGTAGTCGTGCATCTTCAGATTGGCCAGCTTTTCCGCTTTGAAATGGTCGCCGGCTGGCGTAAACAGATAAATCCAGTGCCCCTCTGCCGATTTTGCCACCGAAGTAGGGTAGCCCCCGTCTCCGGCAAAGGTCTTCTCATCGGCCGAGCTGGTGTAGTGCACCGACCACTCATCGCGTTTCAGCGCGTACGTCTTTTCTCCACCGGTTTGCAGGTTGGTGCCAGTCACGGCAAAGGTTTCGCCGCGCGGCTTCTGGTGGTCAAACCAAATGGTCTTGCCATCGGCCCCAAACCACTCGTGCCCCGCAATTTCCCGGTCCAGCGTGCGCTTGTGAATCAGCTTCACCGCCTTCGTTCCGGTATCGATTGTCCAGATGCGGTCCACTTTCTCCCATGGCCCCTCGTGGCAAAACATCAGGCAGCGCGGGTCGGTAGGCGAGAACTGCACATGGTTCAACCAAGCCTTGTCCGTGAACAGCTTGGTAAGCTGCCCCTTTCCATCGGTGCTCACCATAAACAGCGTGCGCGGCAGCTTCGCCTCGTATATCATGCTGAAATAGTCCTTCTTAGCCGGATACTGACGGTAAATTTCCTTCTCTGCCTCGCTTCCCCACGCCCCGCCCAGCTGCGTTTCATCAGCATTCAAAGTCGTAATATCCGCTTTGAAATCAGCTGGAAACACAAACACCCGCCGCGTCTTCTTCGAATCCACATTGGTGGCATACACCGTGTCCTGCACCTGATAAAACACCTCCCGGCGCTTACGGCCCACTATCTCTCCCTTCACCTTCGCAAAAGCCCGCGTCAGCGGCTCGCTCTTGTGTGTTTTCAGGTTGATTACGAAAAGCTGCTTGCCAGCCGGCGCAATGTGGTAGTACACCATCAGGTCGCCACTGCTGCTCTGCCCTTTCAGAAACGGATTGTTGTGGAAATAAAAGCTCTCATTGCCTCCTTCGAGCGGTGTAAGACGCACCATTTTATGGCCCGTGTCGGCATCAATCCATTCAGCCACAGGCATTGGCTTCTGGCTTCCGGTGGCCAGTGTACTCTGTGCATAGCTGCTAATGCCCAGCAACAGGCCTGCTACAGTAAGCAGGAAACGGTTATAACTCATGACCAGGCAGCGGTAAGTCCGCAGAAGTAGGGTGGGAGAGAGGAAACTTCTCGAAAGAACTAATCCCCGCAGCCCCAAACCTTCCTGTACTCTTGGGTAGCCATCTGCTACTAACCCTGGCCAATACCCATAACCAACTGAGACAACCCCACTTCCAGCAAGCCAGCTTACCTTAGAAACCAGTGTCGACAGCGAAAGAAATAGTCTTTCCTGCACACCACCTTCCAAAAAGACTTTAAACGCAAAACGCCCCCGCGGCTGGTGAAAGCGGCGGGGGCGTTGGGGTTGAAAAAGGTTGGCGGCGACCGACTCT
>NZ_BAAGWC010000047.1:0-16142 GCF_054780555.1 Hymenobacter daeguensis
CGCGGCGATGAACGAGCTAGACGAGTTGGTGGACCAGTGGCCCCGGAACCGGCCGCGCACCGTCGCGCTGCTGGCCGTGCGCCAGGCATTTTTCGACAGCGGGGCCGTGCATTGGGCGGTCGAAACGGTGGCAGACGAGGACCAGGAGAACATACACGCCCTGATGCTCAACGAGCGCCAATGGGTGCAGCGCAGCGACCCGGAGAAAGCCGCCCGCCACGCCCGCAACTTCGCGCTGGCCGAGGCGGCACTGGTCGAAAGCCAGCGCCGCAAGCAAGGCCCCCCAACTGGCAAAGGGCCGCGCCAGGCCCCGCAAGCCCCCCAGCAGGCGAAGGCGCTCGCATTTGCGCCTGCCCAGCCCCGACCGAACAACCGGCCCACCGCCCGCCCCCGCTACACGGCCGCGCAGCTGCAACGCGACCCGCTGGCCTACCAGGCATCGGTGAACGAGCTAGACGAGCTGCTAGAGCACTGGCCGTACAAGCGGAACCGCATACTCTATCTGCTGGCCGCGCACGAGGCCCTGGCGCAACAAGGCGGCCGGACGGAAGATGAATCGCAGCTACTCGACCCCGGCAACCCGGCCCACTACGCCGACCGGGCACAATACGTGCGACGGGCGACGGCCCGGGCGGCCGGCCCGCAGCGCGCCGACCGCCACCGCCAAGCCAGGCGCGAGGCCCTAAGCTGGTTAGAGTGTCAGAAACTATACCCGAAAACGAGGCCCTAAACCGGAAAAGTACCACGCCGGCCGCGCCCCGGACGGAGCCCAAAACCTGCCCTTTTTTCAAGAGTTGTCCGACAAGGAATCTTATGTTAAGTAACAAAAGGGAGAAAAGGACCAGCCTCGTTGCGGCGGCCTTTTCTCCCTTTTGTTCAATAAACCGAGGACCATCGGGGACGGTCGCCAGAATAAATCTTTTGACTTCTGCGCTAAAAATGCGAAAATGTTGAGATAGTCCAAGCGATTAAGCGTCAGCGCGCTAAACGTTCACTATTTACCCTTGACACCCTGTCTAGCTAATGAGCCGCCATAGAGAGCGCTCGATACTTAATAGATAAGGGAAAAGTCAGAGTAAGAAAATGAACTTCAACCCTTTAACTCAATTACTGCGTAACAACCAGAAAGAAATCATCGTTGGCGTATTTGCGCTGTTAGCGGTTGCCCTACCCATGTGCAAGGAGACGCCGGCTCCCGCGCCGGCTCCCATCAGCAATACTGTTACAGTCAACCTGCCCGCCGCTGCTCCCGTGGCCCCGGCTGCCCACGACACGACCGTGGTTATCCATCATCACTATTACCATTACGAGGCCCCCCGGCCCCGCAAGCCGCGCCGTAAGCCGGCGGCCAAGCCATTGCCGCCCCGGCCCAGCTGCCCGTGCGCTGATTCCACGGAAGCCGGCGCGTAAGGTCTGGCGGGAGGGCTGCGCAGCCCTCCCGCAAAGGCGTAGGCCATTTTCGTTAGTGGTAAATTATTTTCGATTCTGGTAAATTTTTTGTATCTTTGTGGTGTTAGCCACGAAAAAGCCAACTATGAGATAGGAAATAAAATGAATTAACAAGTAGATTATGAACGTACTAAGCAAGGAAAAAATTAGGAGATATGCTATTGAACACCTCGACGTAGCGAATGCTATTCTGGAACTCTACGACGACATGAAGGCCGCGAACTGGTCCAATGCCGCCGAGGTAAAGGCGTTTGACCCGAGCGCCACCCACGTTGGGAACAACCGCTGGGTTTTCAACCTGCTCCGCAATCGCTACCGCGTGGTGGTGAAGATTAACTACTCGCAGCTGCCAGCCTTTACCGGCCAGATTTTTATCCGCTTCATTGGCACCCACGCGGAGTATGACCGCATTGCCAATATCACGGACCTATGACGCAGGCGCGGGCTGCTGAAAAATTGTAAAACTCTAAAAACTGTACAAAATGACTATCCAAAATGATGCAGCGTACCAAGCCGGTATGAGCCGCTTGGAAGCCCTCACTAGTGATAACCCCGCCCATCTGGCGGAAATGGAAACGCTGGGCAACGCCCTCGAAGCCTACGAAGACAGCCACGGCCACGCGCCCGTGCGGCCGGATTCGCTCGTTTTCCGCATCGAGCGCTATATGTTCGAGCACCGTCTCAAAAAGCAGGAGCTGGCGCAGCTGCTGGGTATCACCAATAGCCGCCTGAGCGAAGTGCTCAACGGCAAGCGGGCCGTGAACATGGACTTAGCCCGGCGCTTGTACACCAAGCTGCACATTCCCGCCGAGTTTGTGCTGATGCACGCCTAGCCGCTACGCGGCAGCCAGTGAAAAGCCTCGCCCACCAAGCGGGGCTTTCTTGTTGGGGCCGTGCTACGGGGAATTGGCGGGCTTTTCGGCCGTGTGCTGTTTGAGGAAGCCAGCCAGGGCCGTTACCGGCTTGTCCGCGACCCGGCTGACCCCGAAGCAGGCAATGGCGGCGAACAGCAGGGCCGAGATGCACACGATTACGGTGAACGGGAGCAGGTGCTTTTGCGGAAGGCGCTCCGCGATAATGGCGAGCACTTTCCACAGGCCGGTCGGCGCGGGGTTGGGGAGTTTGGAGGGGCTGGGAGTAGCAGGCGTATTCATAAAGTTCTGGGTTGGTTTAGTGACGGGGGAGGAAGGCGAGTAAAACCGCCGCTACTGAAGCGGTGGTGCAAGACTAGCAAGCCCCGCAAAGCACGAATTCAGGATTTGTAAATAATATGACAAGGTGCAATGCAGCGTTTCCAGCCAGTAGGGGCACTTTTTTGGAAATTGCGCTTTGGTGGCGTGGGTAGGTTGTCATCATTGATGGAGAAAAAAGGAGGGGGAGCCGTGCGCGCATTGTCAGCACAAAGAGCTGGCGCAGGCGTGGGGAGAGCGCCCTTGCTGGGGGGAGGAACAGGCCGGATAAGTGGTGTGGTTAAGTCAGCCCCACATATAGGAAAGCGGGGAGGTCGATTTTGTGGCTAATTCCTAGCTATTAAATTTCCAAATCGAGGCCCTTCCAAAAAAGGACACAAAAAAGCCCCTTCAAAAAGGGGCTTTCCAGGCTGTATGAGCACTTTTCAGAATTTGGCCAAAATGGCGGGGCCGCTGAGGCGTTAAAAAAAGCCCGCTGCCAGGGTAAATCCTGAGCAGCGGGCGAGGCCGTATTGGGGGGAGGTAAAGCTGGGAAAGAAGGCCGTATTTTGCGCCGTGCAATAATGCCGGCGTGGCCGATACTCATGGCTGGCCGGCCACGCTCAGCGACGCGGAGGTGCTCACGCGCCTCATGCAGCTCAACCAGCAGCGAGTAGCTGAAGAAGCAGCCGGCACCGTGCGCTACCTGCGCCCCGAGTACCAGGCCCCCGGCCAGCAAGCTGCCTTGGCATTGCCGGCAACCGCAACCGCCGCGACGGTGGCCGCCGCCGCTACCGCCCAGCCGTGGCCAGCCGAGCTAGCCCAGCAAATGCTCGCCGTGCGCGCCATCGTCCAGCCGGCAGCCGGCGAGGCCCTGAGCAGCGCCCAGGTAGCCGCCCGATTCCGGCGCACCAAAGCCGACAAGGTGAAGCCCTTGCTCGATACACTGGCCATGATGTCGCAAGTACGGCACTTGGAGCTGGAAGACACCTACGCCACCTAATCACATTAACTTCTTGACTAGTCACCGCTTAGCCGGTGACTAGTCAAGTGTGGGTTAAGGATGACTAGTCAGAGTTTGCGAACTGTTTACTTTGTGGCTTCTGACTAGTCACCGTCCCGATGGAAAACACCGCTACTTTTCTAACCATAAAGCAAGCAGCTCAACAGGTTAACAAGTCTGAGCAGACGATACGGCGACTAGTCAAACAACACGCGAAGACTAGTCATATCCAGGTTGAGCAGACCCCCAAGGGCAATACCTATCTGATTAGTCAGACGTTTCTCGCGCAGCAATACCCCGGCCAAGCCGAACCGTTGCCGGTAGTGACAACGCAGGCCCAGGTGCCCGAGGTTGCCGAGTTGCAAAGGCAGCTGGCCGAGCGTGACCAGACCATACAGCAGCTGCAAAACCGCTTACTAGAGCAGAACGACGTGCTGAACGCGCTGACTAATCAAGTGAATAGTCAGCGTATTGGACGCATTGAGGAACTGCTACTTAGCCAGAATGAGCAGCTAGGCGAGCTGCAAAAGCGACTGCCTGAGCCAGGGGAGGCCCCGGTAGTGCTGGCCGAGCCGGAGCCAGTCAGAAAAGGGTTTTGGCAACGGGTGTTTGGAAAATAAGACCAGATAACCACCGTTTCGGTAAACTTTATTTTCGGGCTTTTAGAGGGACAGCGGGTTGACGGGGTGGTTTGGGGGGCAGCGGTCGTGGGCGCGGCTGGGTGCCGTTGTTGAGTTGCACCGCTGCTCCCGTGAGCCCGCCCATTGTGAGCACAACCATGTCTAGGTCGCCGTCGCCGTCGATGTCCCCCAGCCCCAAGTTGCCGGAGTAGGACCCGACGGTCAGTTCCTGCGGGCCCGTAAATCCGCCCCGGCCGTCGTTGCGACGCACGCTCACCGTGCCCGCAGCGTCGTTGTTGGCTGCGAACAGGTCCAAGTCGCCATCGCCGTCCACATCCCCCAGGGCCACGTCGAACGGGTCGGTGCGCTCATTCCCGCCGGGAGCGACGCCCACCTCTCGGGCCCGGCCGAACCCGCCGCGCCCGTCGTTGCGGCACACCCCCACGGCCGGGCGCCCGGCCAGAGCCAGCAGCAAATCCAAGTCGCCGTCGCCGTCCACATCGCCTACGACCAGCCCGTGCGGGGCGCTGCCGTTTTCCCCACCCCGCCCCACGCGCACTTCCTGCGTCCCGCCGAAGCGGCCGGACCCGGTGTTGCGGCGCACGCTCACGGTGTTGGCGCTGTCGCCGTGGGCTGCC
Source organism: Hymenobacter daeguensis (assembly GCF_054780555.1). Classification (NCBI taxonomy): domain Bacteria; kingdom Pseudomonadati; phylum Bacteroidota; class Cytophagia; order Cytophagales; family Hymenobacteraceae; genus Hymenobacter; species Hymenobacter daeguensis. The sequence continues at coordinate 4,880 of NZ_BAAGWC010000047.1, forward strand.
AACAGGTCCAAATCCCCGTCCCCGTCGACGTCGGCCAACACGATGCAGTAGGGCCACTTGCCGACCCGTACGTCCGCGTCTTGCCGGCTGCCGAAGACGCCCCGCCCGTTGTTGCGGCGCACGCTCAGGGTGGAGTCGTAGTAATTAGCCGTCACCAGGTCCAAATCGCCGTCGCCGTCCACGTCGCCCACGGCGATGCTGGCCGGCGACGCGCCGACCTGCGTCGTGGCCCGCGTGCGAAAGCGGCCGTTCCCCTGGTTGAGGCACGTTTGCGCCGTGCCGTCTTCCGCATTCGCCAGCAGCAAGTCCAAATCACCGTCGCCGTCCGCATCGGCCAAGACCACGGCGCGCACGTCCACGCCGGCTTCCACGTCCGGGGCGTTGCGGAAACGGCCCCGGCCGGTGTTTAGCCGAACCTTGACCACGCCACGAAACCCCGATTTGGGGTCGGGAACCGCCGCTACCACGTCCAGGCGGCCGTCGCCGTCCAAGTCACCGACGGCCAGGTCCACGGGCACGGTAAACGGGTCAAGGTCCAGCGCAGGCCCGGGTACGAACGCGGCTCGGGACGGCCGCTCGACGGCGGTGGTAAACTGCCCCACCCGGGGGGCACCCGGACCGGCGGCGCGGGTGACGGTGTACTGCACGGTTTCACCCGGTTGGTAAGGGTATGCTGTTGGCGCCCAGTGCAGAGAGGAGCCCTGAACCGTCGCAGGCGTGGCCTCGCGCGTGCGCCGCCCGCCGCGCTGGGCGCTAAACACCTGCAAGCCAACGGCCGAGGCCGCGGGCAGAGGCCGGGCAAAGCGGGCCGTGACAGGTGAACTCGAGGGCACTGCGGCGACATTGGCCCGGGGGTGCATAACGACTTCGGCCCGCACTTGGGCACCGACGGTGGTGGGCCAGAGCAGCCCGCTGCCGACGAGCCATTGCGCCAGAAAAAAGAGGGACGGTCGGGGCATAAGCGAAGCGCTTGGAAAAACTACAATGCCCGAGCAGGGCCTAGTTCAAAGATATGCTGTCACAGGGGCGGGGCAGCTGTTTGTTTAATTGCTCCTTCAATTGAACAGAGCTCGTTTACCTTGCCACCGTTTAGCTGAACATCGTCAACCGGTAGCATAAGAGCTTCTGCGCAACTGCTATTTTATTCTTGCAATGGGCTATACCCTCCGTGCCTTCGTTGGCCGCGCTGACGTCTTAGGACTTATAACCGACGCCTATCCTGAGGCTGTACTCGTGGAACTAGGACAGGATTTGTGCCTCATTCCACTCACTGAAGACCTCTTCGATGCCGTGGTGAAGTGCGTACCCTCGGAGCGTATCGTGCCTCTTGGGTTTTTAACGGCGCAGTTGGAACGGCAGGTCGTGGCGACCATCGGCGAACGAGCGCTGGGCTACCTCGAAGCCGAATACTTTGGCGGCCACGGCGAGCAAGCAGCCGTGCTCTGGCAAGGCAGACGCCGACTCATATCAGGGCCCGGTGCTGGGGCCATCAACACAGTGCTCGAGCAGTTGGGGGTGACTCCCACCGCACGGCACGATGCGTTCGACGCCGTGGGCTTGGGGAAGCACCGCCACATCGAGGACTGGCTGCCTGAATAACCACGGACCTATTTAACGGCTCCTTTCTTTGGATGGAGCGCGTTTACCGCACGACCGTTTACCTAAACGGGAGCGTGTGCGTTCTCTGCATTTTTAGGCGAGGCTTAGGTTATGGAAGAATGGCTGAGCCGAAATGTTTGTGATACCTTGAGCCATTGTCCTTACTTATTGCATTTTCTGCCGTGGCCCCATTCCTCTTGAACGAAGAATCGCCCATCACCTTTGGGCTGTGGCTATTCAGCATTCCGGCGTTCGGACTCTATGTGGGGTTCTCGTTACAACGGGGCGAGAAATTACGGTAAGCTCCAACGCGTTGTTTATCAATACACTTTGCTAGCCCCTCATAAAATGCACGTTTTAAGAGGCGCGCAGTAGTTAGGTAAAAAGCGGCCTGCAATAGCCAGTATTATGCTTTTTATTGCCGTCTCACAAATCAATGAATCACTTCGGGGCTCCTTAGTGAGATAACGAGACCCCCTTACCGTAATTTCTCGCCCCGTTGTAACGAGAACCCCTATGTAGGGTTCCTGGCTTTGTTAATCAACCGGAAATCGTTTGGGTGGCGGGTCCTAGGGCTAATCCTGGCTATGGCTGTGGCCCTGTTCGGGCTGTTCCTTTTTGAAGACTTGCGCTGGTGGAGTGCGCCTTTTGTCTTTGCTCCTCTGCTCTTCGGCGTCTACGGAGTGTACGTTATGCCTAGAAAGCACTCTAACTCCTAGTCTACCTTCGGACCGTTTGAATGAACGGGGGTGTAAGTTTAGATATGAAACAAAAAAATTCAGCGTCAAGCCGTGCAGTCCGCCATTACTCCCCAGTTTGGATGCCTTTAAGTGTGGGCATCCTGCTGGTTATGCTGTTCTTTTCAGCAGACGCTCAGCCTCGAAGCGGTCGTGACGTCCCCCATGATTATTGCTTTCGGCTCTTCACTCGGCAGGGCACGCTCGTCAATCCTTCCGATGGCCAGTACCGGGTTTTATTTGCTTACCCCCGGGCAATGGGGCGGCAGAAACTGGCCGACTCGGTGCGGTTTCAAAAGGGCTACTATTGTCTCACGTCGCATTTCGGGGCGATGCCGCAGGTCCGCGTCATTGCGGGCCCCGACACGATGACGGTCCAAGCCACCGCATCCACCCTGGATTCCATCCCTTTCCTTCCCGGCACCTACCGCATCGGCAAAGCGTTCAACCCATTGTTCGACGTCACACCCCGGCCCGGGGTGGCCATTCGAAACAAAACATGGGACTTTTTTCGCCTCCGCTCCCCAGCAGGCGAAGCTCGGGCCGATACCTTGGCCGAAGTGCCCAGTCGCTTCTGGAAGGATGCTCAGTGCCGGGTAGAATACGAGGGCTTTAGGCCGGGTTTCTGGGGGTTTTGGAGCGACCCGCAGATAACCTCTACGCTGTACGTCTGGAATCGCAACGAGCTATTTGCCAGCCGGGACCACGGCCTCAACTGGGGGGTGGTGTACGACATTGGCCCCGGATGCGAAATCAGGTGCATAGCGCTGAAAAGCCCCCAAGAGGTGGTTGTGCTCGTGCGACGCTGGTACGCACCCGCCGGTTCCAGCCGTGACCTATCAACCGAAGACTTATTGGAAGCCCGACTATCGCGAGATGGTGGAAAAACCTGGATGCGTGACCCAGCCCTGTCGGGCCAACACTTCTGGTACCTGTCCTTTCGCAACCGCACCACCGGCCTGGGCTTTGTCCACCGCTACGTTAACAACGACCTGCACACGGTCGGCTTTGCCACCGCCGATGGAGGAAAGACGTGGAAAGCGCTGGGGGCGGTGCGCGGGCAGCTATTTCCCGACAGCGAATTGAAGCCCATCTATTGGTCGCCGGACACGCTGGCGGTGGCGAGCATGGGCTTGTTTTCCCTGGACCGGGGCACCTCCTGGCGGAAATTGCCACCGGGACGGCATGCCTACCCCCGGGCCCAGTTCTATCCCTTTGTGGCAGAACCGGGCCCCCGCGAGGACGTGCACGCCCTATGCTCGCAGCGGGCCGGGAGCACCATGGTTGACACGCTCCTAACCTTTCGAAACGCCCTTTACTACGCGATGGCCTTTACCCCGCGGACCTGGTGCCTCAACTTTAATCGGGCCACCCTGGTCACGCAGGACAACGGCAAGACCTGGCGCTATTTCTATGGCAACACAGGGGGGAGCATTTTTTATGTGAATATCGCGGACAAGTATCTGTTTACCGGCGCAAGCCGGATTACCCTGCCATGAGCAAAACAGGCCCTCTTTGTTTGGTTAGATAGTCTGCGGTTGAAGCCAATGCTCGTTTGACTGAACGCCACTACCAAGGCGCTGGTAGGCCCTGCTATCCTGCGCTACGGGCCAGCTTGCGTTCAATAAACTGGTTCAATTAATGAGTTCAGCAAACTACCCCTCGGGGATGAGTTTCGTGAACTCCTGCAACGGGCACAGTAAAGCCAAACGAGGGTTACATTAGCTATACAGGACAACATATTCTGCCAATTCCAATTGCGCCCCCCCTCGCCCTCTGCTGCACCGCCCTCGTTGTTCTACGGATATGTGCTACCCGCCTTGGTGGCCCTGCAATTTTTTGGGCAACCAGCGGCGTACAATTTCTTGGAGCACTTTAACGGCCAGCACGATTCGAAACGAGGCAACGTCTTTCTACTGATAACGAGCCTCACCTTGTTTGGGCTGTGCACGTGGATAGGACGATACGCCTGGAATGCGGGAAGAATAGGCCCTAGGAGCCTAAGTGCTTATGACTGGCTGGCTGGACTGAACTTGGTGGTGGCCCTAATTCACCTCTTGAACATTCTCCCCGGCTCACCCATGGTCTTTTGACGACTGTTCATTGTCCGACTACACGCCCAATTGTGGAGAGCCTTATCGTCGTACCAGCCTAATTATCTGTTCAGCGAAACGGTGGTTTTGGCAAAAGAGGGCTAACGGGTTTTGGTCGGTTTGTCGAACAGCGGCCCATTGCTCCCTTTTTTGATTCCCAGGATAGTAAGCAGCAGGCCCGACAGGGAGTGCGATTTGGTATGCTTGCCAGTTTTCAAGTCGTGGGCGAACTTGTTGCAGGCTGCGACGTGCGCCGGGTTGGCCAGGATTTGCGCTACCAGTTCGGGCGTGGTGATGCTGAGCTGCGCGAGCAGCCGGCCGGCATTCTCGACCTGATGCGGAACAGTAGGCGCAGGAGTTGCGTCGGGCACCAAGTCAAAAGCTATTGTTGTGGCCGGGATTTGGGACTGCACAGTGAACACAATGTTTTGATAGGCCCGGCCCACTTTCTCTATTTGGTAGCCAATGCGCAGGTCGGTTTTTTCATTGACTTGCTTCACGGCCACGTCCAGCACCTTCTTTCTGAACATTGCGAAAATGGTGTATTCCTCGTTGCCCTTGTCGTCAGCTAAGCCTAGTGTCTTTTTCAGGTCCAGGATAGCTACCTTTTTAGTCTGCCCTTTATCCTTCCACTGGCTGCAAATCTGGTAGATACGCTTGGCGTGTTTGCTAGGCAGGTTCAGCGCCGCCTGAACTTGAAACGAGGTGAAGTTATTTTTGAGGTCGAACAAATACGGCGTAGCGTACTCATTGAATTCCAGTTCAATAACTCCCGTTCCCAGGATATAATCTATCCGTTTGAACAGCACAATCTGCCGGAATACCTCTTTGCCGTTGTGGTAGGTATTGATTTTATGAACCCGGCCCATCATTTCCTCAGTAGAATTTCTTAACTGTTTGTAGTTAAGTTTCTTACTGGTTAGTCGTTCTAATTCCGTCACCGATATTTGATACACATCGTCGGGCGAATCTTTCCGCAGCTTGGAGAGTAGCACCAAGAAGATGTTGGCCTGCGTTTCCGTGTACTCATATCGGGCATTGGTCAGGGCATTAGCCTGGCGCACTTCTATGTCCTGTTTCATCCGAGGGGGTAGCTTACGGCTGCAATAATAGCCAAAGCTAACCATCAAGGCTAACAGTTACGGAGTAGAGTTAGCTTTGGCTTATAAAAAGTTAGCCTCACACTTATAAAAAGTTAGCTTTAGACCTCATTCTGGCTTATAAAAAGTTAGTGTTCACTTATAAAAAGTTAGCCTGAGCTTATAAAAAGTTAGCTTTTGTGCTTGCAATTATTTGATTTTCAATTAGTTCTGAGCCCTACAAATAACAAATAGAGACAAATAAAAAATACACAATTGTGTTGTCGTCAAAAAAAAGGCTTTTAGGGCTTCTGGATAGGCCCCACGGCGCAGCCCAAACAAAAACAACAAAGTCCTAGAAGCCAGTAACTTGCGCGCATTTTAAAAACTGTATATTATTAGCAATCAACAGTATAAAAGATTATTGTTGTGCTTATTTGTGCGGCCTTGTGCCCCGGTTTACTGCTGAGTTTTAGGCTCCTTTTACCGGCCGGCCGTACCTACGCCAAACCTTCTTTTCTACTGGTATGGCTGCATTTTTTCACTGGTTGGGCATCCTGATTGGGGCCGTAATTTTTGGCGTTGTCGCGCACTTGGTGGTCCTGGTGCTGAAAAAAGTAGCGCCACCGGCTGCCCAGGGCCTTTACCGGGCGACGCTGATACCGGCCGCCCCGCATGATTGGGTGCCCTCCTTAATCGGCTTTACGGGCCTATTTCTGGCCACCGGCATCTTGCAGCACTGGTTGGGCGGACTGGCCACGCTGCTGCTGCTGGCCTGGTTGGGGTGGAACGTGTACCGCGCTTATTCCAGCCCCCAGGAGGCCACAACCGCCGCAGGAGCCGCCCAGGGCCTGAGCTTCACTCTCCGCACCACCAGCGGCCCGAACGTGCGGCTAGGGAACCCGTTCCGGGGCACCTTCATTGCCGGCGGCGCGGGCAGCGGCAAAAGCAAGTCGATTATTGAGCCCATTCTGCAGCAAGCGGGCGCGGCCGGCCTAACGGGGGTGGTCTATGACTTCAAATTTCCCACGCTGGCCGAGGAAGTGGCCGGCAGCTACGCCGGAGGCACCGTAACGCCGTATTTCGTCAATTTCACCGACCTCACCCGGAGCCACCGGGTAAACCCGCTGGCTCCCGAGCTGCTGACCACCGCCAGCTTTGCCCGCGAGGCCGCGGCCACCATCATTACCAATCTGGACGCGAAAGCCGCCCAGCAGCGCAATTTCTGGATTCAGTCGGGCGAGGTGCTGCTGGCCGGGTGCATCTGGTACTTGCGCCGCAACCACCCCGCGCAGTGCAGCTTGCCCGCCGCCGTGAGCATGATTCTAGAAGCCGACGCGCCGCAGCTGCTGGCCACCTTGCAGCAGGACGAGGAAGTGCGCGGCCTTATTGCCTCCATTGCCAGCGCCAGCAAGTCGGAAAACACGATAGCCGGGGTGTTCTCGACCATTCAGAATTACCTCGCCGTGCTCAACACCCCGGAGATTTTTTGGGTGATGAGCGGCGACCAAGTGCCGCTCGACCTGAACACGGCCGCCACGCCGGGCGTGTTGGTGGTGGGCAACGACCCGGCCCTGAGCACGACCTTTTCCCCGCTCATTTCCCTCGTCGTGGCCACGGCCATCAAACGGCTGAACCAGCAGGGCCGCTTGCCGAGCCTGGTGCTACTCGACGAAGCGCCGACGCTCTTTATCCCAAACTTTGCCCAGCTACCGGCCACGGCCCGCAGCAACCAAGTGGCCACGGTGTACGCCGTGCAGGACGTGGCCCAGATGGAGGCCCTGACAAGTCGGCAGGAATCCGAGATGATTCTGGCCAACCTAGGCAACCAGTTTTGGGGCCGCACCACCAACACGGCCACGGCCGAGCGGGTGAGCAAGATGTTCGGCAAAATCGACAAAACGTACCGGTCCACCACGGAGGGCACGAGCAAGAGCGACCCCCTGAATATCTTCAAGCCGAGCACCCGCAGTAGCAGCACCAGCGAGTCGGTGAGCATCCAGCAACGCGACAAGATGGAGGCCCAGCAGGTGATGCGGTTCGGGGTGGGCGAGTTCGCGGGCCTGGTGGTGGAGAGTGGCCGGCCGGAGTTCCGCGCCACCTTCCGAGCCGAGCCGACGAAGGCCGTAAAAATCGCCCCGTTCCAGGAGGCCAGCGCCGAGCAGGTGCGCCAGAATTTCACGGCCATCAAGGCGCAGGTGCGGGCCATCGTGGGCGGAGAAGCCGGCCCCGCGCAGGAAGTCCAGGCGTTTGCAATTGCAAAACAAGAACCCGCCGAGCAGCCCGCCCAGGGTGCCGAAGATTTTGCAATTGTAAAACCAACTACGACCGAAACAACCCCCAGCCCGGCCACCACGGAAGAGGAAACCGACCCGAGTAAATGGTGATTAGCCGGTTTGCAAGCAGCTTATAAAAACTCCTAGTTAGACTTATAAAACCTGTCCTTTCCCCCGGAAAGCAGCAAGGGACAACCCGGCCAGTGAACCCGGAAAGAGGCTTTTAGGATAGACCAGGCGCAAGGGAGGCCCAGGTGAGCAAGGGGGGGGATTTGGCCCATTCTTCCCTTTTGTTTTACCTTGCTACCCGAAGCGAAACCGGATGACAGCAGACGGTGCGACTAGCCCCAGGGTAAGCAACGATTCCGTTCTGAAAGAAGCGAGCAGGAACGCTATTCGCTGCGCTTCATACCGTTCCGCTCTACGTTAGATAGTTGATAATAAGCAGTAAAGCAAAACATAGTGAACTCACAGCGAGTACATGCGTATGTAAAATTCTGATTATCAGTAATAATTTGAGTTCAAATACGAGTTCATGGACAAAACGATACGCGCCGAGGAAGCGGCCTATGACGGTTTCCGGCAACTGGCTAAGGAGTACGAGCTGAGCAACCCCGAGCTGCTGGCCGCGATGGTGCAGTACTTCCGGGTGACCAAGGCCGACCCCCGGCACCCCACCGGCCCGGACCTGACCACGAGCCTGGCCAAGCTCACGGCCAAGCTAGCCGACCTCGACAAGCGCACGATTGGATTTATCCGGGAGCAGGAAAAGACCTACCTTAAGCCCATTCTGGCCGAGGTGCAGGCCCACAAGGTGCTGGCCGCGCCGGCCACGAGTGCCCCTGCTGGCCTGAGTAAAGCCCAGGAGCAGGAGCTGAGTAACTGGTTTATCCGGGTGCTGCGCCGGGGGCTCCTGCCGGCCCAGCTCACGCCGTTGTTCCTTTCCGGCACGTTGCCCCCGGCCCCGGCCAAAGGCCAGGACGACCCCGCGCTAGTTGCCATCAAGCAGGCGTTATTGCAGGCGTTGCGGCTGGCCATCCGGCCCGAACTGATGGACCCGGCCATGAACCCTAACCCCGCGCCGGCCGCTCCCGGAGCCGCGTCCAGCACCCCGCCCGCCCCGGCCAGTGCGTCCGTTTCACCACCCAGCCAGCCCGCGTAATGGTGGCTAAAATCCCCAGTTCCGGCAAGGGCCTTTCCCAGCGGTCGGGCAGCTGCGGCGGCCTGGTGGCTTACTTAGAAAAGGAGATACAAGGGCAGTGGTTTGGCCTCGACCGGGAGGACGTGCCGGCCGCCGAAGTGGTGGCCGCGCTCGATGCCAACAAGCGCAACCTGAACCGCGACGCGGACAAGTATTACCAGGTGGTGCTCGCCCCGAGCCAAGCCGAATTGCGCCACATTGACAGCGACCCGGAGAAGTTGCGGGCCTACACGCGGGCGGCGATGGAGCAGTACGCGGCCAACTTTGGGAAGGGCATCGAGGGCCGCGACCTGGTGTACTTCGCCAAGGTGGAGCACGAGCGCACGACCAACCACCAGGACCGGGCGGTGCAGGTGGGCGACGTGGCCAAGGGCCAAGCCAAGGCCGGCCCGCAGACGCACATTCACGTCATCGTCAGCCGGACGGAGAACCTAGCCCGCTATAACGAGCGCAAGCTGGCCGGCGAGCTGGAGCGGAAAAACCCGTACCACCTGAGCCCGCTGACCAACCACAAGAACACGCAGCGCGGGGTGGTGACGGGCGGCTTCGAGCGCAAGCAGTATTCGGAGCGGGTAGAGCAGGCGTTTGACCAGGCGTTTGCCTACGAGCGGCCCCTGACCGAAACCTTCCGGTATGCCCACACGATGCAGCACGGCACCCCGGAGGAATGCGCGGCCCTGCGCGTGCAGGCCATCCAAGAGCAGCAGCGCCAAGCGGTGCAGCAGGTAGCGCCCGAGCAGCCACAACAGGCCGTAGCCGAGCAGCACGAAATGGCCCCAGTGCCTCTAACGCCCGCCCCTGAGCAAGTAACAAAGCTGGCAGTGGAGCAGCCAAGCCCAAGGCCAGAGCGCAGTCGGGGTAGGGGAATAGGAATGTAGAATACTATTCGGAAAGCACCGTTTTGAGCCCGGTTATAAATTCGATAAATGCGGGTTCTAGACTACTCCGGCGTAAATAATTTGGATGATAAGTTCGGAAAGTATAGGCTGGTAAATCAGGATGTTCGAGACGTGCCAGCTCTCGCTTGGGCCACTCGGGAACATTCTGATAGACTACACCAGGGAAGATTCGTTGAATCCGGGAGTCAAAATCCGGCCCCGAAAAAAATAGGCAAACCTTCGGCTTGATGATGCTGATTTCTGCTACTAGCAGGTCATCTACTGTCGCTATTATCTGTTCCTGTTTGCCGTAGGAGCGCCCGCCATCTACATCAAACTTGCTTAGGTTAGTCCAGGCACACGAGTATGGAACACTGCCTAATGCCTGTTCTACTTTCCGGGTGACGTTCCAGAAAGGGGAAGCATAGTATCCTTCTCCTAGATTAAAATCTTCATAAACAGACATTTGTTTGCTTATGTCGTTCCCATGTAGGTATGCCCAGCCCTTTGTTTCTTGGCCAACAATCAACAGCGGCACTTTTTGCGTTCCGTAGGTTGGATTTGGCGACATGAGTAGAGGGCCTGCTAGGTCCGTGCCTTTGAATTGCAGGATAACATTCTCAAAGTCAGGCTGCCTATTCTGGTATAGGTTGTGTAATTCCTCATTCATAAGCCGAGTGTTCTTTGACCCAAATCTAGCCACAGATTGCAGGCGAAAAGTCTGCCATCTGAATGAAAAAAGATTGCTCGCGAACTCTTTACATTTGACATTCAGCGGTTGCCGAAAAGCTTCTAGAGTAGGCAAAACACACAAAATACACTTATATGGCTCACGCCCACTACGTAACATGTGATACCACCATCGACGGTAAGCCCATTAAAGGCTTGAAAGTGGAGGTGATAACCAACTTTACTTCAAAGCCAACGACCATTGATGTCCAAAAGGCTCTACAAGCACAGCACCCAGGGAAAAAAATAGGGGCCATATTTGGCTTGAAAGCCTAGCACAGCGTGCAATAGCGTGTGAAAATTTGCGCTTACACAGTGCATCAAAATCAACAAAGGCCGCCCTATAAGGTGGCCTTTGTTGATTTTGGGTTGATATATCAAATTGCCTCTGAAATAGCTGCCAATAATGGGCGAAAATGCCCTTTTCAGGGGTAATTGCGCAGTTTTTGGCGTATCTTGTAGTATGACAGGAAGCCAAAAAAGACAGTTTCGCCAGCGGTTTCAGGCCCATCTTTACCCGGTCAAAACCTTCCGGGGCGACCCCACCCGGCCGGCTTACACCCTATACAGTTTACACCAGTACCCGACCTATCTCGCGGCGATGAACGAGCTAGACGAGTTGGTGGACCAGTGGCCCCGGAACCGGCCGCGCACCGTCGCGCTGCTGGCCG
>NZ_BAAGWC010000048.1:0-16093 GCF_054780555.1 Hymenobacter daeguensis
ACAACCGTTCGACTTGCATGTATTAGGCCTGCCGCTAGCGTTCATCCTGAGCCAAGATCAAACTCTCCATTGTAAAATATTCTACACCATGGCGAACCATGGCTGATGTCGAGTGCTGACCTTGCTCACATATTGACATTATGGTCAAATTCGTTTCGCTTGGTTTGTTTCACTGTGTTTCCTCCGAAGAAGAAGCAGCAAGTGGAACACTTACTATTTTGTCTATTTCCGTCATTCAAAGAACGTGTGATGCTTCCATTTGAAGCGTCAGTGTGGGCTGGTGATTCAGCCCGGGGTTTTCGTTGTAAACTTTTGTTCGTTTTGGGATTGCAAAGGTAGAAACTATTTTTGATTTGGCAACTTATTTTCGAAAAATTTTCTGTTTTTCGATTCGGTTTTCAAATCAGCGGCTTTCGATTAAAGCAGCTTTTTTATTTAATAATCAGTTTGTTATGACTGATTATTGATGACCTCTGTTCGTTTTGCGAGTGCAAAGGTAGTGGTTTTTTTCGACTTTCAAATTTTTCAGCGAAAAATTTTTAGAATCTTTTCGCTTCGATTTTCAAGTCTGGCTGCTTCCGGTTGAAGCGGGTTGCAAAGGTACGGTGGCTTTTTTCGCCGGTGCAAGCTATTCGAGAAATAAATCTTGATGCTTGCGGCTGGCTGCGGTGCACAAGACAACTTGTCTTCTGCTGGAGTTCCCGACCTTTTGATTTGTGCCGCAGCAGATGCTTTTGGCGTTTCCGTTGGTCCGTTTGACGTTTCGGGACTGCAAAGGTAGGGGGACTTTTTGGAGCGGCAAGCAGGCCTGTACGTAAAAGCTTGCCCGAGGGTTGTAAGTAGCTGATTGATGCGGCTAAAAAATTCGACTGTGCTGGCGAATGGGCTTCAAATACTGGGTGACTCGGGGTGAACAGGTGATGTTTGGCATGTTGGTGCCTGGATGGGATGCTTGCCGGATGGAGTGGGATGGTCGTTATGAATGGAGGTTTGGGGTTAACCACCTGATTGGATTGGGCCTCTTCGCCCCTACCCTCTTATTCAATAACGAGTGGTTTTGGGGGCAGGCATGTTTGTGGTGCCAGGGTTTTGAGATGGGTGGGATGATGATGCGGACGGGCTTTCTCTATGCAAAAGCCCCGCATCTGGCTCCAGCGGTCGGCTGGGAAGGGATGCGGGGCTGGAGGCAGCAACGGGAAACGGCGGCGAGGGCCGGGTTCCGGACTTAGCGGTGGAGGGTGCTGACGCGGTCGGGGCCGACGCTGACGATGCTGATGGGGACTTGGAGCTCCTTTTCAAGGAATTCTAGATAGGCGACGAGGTTGGGGGGGAGTTGGGCGGCGTCGGTGAGGGTGGTAAGGTCGGAATTCCAGCCGGGGAGGGTGATGTACTCGGGGGTGACGGTGGTGAGCTCGCCGGGGTCGGGCAGTTGGGGGGTGCTTTCGCCGGTGGCGGTGCGGTAGTGGGTGCAGGCCTGGATTTCGGTGAAGCCGTCGAGGACGTCGGCTTTCATGAGGTGGAGTTCGGTGACGCCGTTGAGCATGATGGCGTAGCGGAGGGCGGGCAGGTCTATCCAGCCGGTGCGGCGGGGGCGGCCGGTGGTGGAGCCGAACTCGCGGCCGGCCTGGCGGATTTGTTCGCCGACTTCGTCGTGGAGCTCGGTGGGGAACGGGCCGCTGCCGACACGGGTGCAGTAGGCTTTGGTGATGCCGTACACCTTATCGATATGACGCGGGGCGATGCCGAGGCCGGTGCAGGCGCCGGCGGCGATGGTGCTGGACGAGGTGACGTAGGGATAGGAACCGAAGTCGATATCTAATAAGGAGCCCTGGGCGCCTTCGGCGAGGATGCGCTTGCCTTGGGTAAGGAGGTCGTTGAGGAGGTATTCGGTATCGATGAGCTGGAGGGTGCGCAGGAATTCGACGGCGGAGAAGAAGTCGGCTTCGAGGGCTTCGATTTCGAGTTCTTTGTGGTGGTGGGCGGCGATGGCAGCGTGCTGGGCGACGGCTTCCTTGTAGCGCTGCTCGAAATCGGGCAGGAGAATGTGGCTCACGCGGAGGCCGACGCGGCCGATTTTATCGGAATACGTGGGGCCGATGCCTTTGAGGGTGCTGCCGATTTTGGTGTTGCCCCGGGCTTCTTCGCTGATGCGGTCGAGGGCGCGGTGCGAGGGAAGGATGAGCTGGGCTTTTTTGGAGACGTAGAGGTTTTTGGACCAGTCGATTCCCCTATCGGTGAGTTTCTGGAGCTCCTGGCGGAAGACGACGGGGTCAAGGACGACGCCGTTGCCGACGACGTTGATGATGTGCGGGTGGAAAATGCCGCTGGGAACCTGGTGCAGGACGTGCTTGACGCCATCGAAGAAAAGGGTGTGACCGGCGTTGGGGCCGCCCTGGAAGCGGGCTACGGCATCGTAGGTCGGTGCTAGCACATCTACAATTTTGCCTTTGCCTTCATCGCCCCACTGGAGGCCTACTAATACGTCTACTGGCATGTGTTTGGGTTATTCTGAACGCAGCGAAATTTGGGTGGCTGCGTCCGTTTTGGGAAATTGATGACTATTGGAGATGGTTCTTACCTGATAAGGTCCCTGGCTACGCCGACCTTCGGTTCGCGGTGCTCAGGATGAGAGATGCCTTATCAAAAGGGCAAAAAAACAGCCGCCCTATCGGACGGCTGGGGTAAGTTGCTGACGGGCTTCGGTTTCGGTGGCCGAGACGGTGAAGATGTTGTTTAGCTTCGTGACAGCCAGCATCTTCTTGGGGTGGTCGGCGGGGTTGATGAGAACCATTTCGCCGCCACGGCTGCGGAATTTGGTGAGGAGCGAAACCAGGACGCCGATGCCGGTGCTGTTGATGTAGCGGATTTCGGAGAGGTCAACGGCGCATTGGTTGAGGTCTTCGCCGAGGTGGTTGTTGACGGACTGCAGGAGCTGGTCGGTATCGGGGCTGCCGATGAGGTCGCCGGAGAGGCGAACGAAGAGAATGCCGTTTTGGACGGTGCTGGTGGTGGTCATGCGGGGGTGTTCTGGCGGGCGGCGGCCTGGGCGCGACAGTCACCGCAGATGCCGTAAAGATTCAAAGAATGGTGCAAGATATGGAAGTTCAGCAGGTCGCCGACCATGGTTTGGATGCCGTGGATGCGGGGGTCGCAGAATTCCACCACTTTATGGCATTCGGTGCAGATGACGTGGTCGTGCTGGCGGTAGCCATAGCTTTTTTCGTACTGGGCGAGGTTGCGGCCGAACTGGTGCTTGCTCACAAGTCCTTGTTCAACCAACAGGTCCAGCGTGTTGTAAACGGTAGCACGGCTTACCTGCAGGCCGCGCTCCTTCATGCCGGCATAAAGCTCTTCGACGTCGAAGTGGCCGGAGCGGGCGTAGATTTCTTCGAGAATGGCGTAGCGCTCGCCGGTTTTGCGGAGGCCTTTGTTTTCGAGGTGGGCCGTAAACAGCTTTTTTACTTCCTCGAGCTTATCGGTATTGAGCGTGGCCTGAGAGGCCGCGCTGGGCGTATGCTTGGCGGCGTAGCCAGTCTCGGACGAGCCGCCTCCCCCCTGCCCTGCTTCAACGATGGGCTCAGTGGCAGCGTGCTTGCGAGGCGCTGTTTTGGTTGTATTCACGGGGTATAGTTCGGAGTAATGGGCGGGATGGGAAGCCAAAGTTACGTAAGCCGCGGCGGCTGCTTTTGGTTCTTACCGCTCGAAATAGAGGTGGTAGTGGTTGGCACAGCCGGGATTGAAGGCGGCCTGGCAGTTGGGGCAGGTGCTGCTGCAGCCTAAGTAGCTGGCAATGCTGAGGGTGGTTTGGCAGTTGCCGCAGTAGATGGCTTGGGTTTGAAATTCCGCTTTGGGCCAGACTTGCGGGGGGTGGCTAACGGCCTCGTTGTGGCACTGAATGCAGGCGTAGAACTCGCCGCAGCACTTGTGCCGAATGGCGATGATGTCGCGCCCAGAGTGGTAGTGGGCGCATTGGGTGCGCTCATTGACGCTGGTGCCGTGGATGATGATGGGCTTAGTTAGGTTCATTTTACGAGTCGAACCGTTCTACCTGCAGCACGCCATCCACCTTGCGCAGACGCTGAATGAGCTTGTTGAGGTGGTCGGTATCGTTCACGAACACCATAATCTGGCCATCGAAGAAACCATCGTCGGCGGTGATGGTGATGGTGATGGAGCGCATGTTCACCTTGAGCGCGGAGCTGATGATGCGCGTGACGTCGTTGACGAGGCCCACGCGGTCGGAACCTTTGAGGCGGATACCGGCCAGAAAGGCCAGCTCGAGCTGGTCGGTCCACTTGGCGCGCACGATGCGGTTGCCATAGTTCGACATCAAATCGACGGCGCGGTGGCAGTTGGTGCGGTGGATGATGAGGCCGCTGTCGGTTTCGAAGCCGAACACATCGTCGCCGGGAATGGGGTTGCAGCAGCGGGCAATGCTGTAGTTGAACTTGTCGGTGTGCTCGCCCACGACGAGCATGTCCGGCTTCACACCGCGAATTTTCTGCACTTCGTTGTCGAACGTTTTGGGTTCGAGCACGGAGGGCAAGGGCTTGGGCGAGCTGAAAATGGACTCCCGAATGGTACGCCCATCTACCTGCCCCACGGCCAGGCGGTAGTAAAACTCCTGCGCGCCAGGCACATTGAAATAGGCCAGCAGGCGGTTGAAATTCTCCTGCGTATTGGGCACCCCAATGAGCTCCAGCCGCTTTTCGAGGATGTAGCGGCCGTCTTCGGCCTTGGCGCGCTTGTCGTCGCGCAGAAAATCCTTGATGCGCGACTTGGCCTTGCTGGTGATGACGTAGTTGAGCCATTCCTGCGTGGGGCGCTGCTTGTGCGAGGTCAGGATTTCGACCTGGTCGCCGTTGTGCAGCTGGTAGCTGAGCGGCTCCAGCTTCTGGTTCACCTTAGCTCCGAGGCAGTGAATGCCGATTTGGGAGTGAATTTCAAAGGCAAAGTCCAGCGCCGTGGCCTTGTCGGGCAGAATGACCAGCTTGCCCTTGGGCGTGAAAGCGTACACCTCCTTCACAAACAGGTTCTGCCGGAACTCGTCCATGAATTCCAGCGCGCTGGAGTTGTTGGATTCCAGCATGTCGCGCACCTTGTTCACCCAGCCTTCGAGCGAGCTTTCGGGCTGAATGCTGCCGGTATCCTTGTATTTCCAGTGCGCGGCGTAGCCCTTCTCGGCAATATCGTCCATGCGGCGCGAGCGGATTTGCACCTCCACCCACTGGCCGGCGCGCGACATTACCGTGGTGTGCAGGCTCTCGTAGCCGTTGGCTTTCGGCGTCGAAACCCAATCGCGCAGCCGGTCGGGGTTGGGCTGATAAAAGTCCGTCACGATGCTGTAAACCTGCCAGCAGGCGGCTTTCTCCTGTTCCGGCGGCACGTCCAGAATCACCCGAATGGCAAACAAGTCATACACCTCATCGAAGGTGATGTTCTGCTTCTTCAGCTTCTTCAGGATGGAATAGATGCTTTTCGGCCGGCCCTTGATTTCATAATCGAAGCCCTGCGCCTTCAATTCCTCGTCAATCGGCTGCACAAACTCCTTAATAAAGCGGTTGCGCGCCGCCTGGCTCTGGCGCACCTTGGCCTTGATTTCGTTGTACGTCTCCGTATCGGTGAATTTGAGGTACAAATCCTCCAGCTCACTCTTTATCGTATAGAGCCCCAGTCGGTGGGCCAGCGGCGCATATAAATAGAGGGTTTCCGACGCAATTTTCAGCTGCTTGTGGCGCGGCATCGAGTCCAGCGTCCGCATGTTGTGCAGGCGGTCGGCAATTTTGATGAGAATCACGCGCACGTCCTCGCTCAGCGTGAGCAGCATCTTGCGGAAGTTCTCCGCCTGCTCGCTCGTGCCATACTCGAAAACGCCCGAAATCTTGGTCAGCCCATCAATAATGCGGGCCACCTTTGTCCCGAATTCCCGCTCGATGTCCGAAATTTCGGTCGGCGTGTCCTCCACCACATCGTGCAGCAGCGCGGCCACAATGCTGGTCGTGCCCAGCCCGATTTCCTCTACCGCAATCTGCGCCACCGCCAGCGGGTGCAGAATATAGGGCTCGCCCGACTTCCGGCGCATCTCCTTGTGCGCCTCTAAGCTCTGATTAAAAGCCTTTTTAATCAATTTAGCGTCGCCGTCTTTCAGATACGGCTTGGCGGCGCGCAGCAGGCGGCGGTAGTGGCGCAGGATTTCCTGACGCTCGGCTTCGGGAGAGATGACGGGAGGCATAATGGCTAAAGTAACAACGAAGCGAGGGAAAAGGTGGCCGGGAACAGTATACGAAGGCAATAACAGCACGTCAGGCAAAGCGCAGCGAAGCATCTTGCCCACTTCGTCAGGCTCCCCTCTCCCGGGGAAAGGGGCCGGGGGCGAGGCTCTCCACGCCAGGCGTCGCCCACATGTACGCCCCCCAAAATCCTGTTACAAATCCCTTTTGCGCGCTACAAATTTCCCGAGTACCTTTGCGGGCCCATAGCAAACGGCTACACGGAAAAGACCATGCGGATATGGCGAAATTGGTAGACGTGCCAGACTTAGGATCTGGTGCCGCAAGGCGTGTGGGTTCGAGTCCCTCTATCCGCACTTTTTTTTGAGTAGGCCTTCGGTCGCATAGGCTGGGGGCTTTTTTTTCAACCTTTCAATTTGCCGGCAGCAGCTGGCTTCTCTGTTTTGAACATTACCCTCGACAAGAACGACGAGCAGCTGACCGGGCTGCTGACCGTGCACCTGACCGAAGCCGACTACGCGCCCACCGTAGACAAGCAAATCAAAGAGTACAGCAAGCGCGCCCAGGTGAAGGGCTTCCGCCCCGGCATGGTGCCCGTGGGCATGGTGCGCAAAATGTACGGCAAAGGCATTCTGGCCGAGGAAATCAACAAGATGCTGGGCAAGGCCGTGGACTCCTATATTAAGGAGAACAACATCAAGCTGCTGGGCGAGCCGCTGCCCGTGCCGAGCAACGTGGATTTCGACACCGATAAGGACTTCGATTTCTCGTTCGAGCTGGGCCTGCTGCCCGACTTCGAGCTGCCCGCTGAGCTGACGGCCGAGCTGCACAAAGTGAGCCTCGACGACGAAACGCTGGCCCAGACCAACGAGCAGATTGCCCGCCAGTACGGCGAGACGACCAACCCCGAGGAATCGGAAGCCGGCGACTACCTGTTCGGCAAGCTGAAAAAGGCTGGCGAGGAAGGCGAAGGCCGCACCATTCTGCTGCCCATCGGCAAAGTAACCGGCGACCAGGCCCAGTTTATCGGCAAAAAAGGCGGCGACGTGATTACGTTCGACTTGCAGGCGGCTTTCAAGAATGACGCGCTGTCGATTTCGAACTTCACCGGCCTGAGCAAGAAAGAGGCGGAGGAAGCAACCGGCGACTACGAATTCAGCGTGGAGAAGGTGAACCGCACGGCAGCCCCCGAGATGAACCAGGGGCTGTTCGACAAAGTATTCGGCCCCGAGGCAGTTTCGACCCAGGAAGAGTTTGATGCCAAGGTGCGCGAAACCATTCAGCAGAACTACGACCGTGAGGCGGAAGGCTCGCTGAACAACCGAATTGTGGAGCAGCTGGTGACCAACACCGACATCAACGTGCCCACGGAGTTCTTCAAGAAGTGGCTGGTGCGCGCCAACGAGGGCAAGCTGACGCCCGAGATGGTGGAAGAGCACTACGACGACTACGTGAAGGAGCTGAAGTGGAGCATGATTCGCAACAAGGTGGTGGAAGAAGCCGGCCTGAAAGTGAGCAACGACGAGATTGTGAACCGCACGCTCGACAAAATCATGGGCCAGTTCAACATGCCGAACATGCCCGACGAGATGCGCGAATCGATGCGCAGCTATGCCAACGAGTACCTGAAACAGGAGAACGGCAAGAACTACGTGAACGAGTATGAGGCCATTCTGGCAGAGAAAGTGCTGGAAAACCTGCGCGGCAAAGTTGTTGTTACGGACAAGCCCGTAACGGCCGAAGAATTCCGGAGCCTGCACAGCTAAGCGCTGCGCAACCCGATTTTTGGAAAAGCCCTTACGGAGACGTAGGGGCTTTTTTGTTGGGGTTCCGACAACATTCGCTTACTTCGCCCGTCTTTCTAACCTCACCTGCGCAAGCTGAAGCGTGCGCTACATTTTTCTCCAATGAACCCATTACTGAATAGACAAGAATTCCGCAAGTTTGCCGTGAAAGGCCAGGGACTCAGCGGCCTGGGCGTGGACCAGTACCTGAACCACATGGAAGGCCAGGTGCGCAACGGCATGATGCTGCCCACCAACATGACCCGCTCGGTGATTGAGGAGCGTCCGCAGAACTTCCGCGAAATCGACGTGTTTTCGCGCCTGATTATGGACCGCATCGTGTTTCTGGGCACGGCCGTGGACGACTACATTGCCAACATCCTGACGGCCCAGATGCTGTTTCTGGAGTCGGCCGATGCCAAGAAAGACATTCTGCTCTACATCAACTCGCCCGGCGGCTCGGTGTATGCCGGCCTCGGCATCTACGACACGATGCAGTACGTGAACCCCGACGTGGCCACGATTTGCACGGGTCTGGCGGCTTCGATGGGCGCGGTGCTGCTGGCTGGCGGGGCTGCCAACAAGCGCTCGGCCCTCCCCCACGCCCGGGTGATGATTCACCAGCCTTCGGGCGGCGCGCAGGGTCAGTCGACGGACATTGAAATCACGGCTCGGGAAATCCTGAAACTGAAAAAGGAGCTATATGACATTCTGGCGCACCACACCGGCAAAACTTACCAGGAAATCTACGACAACTCGGAGCGCGACTACTGGATGCGCGCCGACGAGGCCAAAGAGTACGGCCTGATTGACGAGGTGCTGGAAAAGAAGAAAGCGTAAGCATTAATTTCCGCTGACTGCCCATAGAAAAAGCTCCTGCCTTCTGGCAGGAGCTTTTTCTATGGACTGCCTCCTGGTGCGGCGTGTGGTTCGGTACTGTCTTTAGGGGCGGTATATCACAAAAGAAAAGTCGCGTTCGGGCTGCTGGTTGTTGAGCATGTTGTTGGTGGTGATGTCGACCTCGCCGCCTGTGGTACCGCTGGCCGTGACGACTATAATGCCCTGGGTGGTGGAAGTCAGTCCCGTGGCGACGCAAATGGCGGACGTCAAATCGGCGCTGGCGAGCGCGCCCGTGCAATGAATTTCGTAGTAGCCGGTGCCCGAAAACGGGACACTGACCGTGAAGTTGCCCGAGCCGCTGAGGATGGTGCCGTTGGCGGCGATACGGCCGAAGGCTACCGGCAGCAGGTTGGCGCCGCCGGTGCCGGGCGAGTTGACTTCCACGGCGCGCACGGGCCCGCCGGCCACGTCCAGTCCCAGACCAGTGCCGCTTTGGTTGATGACCACGGCGGGAGCGCTGCTGCCGCTATTGGCCTGAGCAAAGAATGCCACCCGGCCAGTGCCAGTGGTTGAGGCAGCCAAGGCCGTAGCCGCCCCACTGGCAAAGCTGGCTACCCCCACTCCACCGGTAACCGAGGCCTGGCCTTCCACGCCGTAGCCGCCGCTGCCCGAGGAGGTACCGCGCACACCACTGCCGCCAATGGTGGTGCCCAGCACCCCGAGGCCCGCAGCATTGCTGCTGCTGCCCAGCACTCCGGCAATGGTGCTGCTGCCGCTGGTGCTGCCCACTACGCCACTCCCGGTGTTGCTGCTGCCGTACACGCCGGTGCCGCTCTGGCTGCTGCCAATCACGCCGTAGCTATTGGTGGCCGAGCCGCTGACGCCGTAGCCGCCGTTGGCCGTAGCGATGCCGCGCACGCCGTAGCCCCCGGCCGTGAGGCCGATGACGCCACTACTGCCGCCGCTGCCGCTTTGGTCGAGGCCGCGCACCCCGGCCGCGTTGCCCGTCGCGCCGCTGGTTATCACGCCTTCGACCCCGATGCCGTCGGTGCTGGCGCTCTGCTTCACGCCCCGGATGGCGGCCTGGGCGGAGGTGGCCGTGTTCACGGCGCGCAGGGCGGGCCGGGCGCCGGACGTGCTCACATAGAGCGTGGTGGAGTCATTGGCAGCGTTGGTGTTCGTCAGTTCGGCCACGCGGCCGAGGTCGCCGCCGGTTTTCTGGGCCTGGAGCGAGAGGCCGCTGGTGCTGCGGCCGTACACGCCCGGCCCGCTGGCTGAGGTGCCGCTCACGCCCCGGCTGTCGGTGGCTTCGCCGGCCACGCCGTAGCCATTGGTGCCGCTGGCCGTGCCGCGCACGCCGTAGCCGCTCACCGTGACGCCCAGTACGCCGGTGCCGCTGCCGCTGGTGGGGTTGGTGTTTTCGCCCCGCACGGCGGCCGTGCCGTTTCCCGCAGCGGTGCCGCTCACGGCCTGGCCCGCGCCGGTATTGCTCACGGCAAAGGCGGTGCTGCTGCTGCTGGCCGTGCCGCTGTAGGGCAGGCTGAGGCCGGTGCCCGAGGCGGGGTCGAGGTACACCCAGCCGCCGGTGCCCGCGTAATACCAGAAACCGGTTTGCACGCCGCCGCCGGCCGTGCCATCGGTCTGGTACACGATGAGGCCCTGCGGCGGCGAGGTGATGGCCGTGCGCTGGGCCGCCGTCAGGCGCGGAATGAGCAACCCGGTGTTGTTGGCCGGGCTCTGGATATCGAGCGCCGACTTGGCATTAGGCGTGGTGGTACCCACACCCACCTGGGCGCGGACGGATACGGCACTCGCGGTCACAAGCACCCCGAGCAGCAGTGAGAAACGGGTAATCAGGTGGTTAAGCATAACTGGCGTTTGGGAAACGGAACGGTGGTTGAGCTAAGCAGTAGCAGGGCTGTTTTAACACGGGGTTGGCACCGCAGAGGGCTGAGCCGGCGGTGGAGCCCCCCTCCGGATGCGCTTCGAAAAGCGGGGCCGAGCTACTTCTGCGCCTGGGCATCCTGACCGAGCAGGCGGGCCAGCTGGCTTTGCAGGCCAAGCAGGGCGGCGTGGTCGGCCTGGGCCTGGGCAGCCTGCGCCTGCAGGCGGGCATTCTGCGCCTTTAGGGTTTCCACTTCGGCGCTGAGCTCCTGCACGGAGCGCACCAGCGGCACCACAAACTGGGCATAGTTGAGGCCGTACGGGTCGTGGGCGGTGGCCGGGGCGTGCACACCGTCGAAGTCGAAGCCCACGGCCTGGGCGGTGGCCGCCACTTCCTGGGCCAGGAAGCCCGTGTGCACGGCGGCAGTGGCCGAATCGGCCGCGAGGCGGGGGCCCAGCCGGCCCGAGTGCTCGAAGGCCGTCTGCCGGGCCGCGTCGAGGCGGTAGGTGACCGGCCGCAGGCGGTTGACGAAGGCCAGGCCGGGCACGTTGGCCCGCACCTGGTACTTGAAGCGGGCGTCGGAGGTGATGGTGAGCCCCACCTGGCAGCGCAGGCTGGCGATGCTGGCGTTGCCGAGCTGAATGGTGTTGCTGGCCGCCGCAGTGGCCCCGCTGCCCAGGCTGAGGGTGTTGCTCAGGTTGGCCGTGCCGGGGCCGCTGAGGTAGCCCAGGGCGGTATTGTCGTTGCCACCAGTGTTAAAGTAGCCGGCCTGGCTGCCCACAAACACGTTCTGGTCGCCGCCCACGTTGCCGTAACCGGCCGCCTCGCCCAGAAACGCGTTGCGGGACCCATCCGTCGTGTTAAAGCCCGCGCTTCGCCCGAAAAAGGCATTGCGAAAGCCGATGGTATTCGCAACGCCCGCCTGGTGGCCCACAAAGGCGTTGTTGGCCCCGCTGGTGTTGGCATAGCCCGCCCGGTACCCCACAAAAGCATTGGAGCCCCCGTTCTGGTTGGCGTAGCCGGCCTGGCTGCCGCCAAACACATTCTGGTCGCCGGTGGTGTTGCGGTAGCCGGCCTGAAAGCCCTGAAACACATTGTCGTCGCCGGTGGTGTTGAGCGTGCCGCTCCCGTAGCCATCGAACACGTTGTTGCTGCCGGTGGTGTTGTAGTAGCCGGTCTGGCTGCCTACAAACACGTTGGCGGTGCCGGTGGTGTTGGTCGTACCGCTGCTGGTGCCCACAAACACGTTATCGTCGGCGGTATTGAGCGAACCCGAGCCGCTGGAATTGCCAATGAACACGTTGCTCGAACCGGTGGAGGTACCGTAGCCGCTGTTGTTGCCCAGGTACACGTTGCCCACGCCGGTGGTGGTGTTGTGCCCGCTGCCGGCGCCGGCAAACAGGTTGAGCACGCCGGTGGTGTTGCTGGTGCCGCTCTGAGCGCCCACAAACACGTTTCCGGTGCCGGTGGTGCTGGCGTAGCCGGCCGAAAAGCCCAGATACACGTTGGAGCGGCCCGTGGTGTTCGCGAAGCCGCTCTGGTAGCCCCCGAACACATTGGAAAAGCCGGAGGTGGTGCGGGTGCCGGCCTGGTAGCCCACAAACAGGTTGCCGGTGGTGGCATTGGCCGCGCCGGCCTGGTAGCCCAGGCTCACGCTGTTGCCGCTGGTGTTCTGGCCCAGGTTCAGGCCCCCATCGGCCCGGATGCCCACGCCCACCGTGGCCCCGATGCTGGCCCCGGTGCCGGTGAGGGCGTTGCCCTGCAGGCGAAGGTCCTGCGTGGCGGTGTGGTTGCCGAGATTGTCGCCAGCCGCGTCGAGAAACACCCAGCCGCCCGTGCCCACGTAGTACCAGAAGCCGCTTTGGGCGCCGCCCGAGGCCGTGCCGTCGGTCTGGTACACCATCAGGCCCTGGGGCGGCGAAGTGATGGCCGTGCGCTGGGCCACCGTCAGGCGCGGGATGAGCAGGCCTTTGTCGGTGGCGCGGATGTCGAGCGCCGACCTGGCATCGGGCGTGGTGGTGCCGATGCCAACCTGGGCGCTGGCGGCAAGGGGAGCGAGGGCCAGCAGCGCAAACGCGGTGGTTAATACGTGTTTCGTCATGGCAAGGGGGAGCCAGGACGCAGCCGGCAGCGGCTCGTCAGGGGCTCAGTTAGGCTGTGGGAGGGAAATCGGGCTTATTTAACCGCCGTGGCCGCCGGCTGAAACGCGGGGTGGCCGGCCTGCCAGAGGGCGAAGGCGTACATGTTGGCGAAGTTGCGGAAGGCCACTTTTTTGTCTTCGGTGAAGTGGCCGTTGTCGTAGTTCACCTGCATGAGCACGGGCTTGCCGGAGGTGCTGGCGGCTTGCAGCGCGGCGGCCAGCTTGCCGGGCTGCCACACGATGACGCGCGGGTCGTTCATGCCGCCCACGCAGAGCACGGCGGGGTATTTGGTGCCGGGCACCACGTGCTGGAAGGCATCCATCTCATACAGACCCATGCACTGCACCGAGTCCTTCACGGTGCCGAATTCGGGGGCGTTGACGGGGCCATTGGGCGAGTTTTCCATGCGCAGGGCATTGGAGCAGCTCACGTTGCTGATGGCGGCGGCAAACAAGTCGGGCCGCTCGGTGATGGCCCGGCCGATGAGGATGCCGCCCGCGCTGGTGCCCATGCCAATGAGGTGCTGCGGGCTGGTGTAGCCGTTTTTCACAAGGTAGTCGCCGCAGGCAATGAAGTCTTTCCAGGTGTTGGGCTTGGTGGTCTGGTAGCCGGCGCGGTACCACTTGTCACCTTTTTCGGAGCCGCCGCGCGGGTGCGTTTCGGCCCAGATAACGCCCTGGTTGAGCAGCGCCAGGTTGCGCCGGCTGAAGTAGGGCGTGGCCGACACGCCATAGGCCCCGTAGCCGTCCATGAGGCACACGGCGCTGCCGTCCTTCTTCAGCCCCTTGCGGTAGATGAGCGACAGCGGGACCATCGTGCCGTCGTAGCTGGGCACTTCCACTTCCTCCACCACCAGGTCGGCCACGCCGGGGTAGCTCATGGGCACATGGAAAGCGCTGAGGGCCAGCTTTTGGGTGGCGGGGTTGTAGTCGTAGAGCTTGCCGGGGTCGTTCCACGACGTGCTGTACACCAGCGCTTCGTTGCTTTCGGCAGGGTTGTACGGCTCGATGCCGACGGTGCCGCGGGTGGGCAGCGGCACGTCGGCCCACTGCCGGGTGGCGGGGCTGTACTGCCGGATGTGCTCGTTGATGCCGTCGCTGAGCGTGACGAACAGGTAGTCTTTGGTGGCCGCCACGCCGGTGATGTTCTGCTTGCCTTCGGGCAGCAGCACGGTGGCCGTGGCCGGGTTGGGCAGGGCGGCATTGGTGGCCAGAATGCGGCCGTTGGGCGCGCCCTTCACGCTGTGCAGGTAAATTCGGCTGCCGATTTTGAAGTAGCGGTACACGCTGTCGGTGGGCGCGGCCAGGCGTTTCCAGGCAATAGCAGGCCGGGTCAGGTCGGCGGGCGTGGTCACCCAGGCGTTCACGCGCCGGTCCACGGAGCTCAGCTCACCGTAAAGCTGGGCGTGGTCGTTGGAGTAGTACATGATGGGGTACTGGTCGGGCCGGATGCCCATGGCGGGGTTTTTGGCCCGCGAAAACAGGTCGGGGTCGGCCGAGGGGGCGGTGCCGAGGCGGTGCAGCCGGCCCTTGGTGTCGAGGTTGCCCTTGGGGTCTTTGGGGTCGGTGGAGTTCTGGGGGGTGTAGAGGAAGCCGCTGTTGTCGGGCAGCCAGTCCACGGTGCCGCCGAACACGGCCGGGATGGTTTCGGGCCGAAAGGCCCTGGTGGCCACCGTCATGGTGCGCAGCGTGGACAGTTCGGCCCCGCCTTCCTGCAGGCCGATGACGACCAGCTGGCCGTTGGGGCTGGGCGTGAAGGCCGTCATGGCGTAGCTTTTCTGCTGGTCGGTGGCCAGGCTCAGCGGGTCGAAGAGCAGCTTTTCGGGGCCGGTTTTGCCGTCGCGCACGTAGAGCTTGCCTACCTTTTCGTTGGGCAGGGTTTTGCGGTAGAAGTAGCGGTTGCCGCGCTGCCGGATTTCGCCGTAGCGCACGGCCAGCAGCTTGTCGTAGTCCTCGAAGGTTTTGATGAGCCGGTCGCGGCCCGGAATCTGGTCCAGCGTCTGCGTGGTGTAGTCGCCTTGCGCCCGGAACCACTCCTTCACCTCAGGGCTGTTGGTGTCTTCGAGCCAGCGGTAGTTGTCCACCACCTTCTTCCCGAAATAGGTGTCCGTAACGGGGCGCTGGGGCGTGGCCGGCAGGCGTTGGGCATGGGCCGAAAGCGCTGTAGCGCCAACCAGCGCCAGCAAACTCAATAAGCTCTTTTTCATGACGATGAAGGACAAAAAAGGTGGGACTAAGAAATAACGGGCAGGCTACAGCTTCACCAGCTCGACGCGGCGGTTTTTGGCTTTGCCGTCCTCGGTGGCGTTGTCGGCCAGGGGCTTGGTCTGGCCGAAGCCGGCGGCTTGCAGGCGGTCGGCAGCAATGCCCTGGGCGGTGAGGGTGGCCACCACGGTGCGGGCGCGGGCTTCCGATAGTTGCTGGTTGTGCTGGGGCGTACCGGCGTTGTCGGTGTGGCCCTGCACAGCCAATTTGAGGTCGGGATTCTGGGCCAGCAGGCTGATAATCTGGGCAATGGTGGCCTGGGCATCGGGCTTGAGCGTGGCCTGGTCGGTATCAAAATTCAGGTAGAGGGCCACGTGGCCCGTGGCGTCGAGGGCTTTTTTCATCTCGGCGGCGGGCAGCACGGAGGCCGTCATGGGCAGGGCCTTTTTCTCCACCACCGTCAGCCAGTAGTTTTCGTGGTCGTCGTAAATCTGGTAGGCCTCCACCCAGACTTCCTTGTCGGGCGTGCGCAGCATGTACACGCCGGCCTTTTCGTGGCCCAGCATGTTGTAGCGCCCCCGGTGGCGGCGCTCGTCGAAGGTCAGCTTCGCGTCCGGGAGTTTTTGCATGCTGCCTTCCCACACGGTCACCCCGCCCAAGTCGTGCACCAGCTTCTCGTAGGTTTTCTGCACCTGGAAGAACGAAGCCCCCTTCCCTACCGCCTTAATGGTGGTGAGGCGGCCTTCGACGGGAATGATTTTCGTGCCGTCGAAAAACTCGTATCGGTCGAAAGCCGCGTCCTTCATCAGGTCCTTCACCTCTTCAGAGCGCACCTCCGTGTCCTTGATGGTGCCCTTGTGGTAGCCATCGAGCAGGGTGAAATAAGGAAACGCGCCCAGCTTCGGGCTGACAACGGGGGCCGTACCGGGGTCGAAACCAGCGGGCGGCGCCGGCGCCGGCGCGGCAGCTGGCGTTTCGGTCGGCGCGGGTGCGGGTGCGGGTGCGGCGG
>NZ_BAAGWC010000049.1:0-15610 GCF_054780555.1 Hymenobacter daeguensis
CCCGGGCTACAACGGCGCCAACCGCGCCCGCTGCGCGGCCGTCAACATTTGCCCCATGACGCAACATAACCACTGTTAACAACTCATAGTACCCCATGAACCGGCGCATCCGCCGCCACGGATTCCGGGAGCAGGTTGTGGGCTTCGCGCCGGACCAGCGCAGCCAGGTGCTCGTTGGTTTGGTCAGCTTCTTCCGTGCGGTTTTCGTCCTGTAACTGCCCTTCGTCGCCTGCGACGGCCGTTGCCTCCATCGGGGTGGTATCGCCGGTGCTTTCGTCGTGGCCAGTGGCCGTGCCGGTGGAGTCGGGCAGTGTTCCGCTGACCAGCGGCTCGGCGGCCGCCGGCAGGTTCTGGTCCGCGCCGGCTTTAGGACGTTCCGCGTCATCAGCTTCCTCCCGGATTTCCGTGGCCGCTAGCGTGGCTTTGACAAAAGCCGAGGTAGGACCACTAGGGAGGGAGGGAGGAGCCGCCGCTGTACCGCCCACCCCGGCGAGCCGGACACCGGCCGTCTTTTTGCCCGGCGTCAGCAGGGTCGTAAGTTCTGCCCGGTAGTAGAGTAGGCCCACTACCAGGTAGTAGAAAACAACCACAACCAAAACGAAAAGGCCAAACTGGCCCCAGGAATAGGCGCTGAGCATCGCGGGGAAATAGCGTGACACCCCATGCCGACCGGCCCGGGCGTGAACTTGCCAAACCGTGATTTGACGCTACAAACCTATCCGGGCTATAAACCGCTTGGCTGGAAAGTTGACGAATGGTTGGAATTCGCTGGTGAGGTACAGCCCCGACACACGAACGGCACGCAGCCTTCAAACTCAAAATATCAAGAAGTCCACCATCTTGGAATCTCACCGGGTGCTCTCGTCCGTGCCGGTTTATAGTTTGCCAGGGCCGGAGCCCCTACTGTGGCGTTTACGAAACTCATCCCTTCGCGACATTCCGTAAACTTTGATTCGTAGACGGTTTTTTTGAACTCGTTAAGTGCTATAAGTGCTATAAGTGCTATAGTGGCTTGTATGGCACCTGGTGCTGGGCAGTTGCTAGTGGTTTGCTGAAAGGAGCGACTAATTTTAGGACATGACGTCTTGCAAAAACAGTATGCCTTTGCTTAATGCGAGCCGGACTGCACAAACCCGCTGACCGCTTGCTCGAAGAAGGTCCGGAGCGACTGCGGCGGCTGGCCGGTGAGTTGGGCCACCGCATCGGTAACGAGGTCAAACTTCCCGAGTCGGGTGTTGGTATCGGTCACTACCACCATGGCCGGCGGCGCTGGAATACCCAGCTCCGTCAGCTTCTGCGTCAGCACCTGCTCGGAGAGGTACACCACGTCGAGCGGCTGCCGGAACACATCGGCGGCCAGGTCGGCCATTTCGGCCACGGATAGCGCCTGCGGGCCGGTGAGGTCGTAGGTAGTGCTGGGCGGAGCCGGGGCCACCAGCGCGGCGGCCGTGGCGCGGGCTACATCCTCCCGCGGGATGTAGGCAATGCGGCCCTCGCCTGCCGCTGTAAACCACTTGCCGGCCGCCAGCAGCTGGGGCAGAAAGCCGAGCAGGTTGTCGGCGTACCAGCTCACGCGCAAAATGGTGTAGCCCAGGCCACTCTGCCGCAGGGCCTGCTCGGTGGCGTAGTGGTCGGGGGCGAAGGGAATGACCGAGCCCGGCTCCGGGTGGGGCATAGAAGTGTACACAATGTGCCCTACCCCCGCCGCCTTGGCCGCCTCAATGGCCGCTAGGTGCTGCCGGATGCGCAGGCCAAGCGTGCTCAGCTCATCGGTCGAAATGAGCAGCAGCCGGTCGATGCCAGCCAAGGCCGGGGCCAAGGTAGCGGGCTCGTTGAAATCAACCCGCCGCACGTCCAGGCCGGCGTTGCGGAAAGCCGTGAGCTTCTCGGGGTGGCGGGTGGCGGCTACCAGGCCGGGGTAGCCCTGCGCGTGCAGCAGCTCGACTACCCGGCGGCCCAGGTGGCCCCCGGCGCCCGCCACCAGCACGGTAGCAGGGCGGGCATCAGTGCTTGATGTTGTGTGCATAAAAGTCCGTAGTAAGTTAAAAATTAGCTAGTTAAATTTGAATAGCACCTTGCCGTCACGCCTGCCCTGCTGCGCGTGGGCAATGGCCTGCGCGAAATCGGCCAGCGGATAGGTGGCGGCCACCGCCGCGTGCAGCTGCCCGCCGGCCACCAGCTCGCTCAGGCGCTGGTACACCTGGCGCTTTTCCTCGGCCGGGGCGTTGCGCACCCAGTCAATGAGCCAGAAGCCGTGGTAGCTGAGCTGCCGGAAAAACAGGTCCTGCGGGGCGAGCACCGGCGCGTGCCCGAACTCGCTGGAGTAGCCCACCAGCTTGCCGTGGTTTTGCACGAACTTGGCCAGGGTGCCGGCAATGGTGCCCCCCAGCGTGTCGAGCACCAGGCGCAGCTGCTGGCCGCCCAGGGCCTGGGCCAGCTGCGCTTCCAGGTCGTCGCCCAGCAGCATCACGGCGGTGCCGCCGAGCTGGCGCACCTGCGCGGAGGCCTCCTCGCGGCGCACCACGCTCAGGGTGTTGATGCCCGCCATTTTCGCCAGCGCAATGACGTACTGGCCCACCGCCGAATTGCCGCCCGTCTGGGCTATCCAGTCGCCGGGCATCAGGTTCACGTACTGGCGCAGCAGCAGGTAGGCCGTGGGCGGATTGATGCCCAGCATGGCCAGCTGCTCGGGGTCGGCGCTGTTCGATACCGGCACCAGGTTGCGCACCGGCACCACCACGTGCGAGGCCCAGGTGCCCTGCTCGTAGGTGGGCAGCACCAGCACCCGCTGCTGCAGCAGCGTCGCCTCGGCCTGCGGCCCCAGCTGCACCACGCGCCCTACCCCCTCCGAGCCCACCGGGGCCGGCAGCGCCGGCCGCACGCCGTAGGTGCCGCGCACCAGCAGAAAGTCGGACTGGTTGAGCGGGGCCGCTTCCAGGGCCACGAGCACCTCGTGGGGGCCGGGCACCGGCATGGGTTCCGTTACTAGTCGCAAAACCTCGGCCGGGTCGCCGAAGGCCGTGAGTTGCAGGTGCGTGCGCGTAGCCGGCACCGGCGCCACCGGGCTGGGGCCGGCGGCTGGCGTAGTTGCTTGGTTGAGGCCCATGCTAGAGCGGCTGCAGCAGCGTCATGGTGGGCGGGGCGGCCACTTTGCCCTGCACCCCGGCAAAGAACGCCTTGGTGTAGTCCTGGGCCAGGTGCAGCTCGTTGGCTTGCTCGGAGGTGAACATCTCGAAGAAAACCAAGGTGTTGGGGTCGTCTTTGCGGGCCGTTTGCACGAACACTTCGCAGCCCGGCTCCTGCAGCGTGGGCACGAGCGTGGCCTTGGCCAGGGCCGTCACCTCGGCCAGAAACTCGGGCCGGACTGTCACCTGGGCCAGCAAAATAAATTTTTGGGTTTCCATGGCGGTCTAGCGCTGTTCGATGATGGCGGCCTCGTCCTTGCGGACTTTGGCGAAGGTGGCAAACTCGTCGTCCTGGGCCCGGAAGCCGAGCACCATCAGCACGGTCGACGTCAGGTTCTGCGCGCGCAAACCCAGAATCTCGTCCACCTGCGCCGGGTCGAAGCCCTCCATGGGCGAACCGTCGATGCCGGCCGCGGCCGCTGCGCTGATGAGTATGCCCAGGGCCAGGTAAGTCTGGCGCTTGCCCCACTCCACGCGCTGCTCAGCGCTCATCTTATCGATGGCGGCGTTGATTTGGGCTTCGCGAGGCGCCAAGGCCTCACGCGGCGCTTTGCGGGCCACGGCGGCGGCATCGATGTAGCGGGCCACGGATTGCTCGTTCACATCGGTTTCGGTGGCGAGCACCACCAGGTGCGAGCCGCCCAGAATTTGCGGCTGGCCATAAGCGGCCTGGCTAAGCCGCTCGCGGGTGGCCGGGTCATTCACCACGATGAGCTTATAGGGCTGCAGGCCATACGAGGAGGGCGACAAGCGCGCCGTTTCGAGCAGGTCGGTTAGTTGTTCCGACGTCAGCTTTTTGGCGGCGTCGTACTTTTTGGCGGCGTAGCGCCACTTGAATGCGTTCAGCAATGACATGATTGCAGGAGGAAAAAAGTAAAAAATGATTGTGGGCAACAGGCCCACGCTGTTGAATCAAAAATCTACCTACATGCAGGTAGGTAAAAGGGGCAAAAAATTTTAGCGCAGACTCTCCCGCAGGCAATCCAGCGTTTGTTCGAAATGCTTGGCGCCGTGCGTGCGGCCGATGTTGAGTGAGCCGACCAGGGTGCTCATCCAGGCCGACGTGAGCGCCTCCGGCGTGCTCCGAAACGTGAACTCCCCGCTTTGCCGACCCTCCTGCAGGGTGCGCGTCAGCCAGGTCGCAATCTGCGTCACGTGCGAGTCGATGGCGGTTTGCAGCGCCGGGGCAATGTCCTGGTAGCAGGCGCCGAAGCTGCCCACCACGCACAGCTTGCGGCCGTCGGCCAGGTAGCGCCGGTACACGTCCAGCAGGGCCTCCACGCGGGCAGGGCGGGGGAGGGCAGCCCAACTCTGGGCGGCCGCGTCAAAGTCCGCCATGGCCTGCCCGATAACGGCCAGGCCCAGGTCGTCCTTGGCCGGGAAGTAGTGGTGGATGCTGGCGTTCTTGATAGCCAGGTCCGAGGCAATCTGCCGGTAGTTGAACGAGTGGTACCCGATGCCCTGGATGTAGTGCCGGGCTAAGCCGAGAATTTTTTCGCGGGTGTTGGCCGTAGGAGCGTAAGCAGGCATGAGGACAAAGCAGGTTTGGGGTGGCAAAAGTAATCTACCTACCTGCAAGTAGATTGCTTTGTTTGAAAATTATTTTTCCTGAGAAAAACCGGCCGGAGAAAACATTTCATTAAAAAAAGACTTTTTGGTCTATATTTGCACCGCCACTTCACCCCCGCCATGCGCAAAGCCGAGCGTACCAAGCAGTCCATCATTGAACAGGCCGCCCCGCTGTTCAACCAGAAGGGCATTGCCGGCACCACCATCGACGACGTGCTGCAGGCGGCCAAGGTGGCCAAGGGCTGCCTCTACAGCCACTTCGAAAACAAAGACGACCTTTCGGCCCAGACGGCCGACTTTCTGCTGGCCAAGATTCAGGGCCGCATCCAGCAGGCCATGAGCCGGGCCACCACGGCTAAGGGCCGCATTTTCGCCTACCTCGACTACTGCCAGAACCCGCTCGATACGCCGGTAGTGGGCGGCTGCCCCATCTTCAACCTGGCCGTGGAGGCCGACGACAACCACCCCCTCGTGAAGCAGAAAGTAGCGGCCGTGCTGCAGGCCGCGCAGGCCGGCTTCGCGGCTATTCTGCAGCAGGGCATCGCGCAGGGCGAGTTTGCTCCGCACCTCAATGCGCAGGATTTTGCCTTCAAGATGTTTGCCGCCGTGGAGGGCGCTACCGTTATCTGCCGGGTGCTGGGCAGCAGCCAGCCCATGTACCAGCTGGTGAAGACCCTGAAGGCCGAATTGGAAGCCTACGCACCGGCCTGATTTTTTTTCTTCAATAAAAGACTAAAAAGTCTTTTATTCAGCTTCCCGCGACGATTTAGCGCGGCTTTTTCCTGTTTTAAAATAGACTAAAAAGTCTTTTTCATTTTCTCATTCCCCATTTTTTCAATTTCCCATGAACATTTCCAACCAAACCGTCCTCGTTACCGGCGGCGGCTCCGGCATTGGCCTGGCCACGGCCCAGCTGCTGCTCGAAAAGGGCAACCGCGTCATCATCACCGGCCGCAGCGAGGAGCGCCTGCACAAGGCCCTGGCCCAGCTGCCCGGCGCCACGGCCATTGCCGCCGACCTGACCGATGCCGCGTCGGTCGCTCGCCTGGTCGGCCGGCTCAACGCCGAGTTTGGCGACCTGAGCATGCTCATCAACAACGCCGGCCAGGCCTACGCCTACCAGTTGGGCGTCGGCGCCGATGCCTTTGCCAAGGCCAGCGAGGAAATCACCACCAACTACCTGGCCGTCATCCGCCTCACCGAGCAGTTGCTGCCGCTGCTGAGCCGCCAGCCCGCGGCCGCCATCGTCAACGTGACCTCCATCGTGGTATTTGCGCCGGGCTCGGCCATCCCGACCTACTCGGCCAGCAAGGCGGCGCTGCGCTCCTACACCCAGGCCCTGCGGCACACGCTGGCCCAATCCACCAACGTGCAGGTGTTCGAGCTGCTGCCCCCGCTGGTCAACACGGATTTCTCGACGGAAATCGGCGGCGAAAATGGCATTCCGCCCCAGCAGGTGGCCAGCGAACTGGTAGCGGGCCTGGAGCAGGACGTGCCCGAAATTATGGTGGGCCAGACGGCCCAGTTCTACGAGTTCCACCGCGCCTCGCCGGCCGAGGCCTTCGTGGCCATGCAGGGCTAATCAGCTGACTTTCAATTTAGTAACGATATGGAAAACGCACAGAAGCTAGCCGGTAAAATCGCCCTCATTACGGGCGGCACCACGGGCATCGGCCTGGCCACGGCCAAGCGCTTCGTGGCCGAAGGGGCCTACGTGTTCATTACCGGCCGGCGCGCCGCCGAGCTGGCCGCCGCCGAGCAGGAGCTGGGCGCCACCGCCGCCCACGGCATTCAGGGCGACGTGGCCAGCCTGGCCGACCTCGACCGGATAGTTGCCATCATCAAGGCGCAAAAAGGCCACCTGGATATTGTATTTGCCAACGCCGGGGTGGCCGATTTTGCCCCGCTGGCCGACGCTCCGGAAGCCCACTTCGACAAGCACTTCGACATCAACGTGAAGGGCACGTTCTTCACGGTGCAGAAGGCCCTGCCGCTGCTGCGCGACGGGGGCGCCATCATCCTCACCTCGTCGATGGTAGGCTCGCAGGGGCCGGCCAACCTGAGCGTGTACAGCGCCACCAAGGCCGCCATTCGCTCGTTTGCCCGCACCTGGACGGCCGAGCTGAAGGACCGCCGCATCCGCGTCAACGCGGTGAGCCCGGGCTCCATCATCACGCCCGGCCTGAGCGCCTTCGGGCAGACGCCCGAGCAAACAGCCCAGCTGTTCGAGGCCCTGGCCAGCCAGGTGCCCCTGGGCCGCCTGGGCGACGCCGACGAAGTGGGCAAAGCCGTGGTGTTCCTGGCCTCCGACGACAGCAGCTACATCACTGGGGTGGAGTTGTTCGTGGATGGGGGGGTAGCGCAGGTGTAGGCCGCGGGTAGAAACTGTTTAGAAAGTCACCAGATGAGCGTGCCGTTCTGATGGACTTTCTAAACAGCTTCGCTAAAAAGAATACGAGGCCTAACCGCGCTTGGCAGAACCGCTCCCTGTTTCCCCACCCTCTTTTCCCACTCCGTTATGGACGCTTACCTGCTTGATTTTGCCCGCTCCCCCTTCCAGTTTGCCCGCAAGGGTGCCTTTGCCGAGCTGCCACCGGCCGAGCTGGCCGCCCAGGTGGTGCGGGGCCTGCTGGCGCGCCAGTCGTTCGGGGCCGCCGAGCTGGAGGACGTGCTGCTGGGCTGCGCCTACCCCGAGGGCGAGCAGGGCGACAACCTGGCCCGCATCGTGAGCCTGCTGGCCGGGCTGCCCGATGCCGTAGCCGGCGCCACCATCAACCGCTTCTGCGGCTCGTCGATGTCGGCCATTCACATGGCGGCGGGCAGTATTGCCACCGGCGCCGGTGACGCCTTTCTGTGCGTCGGCGTGGAGTCGATGACCCGGGTGCCGCAGGGCGGGCTCAGCCCCTCCCGCAACCCGCGGCTGCAACAGCAGCGCCCCGAGGCCTACACGCCCATGGGCATCACGGCCGAAAACGTGGCCCGTGCGTACGGCATCGGCCGCGCCGACCAGGACGCCTTTGCCACCGAGAGCCAACGCAAGGCCGCCGCGGCCGGGCAGGCCCAGGCCTTTGCCGGGGAAATCGTGCCGGTGACGCTGGCCGACGGCACGGTGGTGGCGCAGGACGGCTGCCTGCGCCCCGGCACTACTTTGGAGGGGCTGGCCGCCCTCAAGCCGGCATTTCTGGAAGACGGCACCGTGACGGCCGGCACGTCCTCGCCCCTCACCGACGGGGCGGCGGCGGTGCTGGTGGTGAGCGAGGCGTTTTTGCGGCGCCACCACCTCACGCCGCTGGCCCAGCTGCGGGCCGTGGCCGTGGCCGGCGTGGCGCCCGAGCTGATGGGCATCGGCCCGATTCCGGCTACGCGCAAGGCCCTGGCCCGCGCCGGCCTGCGCATCGAGGACCTGGACGTGGTGGAGCTCAACGAAGCCTTCTCGGCCCAGGCCTTGGCCTGCCAGCGCGAGCTGGGCCTGGACCCCGCCCGGCTGAACCTGGACGGCGGCGGCATCGCCATCGGCCACCCCCTAGGGGCCACCGGGGCCCGCATCACGGGCAAGGCGGCCAGCCTGCTGCAGCGCACGGGCGGGCGCTACGCGCTGGCCACGCAGTGCATCGGGGGCGGCCAGGGCATTGCCACCATCCTGGAGCGCTGCTAGCCCGGCGGCTTGACTTCTTTTCCCCTCATCCGCTCCTACCCCATGACCATCGAACCCCTGCAACCGGCCGACGCCCCGCGGGTGGCCGCCTTCGTGCTCGGCATCCAGAACGGCGAATTCAACTTGGGCTTCGCGCCGCACGAGCAGCCCGACCTGCTTGACCTGGCGGCCTTTTATGCCACCGGCGGCTTCTGGGTGGCCAAAGCTGACGGCGAGCTGGTGGGCACCATCGGCCTGCAGCGGCTGGACGCGCGCACGGGCATTCTGCGCAAGATGTTCGTGAAAAAGGAGTGGCGCGGCACCTCGGCCCGCGTGGCGCAGCAGCTGTTTGACCACCTTGTACCCGTGGCCCGGCAGTTGGGCTTCGCGACTATCTACCTCGATACACCGGCCGTGGCCACGGCCTCGCACCGCTTCTACGAGCGCAACGGCTTTGAGGAAGTCACCGATACGCGCACCCTGCCCGCCGCCTACCGCTACCCCGACCGGAACTCGCGCGTGTACCGGCTAACCCTCGGGGCCGCGCCTACCCCTCCCTTTCTTGCCCACTAGCCATGAACGACCTTTTGCAAGCCGATGCAGACGGCCTGGCAGCGCTGCTGACGCAGGCCCAGCAGGCGGCCACCGACTTTCTGGCCGGGCTGCCCACGCGGCCGGCGGCCGTGCGCCCCACGGACCGGCCGTTTCGGACGCTGCCCGAGCAGGGCGCCGGGGGGCCGGCGGCGCTGGCCGACTTTATGCGCACCTACGCGGCCGAACTGAGCGGCAGCGCGGGCGCCCGCTACTTCGGCTACGTGCTGGGCGGCGCTACCCCCGCCGCCGTGGCCGGCGACTGGCTGGTGAGTGCCTTCGACCAGAACCTGGCCGCCACCGGCGACTCGGTGGCCACCCACGTGGAGCGCGAAACCCTGGCCCTGCTGCAGCAGCTGCTGGGCCTGCCCACCGACTTTGCCGGCTGCTTCGTGACCGGGGCCACCATGGCCAACTTCGTGGGGCTGGCGCTGGCGCGGCAGTGGGCCGGCCACCGGCGGGGCGTCGACGTGGCCCAGGCCGGCAGCCAGGGCCTGGGGCCGCTGCCCGTGCTGAGCGCGGCCCCGCACTCGAGCGTGTACAAGAGTCTGGCCATGCTGGGGCTGGGGCGCGACAGCATCCAACTAGTGCCCAGCCTGCCCGGTGGCCGCGAAGCCCTGGACGTGGCGGCCCTGGAAGCGGCGCTGGAGCAGCTGGCGGGCCAGCCGGCTGTGGTGGTGGCCAGCGCCGGCACCGTCAACACCGTCGATTTTGACGACCTGCAGGCCCTGGGCGCGCTGAAGCAGCGCTACCCGTTCTGGCTGCACGTGGATGCGGCGTTCGGGGGCTTCGCGGCCTGCTCACCCACTTACGCGCCCCTGCTGCGCGGCATCGGGCACGCCGACTCGGTGGCCGTGGACGCCCACAAGTGGCTGAACGTGCCCTACGACGCGGCCATGCTCTACACCCGCCCCGAGCACCGGGCGCTGCAGGTGGCAGTGTTTCAGAACAGCGCCAGCTACCTGCCCGCCGCCACCCTCGACGCGCCCGACTTTCACCACCTGACGCCCGAAAACTCGCGCCGGTTCCGGGCCCTGCCGGCCTGGTGCACGCTGCTGGCCTACGGCCGCGCCGGCTACCGCGAGCTGGTGGAGCGCAACTGCCGGCTGGCCCGGCAGCTGAGCCAGTACCTGGCCGATTCGCCGCAGTTTGCCCTGCTGGCGCCCACCCGGCTCAACGTGGTGTGCTTCACGCTGCGCGGGCCCGGCGCGGAGGACCCCACCGCCCTGGCGCGGCTGCAGCGCTGGCTGCGCGACGACGGCCGGGCTTTTTTCACGCCCACCGTGCTGCACGGGCGGCCCGGCCTGCGCGCCGCGTTTGCCAACTGGCGCACCGAGGACGCCGACGTGGCCCTGGCCTGGCAGGCCCTGCAGGAGGGCGCGGCCCGGGTTTTAGCTACCACCGACTTATGAGCCAGGCCCTGCATCCTCCGGGCCCAGGCCCTGCTACCCCGGCCCTCGCGCTTACCCACCCGTGGGGCCTGCTGCTCGTCATTCTGACGGCGCCGCTGCTCTCGGTGCTCGACGTGTTCATCGTGAACATGGCCCTGCCCGCCATCCGGGCCGACCTGCACGCCACCGGCGCCGACCTGGAATTGGTCATTGCCGGCTACCTGCTGGGCTTCTCGGCCCTGCTCATCACCGGCGGGCGGGCCGGCGACCAGTACGGCCGGCGGCGCCTGTTTATCGGGGGGCTGGCTGCTTTCACGCTGGCTTCCTGCCTGTGCGGGCTGGCCCCCAGCATCAGGCAGCTGATTGGCTACCGCTTCTTGCAGGGCGTGAGCGCGGCGGCCATGCTACCGCAGACCATTGCCCTCATTCAGGTGAGCTTTCCCGAAGCCCAGGCCCGCAACCGCGCCTTCGGGTACTACGGCATCACCCTAGGCCTGGCCTCGATGCTGGGGCAGCTGCTAGGCGGCTATTTGGTGGGTACCGACTGGGGCGTGGCGGGCTGGCGGCTCACGTTTCTGGTCAACCTGCCCATTGGCCTGCTGGCGGTGGGCGCGGCCTGGCGCCTGCTGCCCGATACCGGCCGCAACCCGGCCCAGCGCTTCGACCTGGGCGGCGTGCTGCTGCTCACGGCCGGCCTCGGGGCCGTGCTCTACCCCCTGAGCGTGGGGCGCGAGCTGGGCTGGCCGGCCTGGAGCCTGGCCCTACTGCTGGCCGGGGCCGGGCTGCTGGGCTGGTTTGGGCGCCAGCAGGTGGCCCTGCGCCGGCGGGGCGGCAACCCGCTGCTCGACGTGGGCCTGTTTCGCTACCCCTCCTTCAACCTGGGGCTGGGCACGCTCGTGTTCTTTTTCAGCGTCCACAACTCGTTTCTGCTCATAAGCACCGTGTACCTGCAAAGCGGACTGGGGGTAGGCGCCCGGGCGGCCGGCACCACGTTCGTCTTTTTTGGGGCCGGGTTTCTGGTGGCGTCCTACCTATCCATTCGCTTCATCGCGCGCTTTGGCCGGCGGCTGCTGCAGTTCGGCCTGCTGCTGATGGGCGCTTCGCTGCTGGGCCAGCTGGGGTGGGCGCCCGGGTTTGCCGCTTCCCTGCTCGGGCTCAAGGGCCTGCTGCTGGTCTACGGGCTAGGCAGCGGCTCGGTCATGCCCTCGCTGGTGAACGTGGCCATGCGCGGGCTGCCGGCCCACCTGGCCGGCGGGGCGGCGGGGGTGTACGCCACCTGCCAGCAGGCGGCCTCGGCGCTGGGCGTTACCTTCATCGGGGGCGTGTTCTTCTCGCTATGGCAGCCGGGACAGGCCGCCAGCTACCTGCCGGCGTTCCGGGTGGGCCTGGGGCTGGACGTGGCCTGCCTGCTGCTGGCGGCGCTGCTGCTGGGGCGCCTGCCGGCTTCGGCCCCCGAGGCCGGCCCGCCGCCGCCCGCCCTCGACTAGGCCGGGCTTCTGGGCCAGCCGGTGGCTGGGTTGCTGTCCGTTTTTCTACCGACGCTTTTCTGCTGTCATTTTTCACTTCTTGCTTTTCCCCACTTCGTGCAACACGATTCTCTGTTTCTCTCCCTCGCCCTGAAAGCCTGGGCCGACCGCACCCAGCGCGTGCAGCAACTACTGGCCACCTTTCCCGACGAGCTGCTGCTGCGGGAAGTGGCGCCCGGCAAAAACCGGGGCATCTACCTGGTGGGCCACCTGCTGGCCTACCACGACGACCTGAGCCCCCTGCTGGGCCTGGGCCCCCGGCTGCACCCCGAGTTGGATGCGGCGTTTATGCACCACCCCGACCGGGCCGGCCTGCCGATGGCCTCGCTGGCCGAGCTGCGCCAGTATTGGCCCGAGGTGCACGACCGCCTGCTGGCCGGCATGCAGCAGCTGCCCGTGGCGGCCTGGTTTGAGCGGCACGCGGCCGTATCGGAGGCCGATTTTGCCCAGCAGCCCCACCGCAACAAGCTCAGCGTGCTGCTCAGCCGTACCAACCACCTAGCCTACCACTCGGGCCAGCTGATGCTGCTGCAGTAGCCGGGGCTTTGCCGCGCGGCCGGGGCTGCGTACTGCCCTTACCCTTTTTACCTGACCTCGCCATGCCGTTCGCTCCCCCTCGTCCTGTTATTGTCTTCG
This sequence comes from Hymenobacter daeguensis, assembly GCF_054780555.1. NCBI lineage: Bacteria > Pseudomonadati > Bacteroidota > Cytophagia > Cytophagales > Hymenobacteraceae > Hymenobacter > Hymenobacter daeguensis. The sequence goes on from NZ_BAAGWC010000049.1 coordinate 12,533, forward strand.
TCACCGGCGCGTTCGTCACGAGTGCCTGCTGGGACCACTGGCGGGCCTTTTTCGAGGGCCAGGGCTACGCGTGCTACGCGCCTGACTGGCCGCACAAAGCGGCCCCGGCCGCCGTGCTGCGCCGCCGGCACCCGCACTCGCCCATTGCCGCCAACGGCCTGGTCGACGTGCTGCAAGTGTACGTGGACCTGATTGGCCGGCTGCCGGCCCCGCCCATCCTCATCGGGCATTCCTACGGCGGCCTGCTGGTGCAGCTGCTGGTGCAGCAGGGCCTGGCGGCGGCGGGGGTGGCCATCGAGTCGGTGCCGCCCCTGGGCGTGGTGTCGCTGCGCTGGTCGTTTCTGCGGGCGGTGTGGCCGATGCTGGGGCTGCTTTCGTCGGCCCGCACCACGTTCATGCTCTCGCTGGCGCAGTGGCAGCTACTCATTGCCAACGACTTGCCGCCTACGCAGCAGCGGGCGAACTACGAGCAGCTGGTCACGCCCGAGTCGAAGCGGCTGCTGCGGCAGGCGCTCAGCTGGTCGGCGCGGGTTGATTTTGGCCGGCCGCACGCACCGCTGCTTTTCCTGGCCGGCGGGGCCGACCGCCTCATCCCCGCCGCCCTCAACCGCGCCAATTACCGGCGCTACCGCCACGCCGGCTCCCTGACCACCTACCGCGAGCTGCCGGGCCGCAGCCACGGCCTGCTCGGCCAGCCCGGCTGGCCCGATGACGCCGCCCTGGTGCTGGACTGGCTGCGCGCCTTGCCCACCGCCGCGCATAGGGCCGGGGCGGCTACGCACTCCTAGTCTTGTCCCTCAATGTTTTACAACCCCCACTTTTTATTGAAAAAACCCTCATGAAACTCACCAAAAAACCCCTTTCGGTGGAGAAAATGGCCCATGCGCCCATGACCCTCACCAAGCACAGCGCCTCCTTCTGGCGCGTGACGCTGGACAACCCGCCCATCAACCTGCTCACGCCCGAGATGATAACCGGTATGCAGCAGCTCATGGACCAGGTGGAGGCCGACAAAGACCTGAAAGTCATTGTATTCGACAGCGCCAACGAGGACTATTTCATCTCCCACTACGACGTGATGCGCGGGTCAGAAGTAGCGGCCGTCTCGGGCAAGCTCGGGGTCAACCAGTGGACCGATGTGTCCAACCGCCTGCATACTTCTTCGGTCATCAGCATTGCCTCCATTCGGGGGCGGGCCCGCGGCAACGGGTCGGAGTTTGTGCTGGCCTGCGACATGCGCTTTGCCAGCCGCGAAAAAGCCCTGTTTTGCCAGATTGAGGTGGGCGCCGGCGTGGTAGCCGGCGGCGGCGGCCTGGAATACCTGCCCTTGCTGGCGGGCCGCTCGCGGGCGCTGGAAATTCTGGTGGGCAGCAACGACTTCGACGCCGACACCGCCGCCCAGTACGGCTGGATTAACCGCGCCCTGCCCGATGCCGAGCTGGACGATTTTGTCAACGACCTGGCCATCCGCATCAGCACCTACCAGGGTGTAGCCATCGCCGAAACCAAGGCCTTGGTCAACAAGCGCACCGCCGGCGCGCCCTACCCCCAGGATATTGAGGAATCGCTGGCCACCTTCCAGAAGCTGGCCGCCCGGCCCGAGGTGCAGGCTGTATGGGGCCGGCTGGCCGCCTTGGGCTTCCAGCAGCCCAGCGACCTGGAGCTGCGCTTTGGCTACCACCTGGGCCAAATCGCGGCCGAGCAGTTTGCCGCGGAGTAGTAGTTCGCCGCGGCTTGCTGCTGCCGCTGATTGACGGGCTCAGTGGCCGTCAATCAGCGGCAGCCTAATAAAGGCGCTGGAGTTCGGGGAAATGCCTGATACTCACAAAAAGATGCAAGCGTTGCAAGGGGCGAGAAAATAGGTCATTATACCAAGCCGTCTGTTGAGCCGAAGTGTGGGTTCAATAGGTTCACACGCTCGGTGGTCTCCGCAGCAAAAAATCAGATTATCCTACTAAGTGAATACGGTTTTTCAGCTCGTCTTTGCACGAGCGGCTGACGGGCACGTACTCCTTGCCCAGCAGCACGCTGCTTTCCTCGTAAGCCTGCACGTGGTCCAGGTTCACGATGTGGGAGCGGTGGGTTTTGAAAAACTGGTCGGGCAGCTTCTGCTCCAGCTCTTTCATCGTGGGGTCGAACACGAAATTCTCCCGCACGGTGTGCATGTGCACGTAGTTCTGCAGCGCCTCGAAGTAGAGAATGTCGGCGAGCAGCACCTTGACATGACCGGAGCCCTTGCGTACGAACAGGTAGTCTCTGAACTTGGGGCACCACTCGGCCGGCCCCAGCACTTCCGTGCCAACGGCATTCGCCGTATCGGAGACGGGGCCGGTGGGCCCGGCCTGGTAGGCATTATAGAGGGCCAGCTCCACCTGCACCCGCAGGGAATCATCGGTGAAGGGCTTGACCAGGTAGCCGTAGGGCTGGGCCAGCTTGGCCCGGTTCAGGGTGTCGGCGTCGGAGCGGGCCGTGAGAAACACCACGGGAATGGCGAACTGCCGCCGGATGAGCAGGGCCGCCGCGATGCCGTCGCAGTCGCCGGCAATATTGATGTCCATCAGCACCAGTTCCACGGGCTGCGTGGCCAGCACGCGCAGGGCCTCATCGCTGTTGTCGACGGATTCAAGCGGAGTGTGCCCCAGTTGCACCAGCGTGTGTTCTATCTCGGCGGCAATAAGCAATTCATCTCCAACTATGAGAATGGTAGACATAGGGTGGGATAAGGGCCACACCGGAGGCCTCGTCATTCACGAGTTACCTCCAGGTGCGTGCCCGTGGGAAAGGAACGAGTCACCGACAGCTCGCTTTCAACTGTTTGGTGAGCGTGCGGACCAACTGCATACCTAGGGAGTATGCCTTCGCCGGCGCGTCCTGGGCCGGCATTCCGGCCCCGTCATCGGTGATGGTGAGCTGAAAGCCGGTGGGCCGGCCGGCGAAGGAAACGTGCAGGTGGCCCTGGGCAAGGCCCTGAAAAGCGTGCTTGTACGCATTAGGAACTGTTAACAGTGGTTATGTTGCGTCATGGGGCAAATGTTGACGGCCGCGCAGCGGGCGCGGTTGGCGCCGCTGTAGCCCGGC
>NZ_BAAGWC010000050.1:0-9641 GCF_054780555.1 Hymenobacter daeguensis
CCGCTGGAGCTGGTGCTGCCGGCCGGGCTGCGGCCGGGCCTCTACGTGGTGCGCGGCGGCGGGCAGGCCCTGCGGCTGGCGGTGGAATAGCGCCGCCCCGGCCCGGGTGGCAATGCGGGAATGGCAGATTGGTCGGCTTATCGCCCGGCTCTGTCGATTGTGAGGGACTGAAAAATGAGCGGTGCGCTAGGTTTGGCCAACTCTTTCACTTTCTAACGCGTTTCCGCTATGAAAACCATTACCCGCTTTGCGCTGGCGGCCGGGGCCAGCATTCTCAGCCTGGGAGCTTCCCAGGCGCAGTCCGTGGCCAACCTCGACCTTGAGGCCTGGACCACCCGCACCACCGCCGTGAGCACCGGCGTGGAAGCCCCCACCAACTGGATTACCGACGATGACCTCGTGGCCCAGGATGCCGGCCAGCAGCTGCCCGCCAGCTTCGGCACCCTGCTCAAAACCACCGACACCCACAGCGGCTCCTACGCGGCCAAGCTCGTAACCGATGCCAGCGGCTACTCCAGCTACTTCGTGCTGGGCCCCCGGGCGGCCACCAGCTCCACCAACTCGCTGGGTGGCGTGCCTTTCACGGGCCGCCCGGCCAACCTGCAGTTCTACTACAAGCTGGCCGGCACCAACGCCGTGGCCGACTCGGCCTACGTGCAGCTGGAGCTGACGGCCACCGTGAACGGGGCCTCCCAAACGGTGGGCTACGTGACGCAGGTGCTCACCAACCCCTCGGCCACCTACACGCTGGCCTCGTTCCCGGTCACCTACCTCTCGGCCGCCACCCCCGACTCGGTGCACCTGATGTTCGTGTCCGGCATTGCCCGCCACATCACCACGGGTACGGCGGTCTATATCGACGACATTGACTTGGGCCTCACGCCCACGGCCACCCGCAACGCCGCCCTCAACGCCGCCGTCACGGCCGCGCCCAACCCCAGCCCCACTGGCCGCTACACCCTCAGCAGCACCGAGCCGGCCCTGCTGGCCGCCCCGCTCACCGTGCTCGACGTGACGGGCCGCGTGGTGCGCCGCGAAGCGGCCGCCGTGGCCACTGCCTCGCGCGAGCTGGACTTGAGCGCCCTGCCCGCCGGTCTTTACACCCTGCAGCTGTTCACGGGCAAGGGCCTGGTGAGCCAGAAGCTGGTGGTGCAGTAACCTTATTTTGCCTGTCATCCTGAGCACAGCGAAGGACCTTACCACGCCTGAACTCTTTGCAGCAAACGCAAAAGGTCCGGGCGTGGTAAGGTCCTTCGCTGTGCTCAGGATGGCAGCGTAACCGCTGGGATTAACTGTCGCCATCAAAAATGCACCTGCTCGGCCCGCCTTAGCCAGACTTCGTCTATCGTCGCGCCCAGGCCGGGGCCGGTGGGCATTTCAATCACGCCGCCGGGGCGGTAGCGGAAACCGCCCGCTACGGGGTCGTCGGTGAACATGAGGGGCGTGTCGAAATCGCAGTGGTGGATGGCGGGGTTGGTGAGGGCCAGGTGGGCGGCGGCCGTCATGCCGAGGCGCGATTCGAGGAAGCCGCCCACTTGCAGGGTGAGGCCGGCGGCTTCGCCGAGCTTCGCAATTTTCCGGGCCCGGTGGAAGCCCGACGACTTGCCCAGCTTGATGTTCAGCATCTGGCAGGCTTGCAACTGAATGAGGCGGGCCGCGTCGTGCTCGTCGCCGCAGCTTTCGTCGGCCATGATGGGGATGGGCGAGGCGGCCCGCACCCGGCTCAGCTCCATGAAGTGCTGGCGCAGAATGGGCTCTTCGCAGTGCTCGATGTTGAACCCGCCCAGGGCCTGCAGCACGGCAATGGCGTGGTCGGCCGTGGCCCAGCCCTGGTTGGCATCCACGCGCAGCGGGTGCTCCATGCCGATGCCCGCCCGAATGGCCCGAATCCGGGCCACGTCGTCGTCCAGCGTCCCGCCCAGTTTCACCTTGATGGCCGGGAAGCCTTCCTGCTGAAATTGCACGGCATCGGCCTGCATTTTGGCGGGCGGGCCGAGGCTCACGGTCATGTCGGTGGTCAGCGTTTTGTCGTTTTTCCCGCCCAGAAATTCGTAGATGGGCAGGCCGGCGTGCTGGGCGGCAATGTCGTGCAGGGCAATGTCGAAGGCGCTTTTGATGCTGCTGTTGCCGTAGATGATGCGGTCCAGCTCGGCCAGGTTGCCGGCCAGGTCCAGGGCGTCGCGGCCCTTCAGCTTCGGGGCGAAATACTGGCCCACGATGAAGCAGGTGTCCACACTCTCGCCGTTGATGGTGAGGAAGGGGCTGCACTCGCCGTAGCCGACGTGGCCATCGGCCGTGCGCAGCACCACCACCACGTTTTCCACCGCCAGCAGCGGCCCGAGGGAGATGACGAACGGCTCGCGCAGCGGCACCAGCAGCTTGTAGATACTAATGGCTTGAATGGTGGTGCCGGGCATAAAATGCAGGGTTAGGCCGCAAATAATGCCCCCAAAGTAGCACGAACGCGGCCGTTAGTGGCCCCCTGCTCCTGCCCGGCCGGCGCACCGGTTATGAAGCCAACCCTATTTCATTGGCCGGATGCGATTGGGCACCGCGTCGGCGGGGCGGCCGGAGCGGCGGAACTTCCGGCCGAAGGCGGCCGTGTCTTTGATGAGGGGCGTGGCAAACGCTGAGCGTTTTTGGGCGGCCACTTTGGGGCCCGGCTGCGCTTTCACCGACGGATTTTGGGGCGGCGAGGCGGGGGCCGTTTGCCCGTGAGCGGCCAGGCAGCAGCCCAGCAGCGCCCAGCCAAGCAGGAAAGTGGAAGTGCGTTTCATGAACAACAGACCGGAAGGTGAGAGAGCAATAAGACGGGCGATGCCTTACAAATAGCTGGTGTGCCGGGGCAGGCTGCCAAACCGGTAGCGGAACCCTACTCCGGCCGTGGGCACCAGGCCCGCGCTCCGGTTGGGGGCGCCGCTGCTGGCACACCGCTGGTTCAGAGCGGTTTCGAACAGCACCTCGGCGCCCGGGCCCACGCTCAGCACGCCGGCCAGGCCAGCCGTGGCGTAGAGGTTGGTGGTGCGGGCGCGGGTGGTGGTTTCGGCAAGGGGCTGGCCGGGCAGCGCGGCCACGTCGCGGGTTTCGTACTGCTGCCACTGCGGCGTGAGGCCGGCCACGGCTTCGAGCGACCACAGCGGGGCCAGCTGCTGGCCAAAGCGGTAGCGTACCTGCACGGGCACGGCCGCAAACCACTCCTTGAACTGCCCCGAACCCGTGGGCTGGCCGGGCGCAGGCGGCACCGTAACGCCGGGAATAATGTCGTAGGAATGGCTGATTCTATCGGCGCTGACGCCCGCCTGCACCGTCCAGCGCGCATTGAGCTGCACGCCCGCAAACACCCCCAGAAAGCCCCAGCCCATCGTTTGGTCCAGCTTGGCCGCCTCCCGCCAAAACACCGGCATGGCCGCCTGCACGCCCAGCACCACGTGCGGCCGGCTGTGGCGCGTGGTCAGGTAGTCGGTGAACTGCGCGCCGGGCGCGGTTTGGGCGAGGGCGGCACCGGGCAGCGCCAGGGCCAGCAGCAGGAAGGAGTAGCGTGAACGCATCAGCAGCAAGGGAAAGGAGTGAAAGCGACTGGCAGCCAGCCCGTTCTCAAATATAGCCACCTGCGGCTACAATCCACACCACGGCCGGCGCATAGTCGGCGCCGTAGTCGGGGTTCAGGCACTCAATGGTTTTTATGGGCACGGGCACTAGCTGGTGCTGGGCATTCAGGCCCCACGCGCGGCGGATGCGACGCAGGTATCGGGGGTTGTCGGGCGTGTCAGTGGCCAGCACGAAATAGAGTCGGGGCTTGCCGGCGCTGCCTTTGCAAGTGGTGATGTGCAGGATTTGGCGGGCGGCCGACATTCTGACGTGTACCGTATCGGCAATTTCAAATTCAGCCTTTTCAGTAGGCTTGCTCAGGCGCTTTTCGAAGGCCAGCACCACTTCGCCGTTGCGGCAGTCGTGCTGGGTGCGGGCGTAGGTGGTCAATCGGTCGAAGCTGGCTTCCATCATGGCCGATTGGCAGACCACATAGCCGCTCAGGTCGATGCGCGGCGGGCGCGGCGCGAAGCAATGGAGCAGAAAAGCCAGCGGCAGGAGCAACAGTTTCATCAGATGCAGGAACAGGAAAGGTGGTAACCCCAAAGATGGCAGCCAGCGGTTGACAATGCTCCCAACGACCCCTCTTCGTGCTGGCCACCTCGGCCGCCGAGTTTCTGAAGCTGCTGGGCGACCAGCAGGACGCCGAAACCGCCCGGGGCCGCGCCGCCGATGTCCGCATCCTGGCCGGCAATGCCCTCTACGAGAAACTGGTTGACCTCTGCGCCATCGGCAAAGCCCTCTACGCCACCACCGACGCCCGCAAGTACGGGACTACGTGGTGACCGACGCGCCCGCCCCCAGCAGCGGCCCGAAGATGCCGGGCCGGTTGTAGCTGGCGGGCAAGTAAGAACGGAACAGGGCACCCCGTGGGGTGCACTGTTGTGGTTTTGGGTGGCTGGCGTGCGCGGTTGGTACATCCCCGGCTGGCGCGCGTCTGCGACGCGCTGCCGACTGGCTTCGAGCCTGTGGCTCGGGCATTGCAAACGTAAGCGTCCGAAACCCCAATCCGAGCCACAGGCTCGATGCCAGTCGGCAGCGCGTCGCAGACGCGCGCCAGCAATGCGCAACGCTAACGGTCAATAAATAAAACGTCCAGCATTCCGGGTATACCGGCATACGCCCCGGCCGAGCTGAACACATAATGCTCGGCTTCGGCAACGGTCCAGTCCTGTACCGGGTTTTGGTGGATGTAGTGCAGCTTCTGGCGCGTGAAGTCCAGGGTATAGCATTCCAGGGCGTGGCTGCCGTCCTGCCACAGCTTGTGCGACTCGATGCGGCGCAGGAGCCGGGCGGCGTACTCGAAGCGGTAGAGCAACCACTCCTGCCGGCTTTCGGGGCCTTCCTGCACCAGCCGTACGATGGTTTTGGTGGTAAACTTTTTGAAGTCGCGGATAATTGGCCCTAGTGTGAAGCCTTCGGCCGCCCGCGCCAGCAGGTGCAGGTGCGAGGGCATCAGGCACCAGCCATACAGTTCCAGCCCCTTGTGCTGCTGGCAGTAGCGCAACGAATCGACGATGACTTGCTTGAACTCTTTGCGGGTGAATACATCGACCCATTCCACGGCCGTCAGCGTCAAGAAATACAGCCCATCGGGATTGCGCGGCGTGTATTTGTCGGACATCGGGCAGGTAGGCGGTGGTGTTTCGCTAAAGATACGCGTCCTGGCTTACGTTGCCCGTGCTGGCGCGCGTCTGCGACGCGTGCCGACTAGGTTCGAGCCTGTGGCTCGGAGTAGGGTTTCGGACGCTTACGTTTGCAATTCCCGAGCCACAGGCTCGAAGCCAGTCGGCAGCGCGTCGCAGACGCGCGCCAGCCGGGGTTAGGCGAAGCACGAAGCTAACAAACTTCTTTGCTGTCTTTGCTGGCGCGCGTCTCCGACGCGTGCCGACTGGGGTCGAGCCTCCGGCTCGGGCATGGCAACACTACCTCCAACGCAACCACGACCCGAGCCAGAGGCTCGAACCCAATCGGCAGCGCGTCGGAGACGCGCGCCAGCCACCGCCTTGCCAGCCCGCGGCCTACGTGGCGACGGACACGCCCGCTACGCCCGCCGCCCCGGGGCCGCCCCAGTCGTAGCGGCCGGGTGGGCGGGAACGAAACAGGGCACCCCGTGGGGTGCCCTGTTGTGGTTTTCAGGTGGCATTTGCTGGTGCTGCGACAGTAGAATTTAGTTTAATAGATAGATGAATAGCTCGTCTTCAAAAGTGTATTGAAAGCATAATTTGTTTGCCTCCAAGAGAACATAAGTATCTTGTGGTATGGAGAAAAAGTCCCATAGATAGTCAACAAAACAACTATACCGCAGGGCATAAGCATAGTTTATCATGTTATCACCTACCACCACAACTGATAAGTCTTGGTGAGAACGAGGCTCAACACAGTTAACTATTGCTGACCTTACCATTTCAATCCAATCGTTGGAAGTGGCATCTGCTTTTGCGCAAAGCAATTCGCCTCCTGTTGCCATACTACCAACTATGGGCAGCTGTCGCTCTATTAAGGAGAAAAATGGGGTTGGGTTCTGCAATTGAAATGCTTCTGTTCCCAATTGCTCTATGAGTTCGGTGTCAAAAGTCGTGGGAGTTATTGAATGCATATCATCTTCCATCTTTCTCAAATTTTTTCCGGTGGCTTCAAAAAGGAGGAGTGTCTTTGCTCAATAGTACACGACAGAACCTCGCGCCATTATTTAGGCAACCGGCACCTCCCCCTTCCCCGCCCCAGCCGGCACCACGTTCACGCGCACCTCGCCGAAGCTGACGGGCACCACGAGGCTGGGCAGGGTGAGGCCCGTTTCCAGCGTGGCGTCGGTTACTTCGGCAGCCTGGCCGTCGGCAGCGACGGCGATGGCGCCGGCCACGCCGTGCAGCACCACGCGGTAGGTGGCGTAGCTGGGCGCGTAGTCGCCTTCGATGGTTTGGGTGAGGACGAGGTCGGTGGCGGAGCCGGTGACGGTGAAGCGGCGCACGGTTTTCTGGCCTTCGAGGTAGGCGTAGCCCTCGCCGCCGTCGTCGTAGAGGACGCTCTCGGCGGTGCCGTTTTTGTAGTACACGTGCAGGGTGAGCTCTTCGACCACTTTTTCGCCCACGTACTGCATCACGGGCTGCATGGGCACCACGGCCCCGGCCTTGATGAAGAGCGGAATGCGGGTGAGGTCGGCGGCGGCCCAGACTTCGCTGCCGCCGGTTTGGGGCGTGTCGGTCCAGTAGTAAAACCAGTCGCCGCGGGGCAGGTACATCCAGCGGCCATCGGCGCCGGGCGTGGTGATGGGGCACACCAGCAGGTGGTCGCCGAGGCCGAACTCGGCCATGCGCAGGTAGGTTTCGGTGTCGTTCTGGTCGAGGAAGGTGAGCGGGCGCAGCATGGGCGTGCCCTGGGTGGCGTACTGCCAGAAGGCGGTGTACATGTAGGGCAGCAGGCGGTAGCGCAGCTCGATGAAGTAGCGGGCCAGGTCGGTCACCTCGTCGCCGAAGCTCCAGGGCTCCTGGTCGCCGTGGTCGCCGGAGGAGTGGGTGCGGAAGAACGGGTGGAAGGCCCCCAGGGCAATCCAGCGGGCGTAGAGCTCGCCGGTGGGCGTGTCGATGAAGCCGCCGATGTCGGAGCCGATGAAGCTGAAGCCCGAGATGCTCAGGCGCTGGCACTGGATGTTGGCCAGCCAGAGGTGCTCCCAGCTGGCAATGTTGTCGCCGGTCCAGCCCGAGGAGTAGCGCTGGCCGCCGCTGTAGGTGCTGCGCGTGATGGTGAAGGGCCGGTTGGGGTAGCTGAAGCGCTTCACGCCCTCGTTGGTGGCGCGGGCCATCTGCATGCCGTAGATGTTGTGCGCCTTCTGGTGCGAGGCCCAGTGGCCGTCGTAGTGAAAGCGCACATCGGGCGGGAAGGTGCCTTTCTCGAACACCGCCGGCTCGTTCATGTCGTTCCACACGCCCTTCACGCCGATGTCCTGAATGAGCTCTTTGAACAAGCCGGCCCACCACTCGCGCACCTCGGGGTTGGTGTAGTCGGGGAAGTTGCAGAGGCCGGGCCACACCGAGCCCTTCATCAGCGGGCCATCGGCGCGGCGGCAGAAGTAGCCTTTTTTAATGCCCTCCTGGTACACCGAATAGTCGGGGTCAATCTTGATGCCGGGGTCGATGATGACGATGGTTTTGAAGCCGTCCTGGGCCAGCTCCTGCACCATGCGCTTGGGCTCGGGGAAGTGCGCCTTGCTCCAGGTGAAGCAGCGGTAGCCTTCCATGTAGTCGATGTCGAGGTAGAGGGCGTCGCAGGGGATTTTTCTATCCCGCAAACCCGACGTGATTTCCTTCACGTTGCTCTCCGGGAAATAGCTCCACTTGCACTGGTGGTAGCCCAGCGTCCAGAGGGGCGGCAGCTCGGGCGGGCAGGTGAGCAGGGTGTACTCCTGGGCCACCTCCATGAGGGTGGGGCCGTAGATGAAGTAGTAGTTCAGCTCGCCGCCCTGGGCCCAGAAGCTGGTCACGTCGGCGCGCTCGCAGGCAAAGTCGAAGCTGGCCTTGAAGGTGTTGTCGAAGAAAATGCCGTGGGCAATTTTCTGGTGCAGCACGTGGTAGAACGGGATATTCTTGTAGAGCGGGTCGGTGCCCTTCACGTAGCCGTAGGTGTCGGAGCCCCAGTTGGTGAAGCGCTTGCCGCGCAGGTTCATGTTGTCGGGCTTGTCGCCGAGGCCGTAGTAATGCACGCCGGCGGGCACCTGCTTGCTCATCTTCACGATGTCGTTGCCGGTGTCGTAGTCGTACTCCCAGTGGAAGCCCTTCTCGTCGTCGCTCAGGATGGTGCCGGAGCGGTCGAGCACGCGGGTGCGCAGGTTATCCTTCTGAATCAGGCAGATGAGGCGGGCCGTGGTGAGGCGGTAGTGGTCGGGCTTTTCGCGGAACTCCACCAGGGCCGGGGCCATGCGCGTGGTGGCGTCGGCGGGCACGGCGTAGGAGAAATCGGGGTTCAGCGGCCCGTCGGTGAGGTAGCGGAAGCGCAGGATTTTGTCGCTGAGCACGTGCAGCAGCAGGCGCACGCCGTTCTGGCAATTGAAGAGGAAGCGGTGGTTGTTGAGTTCTTCGGCGCGAATGACTTCGCCGGGATAATGCTCCTGGTGGCTCTTGGCCGCCAGGTCGTTCACCATGTAGTTATTTTCCTGAATCGAATTCATAAAGTAGTTCTAAGCAAAAGGCAAACGCCTCAAAAAATTAGACAAACAATGTCGGGCCGGGTTTTCGGCATGCAGCGCAAGTGTGCAAGTTACTTTTTTCTGCGCCCGGCCAAAGGGTTTTTTCGGCAAATACGACCCCGCTGCCGTAGCATTGGGGGTTAATTCACGGCCGAGCTGTCCACCCCGCCGCTGGCAGGCCGCATTTCCTCCCTCTGCTTTGTCCATGACCCCGCCCGATTTCTCCGTCTTGCTGCTGGCCTGGGACGATGCCGACCCGCAAGTGGCCGTGCTCGGCGGCTCGGCCCTGCCCCCCACCCTGCCGCTGGTGTACCAGCTGGCTGCCCGGCACCCGGTGGTGGCGCTCTACCCCCACCTGCCGGCCGACGAAAACCCGGCCCCCCTTCCGGCAGAAGCCCTGCCGGAGCCGGCCACGGCGGCGGCCCCTCCCGCTGCCGATACTACTGAAGCCCCCGCCCCCACAGCCCCCGCCGATGCGCTCGCTACTGCTGTAGCCCGGCCCGGCGTGCAGCTGCTGCCCGCGTCCGCCCCCCTCTCACGCATCGTCGGCCTGTCCGACCTTGAGCCGGCGGCCCCTTCTTTCTGGGCGGCCACGCCTGCTGCCGTGGCCGCCGTGGCCGCCGCACCCCGCAACGAAAAAGCCGGGCTTGTCCGGTCCGTTACCAGCATGCCCGCCGCGCCCGGCCACAGCCAGTGGCCCACCGGCATCAACGCGCCCGCGCCCGCCGGCCACTGGCAGGCGCCGGCCGCTCCTTATCTGGGGGCTGGCGCTGGCGCTTTTTTTCCGCCGCCGCCGCACGCGCCACCTCGCCCGGCGGGGCTTTCCAGCCAGCATGCTGCCCCACCCGCCGCTGCCGGTGCAGGCCCCGCC
>NZ_BAAGWC010000051.1:0-8463 GCF_054780555.1 Hymenobacter daeguensis
ACCACGGCCGCCGCGCCCAACACGGCCAGACCGGGCCGCACCGCCCAGGCCGCGCCCAACGCCAGCAGCCCCAGCAGCAAGGCCCCGCGCCTTCCCGCCCGCTGCGCCGCATACAGCACCCCCGCCCCCGCCAGCAGCAGCGCCACCCGTGCGTGGCTGAACCAGAACCAATGCTCCAGCCAGCCCAGCCCGAAAATCAATCCTGATACCAGCGCCAATGGCCCCGGCCGCAGGTGGGGCCGCAGCAGCCGGTCGAGCACCGCGAAAAACAACACCGTGGCCGCCGCCAGCAGCCCGCCCAGCAGCAAGCCCAGCCAAGCCACGTCGGGCCAGGCCGTGTATGCCGCCGCCAGCACATGCCCGTAGCCGTGCAGGTACAGCGGCACCGAGGGCACCGGCCGCAGCGCCAGCACGCCCGAAAACAGCCAGGCCAGCGTCTGGTCGTCGCTGGTTTCGGTGTAGCTGCCGAGGCCCAGCACGGTAGCCGCGCTCAATAGCAGCGGCAGCAGGAGGATGCGCAGGCGCGGGGCCAAAAGCCAGTTCATGGCCGCAAGAACGGGAGGTGCGAGGTAAGTAGCGCGAACGTTGTAGTTCGCGCCCCCGGAATGTCCATTGTTCGAACGGCGTGCGGACGCGAACTACAACGTTCGCGCTACTACCCCAACGGCAGACCAGCCAGCAGGCCGAACAACCGGTCCAGCGGCCGCCGGTGGCCGGTGAGGCATAGCAGCGCATAGAGCTCGCGGGCCTGGGCGGCGTGGCGGTGCCGCAGGGCCTGGCGCATCTCCCAGCGCAGGCGGGTGGCCAGGGCTTCGCGCTCCAGGGAATTGCGGCACAGGTCGAGGGCCTTGTCGCAGACGCGGATGGTGGAGGCCAGGTACGGGTCGTGGCGGCGGTAGGCGCGGGCGCTCATGCTGCGCGGGTGCTTGCGCTTGCGGGTCGTTACTTCGTCCAGGTACTGAAACTGCCAGCTGCGGCTGGCCTGCACCCAGAAATCGAAGTCCTCGTAGGTCAGGCTTTCGTCGTAGCCGCCCAGGCTGTCGAGGCAGGCGCGGCGCATCATCATGGTGGGCGTGCTGATGAAGTAGCGGCGCAGCACCTCGGCAAACACCCAGCCGCTGGCGGGCACGGGGATTAGCTGGCCGGGGCCGGCGGGCCGGTGGTGCAGGCCCAGCGGGCGGCTGGCTTCGTCCATCAATTCACAGTTGGAGTACACTACCCCTACCATTGCCCCGGCCGCCTGAAACTGGGCCACCTGCTGCGCCACGCGCAGCGGCAGCAGCACGTCGTCGGTAGCGAAGTCAATCACAAACTCGCCCCGGCTCTGGCGAAAGGCCTGGTTGAAGGCGCGGCAGTTGCCCACGTTTTCAGTCAGAAACAAGGTGCGCCAGCTGGGATTTGCTGCCGCGTATTCGCGCAGGATTTCGGGGCTGCCGTCGGTGCTGGCATCGTCCACCAGCCACACTTCCAGGTGCGGGTAGGTTTGGGCGAGGATGGAATCCAGCGCCTCGCGCAGGAAAGGCGCGTGGTTGTGGCAGAGCGCCACGATGGTGACGCGGGGCGCTTCATTGAGCGCGGAATGCGGAATGGGGAATGGGGAATCGGGCATGGCTCAGCAGGCACAAAGGAAACCATTCCTCATTCCTCATTCCTCATCAAGCGAAGCGCCCACCCGCCGCAGGCCAGCAGCAGCAGCCCGTAGCGCCCGGCGTGGGCCAGCACCGCGCCCTGCAGCCCGTAGCGCGGCAGCAGCAGCGCCAGCAGCCCGGCAAACACCCCCGCCGAAGCCGCCTGCACCGCCACGTAGGCCCCCGTGCGGGCCTGCGCCGTGAGCTGAAAGATGAAAACCCAGCTGAGGAACTTGGCCCAGTCGCCCACCAGCTGCGGAGCCAGAAACGTCTGCGCCGCCAGCAGCCGGGGCGCAAACAGCAGCGGCAGCAGCCAGCTGCGGCAGGCGAAAAGCAGCCCCAGCCCCCCGGCCAGCACCGGGGCCAGCAGCCCCAGCACCCCCAGCAGGTAGCGCCGCGCCGCCAGTGGTTGCCCGGCCAGCGCCGCCAGCCGGGGGTAGAACACGCTGCTCATCACGGCCCCGAACACCATGGTGTAGTTATCCGAGAGCTTGGCCACCACCTGCCACAGGTCGGTGCGGGCCGGGCCGAAAGCCTCCAGCAGGTAGTCGCGCAGCACGTAGTCCACGGCCTTGCCAAAGAGCAGCGTGCTCACGGCCATCAGCAGAAACTGGCCGAGGCGGCGCACGGCCAGCCGGCTCAGCGGGGCGGCCGGGCGCAGGCCGCGCAGCAGGCCCGCCCGGGCCGCCAGCCCCAGGGCCGGCAGCAGCGTGAGCCCCTGCCCCAGCAGGTAGGCCAGCAGCACCACCGGCAACGAAAAGCCCCCCAGCAGCGTGGCCGCCACCGCGCCGGTGCCCAGCGCGGCCAGCCCCACCGTCAGGCCGATGTAGGCCCGCAGCCGCCCGGCCGCCAGCAGCGCGCCGCCCAGCATGGCCTGCCCGGTAATGAGCCCAATGCCAAGCACAAACACCAGCAGGCTGCTCCAGCCCCAGCCCGGCAGGCCCCGCACGGCCAGCACGCCGGCCCCGGCCAGCAGGGCGGCGGCATTGAGCACCGTGGCGGCCCCCAGCCAAGCGCGGTAGCGCGGGCTGCCCGGCCGCAGCGGCGCGAGGTATTTCACCAGGCCCACCTGCACGCCGTCGTAGGGCAGGGTGGTGAGCAGGGCCATCAGGTTCTGGAACTGGGCCAGCAGGGTGAGGCCGCCGGCCGGCGCAAGGGTGGCAAACAGCTTGTTGACGACCAGCGAGCCGGCCGCCCGGGCCACCACCGCTACGCCCGTGCCCAGCGAGCCCCGCACGAAGCCGCGAATGGGAGAAGGACCGAAGGAGCGTCGTGCCATGCCCCGCAAAGAACGGCACACTCCCCTCCTTACCAAGGAGGGGACATTTTCACGAAGTGAAAATCGGGGTGGTTGTGGCGTTGCAGGGCGGCCGGGTGGTCTGAAACCGGTCTGAAGTGGTTTCGCACCTCTCCTAACCGGTTCGGAACCACTAAAGACCAGTTCCGAACCATTTAGGACCGGTTCCAAACCACCCCGGGTTCCCTAACGTCCTCCATTTTCACTTCGTGAACATGCCCCCTCCTTACCAGGGAGGGCCGTGTGCCGTTTATTATTCCGCCCTACAATGCCTTTTCCCAGCTCAGGCGCAGGCCGGCCACGCCGCCCAGGTGGCGCTTGAAGCGCAGCAGCGACACATTGGGGCCGGTATCGAGGGTGGAGGTGCCGAGGTCGAGCACAGCCACGCCGCTGGCCCGGGCAAAGGCATGCAGGCCCTCATTCAGCATCACCACCGGGCTCAGGGCATTGCAGCGCAGCGGGCTGGCCGGATAGAAGTTGTACAGCACCCCACGGCTCACCTGAATGGCAATGGTGAGCGCCGCCCACGCCCCGTCGGGCTGGCGCACCGAGAACAGAAAATGCTCCTTCGGGAAGCGCCGGAACAGCTCCTGCACCCGCACCAGGGGCAACGACAGCGCCTGCCCCCGCTCCTGCCGGCACTGCTGAATAAACTCGTAGGCCAGTGGCAGCAGAAACGGCGGCTCCTGCTCAAAATGCAGGCCGTGGCGGCGACACTTGTGCAGGCGGCGGCGCTCGGAGGGGTGTAGGTGGGCCTCGTAGTCGCGCGCCGGGTCGAGGTGGTAGTTCTGCTCGGCCAGCGTCGCGCGGTAGCCGCGCAGGCGCAGGGTTTCGGCCAGGGCGGCGGCCCCGGCGGGGTCGTAGGCAAAGGGGTAGCCGCGCAGGGCCAGCCGCCGGATGCCGCGCTGCGTAAGCTGCGCTTCGGCTTCCTCCAGCAAGTGGTGCAGCTGGCTTTGGCGCACGCCTGCCGCCAGCTGCACCGCCCCGAAAGGGGCCTGCGCCGGGCTGGAAGCAAAGCCCTGCTGCGGCCGGAGCGCGATGTGCAGCTGCGCCACGGTGCGGCCAACTGATTGGTTTTCGAGGTAAAAGCTGAGCACCGACCCGCCGGCCGGCTGCAACGCCTGGTGCTCGGGCCGCAGGTACAGAAACGGTTCGAAGGCCAGCGGCAGGCGGGGCTGCGCCGGGCCGGCCGCGTCGCCGGGCATCACCTGCACGGCATACACCGGGGCTGCGCCGGGTGCCGCCGGGGTGGTTACCTCCAAAGAATCCGTACTTTTCACACTTACTGTCGTGGCTCAACCGGCAAAGTACGGCACGGAACGCCTGCCCACCGCTACGGGCAGCCGCGCGGTGTACCATGCGGGCCCGGCGCTTCACCACATCTTCATGGGGCTGCCATGCGTAAGCGCCCCAATCACGCGCCCGCTCTTGCCCTCGCTCCTCCTGCATGAACCCGCTTAGCCCCCCCACTCCCAACCGCTCGCCGGCCCTCGACGACACCATGGCCCCCGGCTTCAGCATCACCGACCGCGAGGCCACCCGCCAGGCCCGCGAGCTGGAAGTGGGCCAGCGCCCCGGCACGCTCAACGTGCGCGAGAATGCCCTCAAGCCGCGCCTGTTTCTGATGTCGTACAGCGACACGGTGTTTGAAGAAAACGAATACACCGACCGCTACGACGAGCTGATTGACTACCTCAAGGCCCATCCCGAGCTCAAGCACTGGATTGACGTGCGCGGCTACGGCGACCTGGCCCTGATGGAGCAGCTCATGCAGGAGTTCGGCCTGCACCCGCTCCAGATGGAGGACGTGCTCAACGACTACCAGCGGGCCAAGCTGGAGGTATTCGACGACAACCGCCTGTTCATGGTGTCGCGCATGACCGACTTTACGGCCCTGCTCGAAGTCGATGACGACCAGCTTTCCCTGTTCACCGGCCCCAACTACGTTCTTTCTTTTCAGGACGACTACGACGACTGCCTCGACTCGCTGCGGCTGCGCATCCGGGCCAATTTCAGCACCCTGCGCCGCCAGCCGGTGCTCTACCTGGCTTATGCGCTGACCGATGTGGTGCTCGACCACTACTACCCCACCATGGCCGCCATCGGCGACTACATTGAGGAGCTGGAGGAGGCCATTTTTGCCGAGCGCCGCCCCCGCCGCCTGCTCAACCGCATCCTGCGCATCAAGAAAGACGTGGTGCGCTTCCGCCGGCTGGTGTACCCCGAGCGCGACAAGATTGCGGAAATTCTGCGCCTGCCCGAGGAAATCATGCCCGAAAGCCTGAAAATCTTCTACCGCGACGCCTACGACCACGCCATTCAGGCCCTGGACCTGGCCGAAAGCTACCGCGACAACATCTCCTCCCTCACCGACCTCTACATGTCGGACCAGGGCAACCGCATGAACGAGGTGATGAAGGTGCTCACCATCATCAGCACCATCTTCATTCCGCTCAGCTTCGTGGTGGGCCTCTACGGCATGAACTTCCAGCGCGACGACGGCCACGGCCACTACCTGCCCCTCAACATGCCCGAGCTCTACAGCCCCTGGGGCTATCCCACCGTGATACTGATAATGGGCCTGGTGGTGACGGTGCAGCTCTACTATTTCTACCGCAAAGGCTGGCTCACGAACCGATAGAGGGCCGTTCGGCCAGCGCTGCCCGCACCTGCGCCACCCGCTCGGCCACCGTGCCCGTCACCAGCGTGTAGGGGATGCCATAAAAGTCGAGCTGCATCAGAATGGCGCCGTGCTGAAAGCTGCGCAGCGCCTCCGGGCCGCGCCAGCCGTCTTGCTCAAAGGGCACCGTGGGCGCGCACACAAACGTGTGGGCGTAGCGCTGCCCGCACACGGCCGCCATGGCCTGCAGTGCCGGGTCGCAGCGGTGGAAATAGTAGTAGGAATAGAGCGCCGTGGTGGCCGCGTTGGTGTCGCAGAACAGCACGCCGCGGGCCCGGGCGGCGGCTTCGTCCTCCAGCTCGGCGTGGCGGCGGGCAATGTAAAGCAGGTCTTCGTAATCGAGGTTGCCCTGTTTCTGCTCGTGCAGGGTGCGGCCGTACTCGGGCACCCACTCGGTGCCCCAGGCTTCGGCCAGCGCCGCGCACAGCGTTGACTTGCCGCTGCTCTCGGCCCCCAGAAACACGGCGTAGGGCACCGCTGGCGGCGGCACCACGCCCAACTGCGCGGCCACCAGCGGGTGCAGAAACCGGGCGTAGGCCGCCGGATTGGCGCGCACCAGCGTGCCGGAAACCGGCACCGTGTGGCGGGCTACATCCACGGCCACGTGGGCAGCCCCGATGTGGGCGGCAAAGCCCGGCCCGTAGGCTTCGCTGCTGAAAACCACCTCAACTTTTATCCTCTGCCGGGCCAGCCATTGCCGCACAAATTCGCGGTGCGTGAAGTCGTCGGCCGCATCGGGCGGCACGCCATCGGCCTGGGCTGAGAGGGCGAAAACGCGCAGCAGCGTGCGGCCGATGCGCGGGCCGTCGGCCAGCTCATCGCCCCGGTACAGCTCGCGCAGCCACTGCGCCCGCACCGCCGCCGGCTGCGTGGCCGAATCCGGATTGGCATACACCAGCACCACCAGCTCGGCTACCTGGGCGGCGGCCGTTTCGAGCAGCAGCTGGTGGCCCCGGTGCGGCGGCCAGAACTTGCCGACCACGAGGCCGGTGGAATAGGGTGGAGTCATCGACGGGAGCATTTTCTTGTAGTAAAGCTGGTCATGCTGAGCGGAGGCGCAGTCGAAGCATCTCTACCGCGTAACTAATTCAATGGTACTGCACCGAAGCGGTAGAGATGCTTCGGCTGCGCTCAGCACGGCGTTCTTGTTTTATTCAACTTCCCTCCGCCTCACGGCTGCGCCAGCTTCAGCTCGGTGCGGCGCAGCTCGCGCTCCACGATGCGTACCAGCTGGTAGCTGTCGGAAGTAGCATCGTAGCTCAGGCCGATGCCGGTGCCGGTGCTGGGCAGCGCGGCCCCGCCCTGCAGCTGGCCTTTGTTGTCGTAGAGAAACACCTGGCCCGGCCCCGGCTCCGTGATGGCCACCACCTGGTGGGCTTTGCCGAAATCGAAGAGCTGCACGGGCTTCTCGCCCGAGGTCACGAAGTGCTGGGTGAGCAGCGGGGCCGTTTGGTCGGGCCGATAAACATCAAGCTGGCTGCCGTCTTCGCGGGTGAGCACGAAGCTGCGGCCCCGCTGGTCGGGCACGAGGCGGAAGCGGGCCGTGCGGCTCCAGGTGGCGATGCGCTTGCGGCTGAGGATTTCGCCGGCCAGGGTGAAGGTTATCAATTCGCCGTGCTGGTTGATGAGCGTGAGGCGGCTGCGGCCCAGCGTGCTGCCGGGCTGCACCAGCACATCGCCGGCCAGCCGGGCCCCCATGCTCAGCGGAAAGCCCGGAAAGAGGTTGCCCTGGCCATCGAAGGCATACACGTAGCCGTTCTGCAGCGGGGCCAGCACCACGTCGCGCCCGCTCACGCTGAGCACCGCCGGGCGACCCGCCAGCGGAAAATCGAGCCGCTTGGGCTGCCAGCCGGGGTACAGGTGCCCTTTGGCATCGAGCAGCAGCAGGTCGCTGCCGGCCGTGACGGCCAGCAGGCGGGCCGGCGCCTCGGCGCCGGCCGCGCCGGCCAGCAGGGCCGCCACGCGCTCGGTGTCGGGCAGGTTGAGGGGGAAGGGCAGCACGGCCTGGCCTTCGTTGCCGAGCAGGTGCAGGCGGTGGCCGGCCCCCAGCAGCAGCCCGCCCGGCACCCCGCCCCCGGCGGGCAGCAGGCTGAGGCCCACCGCCGGCCCGGCCAGCGTATCGGACCACAGCACGGCATTGTCGGACGACACGTAGTGCAGCACCTGGGCCGAATCCTGCACCACCACGGCCGGCACGCGGGTGCCCAGCGCCGGCAGCAGCGTGGGCGCGCCCAGCAGCAGATGCTTGAAGGCCAGCACCCGGCCGTTGGCCGCCGCGCCGCCGGCCTGCGCCGTGGCCGGCCCCAGGCTGGGGTGCCGCAGCAGCAGCTGGGTGAAATACTGCGCGTCGGGGCTGCCCTCATTCTCAGCGGGCACCAGCTGAAATGCCAGCTGCGAGAAGCGTTTGAACAAGGCTTCGTTGCGCAGCAGCCCGGCGCGGCGGTCCTCGGTGAGGATGCCGAGCAGGGCGTTCCAGCTGTTGCGCGTATCCACGAAGATGCCCAGCCGGGCACGGGGCAGGGTTTCCTGCAAAAAAGAAACCTGGGCGGGCGTTTGGGCCCAGGTGCGGCCGGCCACCACATCGGCGAGGTAGCCGTTGATGGTCAGCTCATCCGACAACACCAGGTAATTGCCCACCAGCACCCCCGCCTGGGCCAGAACGCCCACGGCCTGCGGCTGCGCCGGGGCCAGCAGCGGCCCCAGCACCGCCGCTTCCGAAAAACCCACCGGGTGCACCTCGTAGGGCCCGGTTTTGGTGAAAGCCGGCGAGCTGCCCTCCAGCCGCCGCAGGCGGGCCAGCCACTGCGCGGTGCGGGCAGGGGCCGGGCAGCGCACCAGCGCCAGCCGGCCCGGCCGGG
>NZ_BAAGWC010000052.1:0-8445 GCF_054780555.1 Hymenobacter daeguensis
ATTGGATGCGCATTTTTTGGCCTTTATTCACTTGGCCGCAACCGTCCTTTGGTTGCGTGACTGTTAACACTTCCTAGAGCTTACAATCGCAGCCGGCCCACGCGAGATTGGATAAACTATGCCCAGGCGGAGCCCTATTTTTTGAGCCTGCCTACGCCGGGGTATGCCTGGCAGGGGCCGCCGAATGATTTTGGCCTGTATCAGCAACTGGGAAACGTAGCCGAAATGGTGCAGGAAGCCGGCCTTACCAAAGGCGGCAGCTACCGTGACTCACTCTCTGCCTGCACTATAAAAGCCCGAGGCCGCTATACTGGACCAGCACCTACCATCGGCTTCCGGTGCGTGTGCCAAACAACGTACCCTAACCGCTCCAGGTAGCCTTTACCCCAGAAAGGCCAGCAGCGCCTTGTAGAACTGCGCCGGTGCTTCCAGGTGTGGAATGTGGCCCACTTTCTCAATTTCCACCAGTTTTGCGCCTTTGATTTGGGCAGCAGTGCGGCGGCCCAGGGTGGGGTACTGGCCCATCTGGGCCAGGGTTTTGGGGGCTTTGATGAGGGCCTTGCCCACCACCGTGCGGTCGGCCTGGCCGATGATGAGCAGCGTGGGCACCACAACGCGGCCGAACTCATAGCTCACGGGCTGCTGGTATATCATGTCGAAGGTGAGGGCGTTGGCACGGGCTACTTTCGCAAAATCGGGGCTTTGGGTCTGGGCGGCCAGGGGCAGTAGCCATTGGTCGTGGGCCGCCGGGTAGCCATTGGGGTAGTAGGTTGCGTGGTATTTGCGGATGCTGGCTTCGGTGCTTTTCAGCTCGGTGGCCTCGGCCTGGTCCACCGACTGAAAGGGCACGCCCACGCGGTAGTCTTCGAGGCCGATGGGGTTTTCGAGCACCAGCTTCTCGGTGGTTTCGGGGTAAAGCAGGGCGAAGCGCGTGGCCAGCATGCCGCCCATGCTGTGCCCCACGATGACGGCTTTTTGCACACCCAGCGTATCGAGCAGGTGACGGGTGTTGCGGGCCAGCTGGTGGAAAGAGTAGTGGATGTCCGCCTTGTCCGACTTGCCGAAACCCAGCTGGTCGGGCACTACCACACGGAAGCCGGCGGCAGCCAGCGTCCTGATGGTTTCGCGCCAATACGCCCCGAAAAAGTTTTTGCCGTGCAGCAGCACCACGGTGCGGCCGTTGGGTTTGCCAGTGGGCGGCACGTCCATGTAGGCCATGCGCAGGCGCTGGCCTTCCAGCTTTAGCGGCAGCGTTTTGACGGGGAATGGGTAGGCGTAGCCATCGAGCGTGGCATTGAGCGGGGCCGTTTGGCCGGCGGCCGTGGCAGCAAAAAGCAGCAGCAACAGCAGGAAACGGGCAGTAGCAGCGAAGTGAGTCATGGCCCTGCTTACGCATAAATGGCCTCCACTGCCCATTATCATCCTGCCAATGCCGGGCTATGGTGTCCGGCCACGCGCTCAGGCCTGCGGCCGGGGCCGGTACACCCCAAACAGCAAGTCGCTGGGATGCGTGGCCAGAAACGCATCCTCGAGCCGGAAAAGCTCGGCTAGCAGCGCCTGAATTTCGGGGTCGTCTTCGCGAAGGAAATGGTGGGCAATGTCCTTGAGTACCAGCGTCAGAACATTGCCGCCGAGGGCAGCTTCTTCCAGCGGCTCGAAGTACTGGCGCAGCCCCGGCACAATGCGGTCCGACTCGGCCGCCTCCGACGGGTCGGCAAGGCGCATGCGCAGCCGGCCGGGGCCGCTGACGCTGGTTTTGAGCTGCTGCGAGAGGTAGCGCACCCGGTACCGGGCCGGCACCACATCGCGCAGAATGCGGTTGGTTTCGGCCAGCTGGGCGGCGGTCCACTGCAGCCGGGCGGGGCCCACGAAGTCGTTGAGCACCAGCAGCCCATCGGGCTTTAGCGTGCGGCGCACCCGCGCCAGAATCCCGTTCACGTCCCGGAAGTGGTGCAGGGCGGAGTGAAACAGCACCACGTCGTAAGCGCCCGCCGGCAGCTCGAGCGCGTTCACGTCGGCCACCTCGGTGCGGAAGCTGGGCAGGCCTTCCTGCCGGGCTATTGCGGCGGCCTGCGCCAGCAGGCGGCCGGCAATGTCCACGCAGCGCACCTCGCCAAACTGCGGCAGCCGGGCAAAGGCCAGCTCGTGCGAAGCCGCGCCGCTGCCCAGCGAAAGCAGGCGCAGGCCGCGCCGGTTGGGCAGGTACTTGGCAGCCACGTAGGCTTCGTAGGGCTGGTCGGGGTGGCCGGTCATGCGTGTGTTCCAGCGGCGGCGCACGGCGGGCACCTGCCACCAGTTGGCCGCCCGCAGCGTGGGGTCGTCGAAGGCCGAGCGGGTGCGGGCCAGGGCATCGGGCCGCAGCTTGGAGAGCAGAAACGGCAGGCCGCGCTGGCGCAGCTTGGCCAGGGTTTCGAGGAAGTCGTCGGAGGTAATGAGCGGCATGAGGGCGGCGGTTCGAGCCATCGAATGTAGCTCTCAGGCAGGCTTACTGGCTTATTTAGGCAGGCCCTGCAGCACCTTTTTGGCGTTGGCTACGTGGTCGGTAGCGCCGCTCAGCGAGTTGAAGATGTACTGGATAACGCCTTCTTTGTCAATTACGAAAGTGACGCGGCCTGGCAGCAGGCCCAGCAGGGCGCGGGGCACTTCGTAGAGCTTACGCACCTGACCGTCGGTGTCGGCCAGCAGTTCGAAGGGCAGGCGGTGCTTCTGGGTGAATTTCTGGTGCGAGGCTTCGCTATCGGAGCTGATGCCGATGACATCGGCCCCGAGGTCCTTGAAATCTTCGTACTGGTCGCGGAAGGAGCAGGCCTCGGCGGTGCAGCCGGGCGTGTCATCCTTGGGATAGAAGTAGAGCACGAGGTGCCGGCCGCGCTGGTCGGCCAGCCGAAACGAAGCGCCGGACGTGGTGGTGAGGGTGAAATCGGGAGCGGGTTGGCCTACCTGAAGCATGAGGGGAGGGGGCTTGAAAAACGGCCGCAAGGTAGCGGCCCGGCGGGGCTTTACGGCGGCGGGGGCATCTTTGTGGCCTGGTAAGCCTTTTTCCTCATGCCCCGACCACTCGTCAGCGTCATCATCCCGGCTCATAACGAAGCCGGAGCCATTGCCCTGGTGCTGGCCGAAATACCCCAGGGGCTGGCCCACGAAGTCGTGGTGGTCGATAACAACTCGACCGACGCCACGGGCGCCATCGCGGCGGCCTGCGGGGCCACCGTGCTGCGCGAGCCGCGCCCCGGCTACGGCTACGCCTGCCTGGCGGGCATGGCCCACGTCTTCGGCCGGCCGCAATCCGAGCAGCCGGACATCGTCGTATTTCTCGACGGTGACCACTCCGATTTCCCCGAACAGATGCCTGAGCTCCTGGCCCCGCTGCTAAGCGGCGCGGTCGACATGGTGATTGGCTCGCGGGCGCTGGGCGAGCGTGAAAAGGGCTCGCTGCTGCCCCAGCAGCGGTTTGGCAACTGGCTGGCCGCCGGGCTGCTGCGTCTGCGCTACGGCACCACCACCACCGATTTGGGCCCGTTTCGCGCCATACTGGCCCCGGCCCTGCTGCGCATCGGCATGGAAGACAAAACCTACGGCTGGACGGTGGAAATGCAGGTGAAGGCCGCCCGCCTGGGCCTGCGCACCGTGGAGGTGCCCGTGCGCTACCGCAAGCGCATTGGCACCAGCAAGGTATCGGGCACGGTACGGGGCACGCTCGGGGCCGGCTACAAGATTCTCTGGACGATTTTCAAATACTGGTAATGCTGCCCGGGCGGTAATTTGCGCCTGCTTTCTGCTCCCCTCCACCGTCGTGTTTCTAGCTTCTTTTTTGCGTTTCTGATGGTGGCACTGCCCATTTTGCTGGTGGTGGTGTACGGTTTGTGCCTGCTATTTATTCTGGGGTTCAGCGTGGGGCAGTGGCAGCTCACGCGGCTGGCGCTGCGGGCGTATGCCGCGCCGCCCCCGCTGGTGCCGGCCGCCCCGGCCGCGGCCGACTGGCCCCGCGTGCTGGTGCAGCTGCCCCTCTACAACGAGCAAAATGTGGTGGAGCGCATCATCGATGCCACGGCCGCCCTCGACTACCCCGCCGACCGCCTGCACATTCAGGTGCTCGACGACTCCACCGATGCCACCGTGGCGCTGGCGGCGGCCCGCGTGGCGCACCACACCGGCCAGGGCCTGAGCATCAGCCACGTGCGGCGCACCAGCCGGCAGGGCTACAAAGCCGGCGCGCTGCGCCACGGCCTCGAAGCGAATGCCGATGAGTTCGTGGCCATTTTCGATGCCGACTTCGTGCCCGCGCCCGATTTTCTGCGCCGCACCATTCCCTACTTTCTGCACGATGCGCAGGTGGGCGTGGTTCAGACGCGCTGGGGCCACCTCAACGAGGATGAGTCGCTGCTGACGCGTTTGCAGGCCTTCGGGCTGAACGCGCACTTTCTTATCGAGCAGGTGGGCCGCACGTTTGCGGGCTTTTTCATCAACTTCAACGGCACGGGCGGCGTGTGGCGGCGGGCCTGCATTGACGATGCCGGCGGCTGGCACACCGACACCCTCACCGAAGACCTCGACCTGAGCTACCGCGCCCAGCTGCGGGGCTGGCGGTTTATCTACCGCCCCGGCATTGTGGCCCCGGCCGAGCTGCCGGCGGTGATGGATGCCCTCAAGTCGCAGCAGTTCCGCTGGACCAAGGGCGCGGCCGAAACCGCCCACAAGCACCTCGGCAACATGTGGCGCTCGGGCCAGCCGCTGGCCGTGAAGCTGCAGGCCACCTTTCACCTGCTCAACAGCACGGTGTACATCGTCATCATGCTCATGGCGCTGCTGAGTGTGCCACTGGTGTTTGTGCGGGCGCAGTACCACGAGTACAAGGTGGTTTTTCAGCTGGCTTCCATTTTCCTGGTGGGCTTCACGCCGCTGATTTACTACTACTACACGGCCTGGCGCCTGGCACACCCCGGCAAGCCGCTGTGGCGCTACCCCGGGTTTTTCCTGCTGTTTTTGTCGGTTTCGATGGGCCTGGCCCTGCACAATGCCCGCGCGGTGGTGTTGGGCTGGCTGGGCCGCCGCACGCCCTTCGTGCGCACCCCCAAAGCCGGCACCGGCGGCCCGGCCCGGCGCCGCCGCTACCGCACGGGCGGCGTGGGCCCGCTGGTGCTGCTCGAAGGCGTGCTGGCGCTCTACTTCGCGTTCGGGCTGGCGGCCGGCGTTTATTTTGACGATTATGGGCTGATGCCTTTCCATTCGCTGCTGACCGTTGGCTTTGCCGCCATTTTCTATTATTCGGTGCGCCACAACCGGTGAGGCGCTCGTCATTCTACCTTCCTGCCTTGACACCCAAGCTTCCCTCCATTTCCCAAGCCCTGGCGCTGCTGCTTTCGGGCGCGGCGTATGCCGGCCTGGCGTATGCCACGCCGCGCACGGAGCTGGGGCAGCTGCTGGGCTTGTTTGGGGTGGCGCTGGCGGCGTATGGGTGGCTGCTGCACAGCCGGCTGCCGTTGCGCTGGGGCCTGGCGGCGGCGCTGCTGTTCCGGCTGCTGTGGCTGCCGGCCCTGCCGGCGCTGTCCGACGACGTGTACCGCTTCCGGTGGGATGGGCTGCTGGTGGCCAACGGCGCCAACCCGTTTCGCTACCGGCCCGACGAGATTATTGCCGATGGCGCCCGCGCCGTGCTGCCTACTCCCGAAGCGCGCACCCGGGCGCTGCCGCAGCTGCAGCAGCTCTACCGGCAGCTCAACTCGCCGCACTACTACTCGGTGTACCCGCCCGTGTGCCAGGCCGTGTTCGGAGCCGCCGCCTGGGTTTTTCCGGCATCGGAGCGCGGGTTTGCGCTTGCGCTGCGGCTCGTGATTCTGGGCTTTGAAGTGGGCGCGGCGGCCCTGCTGCTGGCCCTGCTGCCGGCCCTGGGCTGGCCGCCGGCCCGGGCCCTGCGCTACCTGCTGCACCCGCTGGTGATTGCCGAGCTGGTGGGCAACCTGCATTTTGAGGCGGGCGTGTTCTGCTTCGTGCTGCTGGCCATCTGGCTGCTGGGGCGGCAGCAATGGGCCAAATCGGCGGTGGCGCTGGGGCTGGGCGTGGCCACCAAGCTGCTGCCGCTGCTGCTGCTGCCGCTGCTGGTGCGGCGGCTGGGCTGGCGGCGCACGCTGCTGTATGCGGCCGTGGCCGGGGGCACGCTGCTGGTGCTGTTCAGCCCGTTTCTGTCGGTCGATTTGTTCGTGAACATCAGCCGGAGCCTGCGGCTGTATTTCCGCAATTTCGAGTTCAACGCCAGCATCTACTACGTGCTGCGGGCGGTGGGCTACTGGCTCACGACCTACAATCAGATTGCCATCATCGGGCCGGCGCTGGCGCTCACGGCCGGGCTGCTGGGCCTGGGGCTGGCCTGGCGCGAGCGCCGCCCCACGCTGGCCGCGCTGCCTGCCACGCTGCTGCTGCTGCTCACGGCTTACTACCTGCTGGCCACCACCATTCATCCGTGGTACATCACGCTGCTGGTGGGGCTGGGCACGCTCTCGCGCTTCCGGTTTCCGCTGGTGTGGGGTGGGCTGGCGGTGCTGTCCTACGCCGCGTATCGCACCAGCGCCTACACCGAAAACCTGTGGCTGGTGGGGCTGGAATACGTGGTGACGCTTGGGGCAATGGGCTGGGAGCTGGCGCGGCCCGGCAAAGGAGCTAGTGCGAGCTGAAATACTTTTTCAAATCCGTCCAGCACAGGCCGGAGCCGGTGCGCTGGTCGCGCCAGGCCACAATGCGCCACTCGTTGCTGCGCCGCCGCAGGATGAGGCGGATGTTGCCCTGCAGCAGGCCGGCGTGAAAAGCGGTGTCCTGCTGCGTCACGCGCAGCTGGTACAGGGCCGATACCTCGGCCGAATCGGCGGTGTAGAGCTGGTCGCGCCGGTCGCTGAGAACGAGGGAGTTGGTGACGCCCGTGGCCGTGCGGCGGCGCAGGCTGCTGAAGTAGGTGGTTTCCTCGGGCACGCCCCAGTTGGCGAAGAGGGCCGGCGAGGAGCCGGCGCTGGTAGGGTCGGGCACGAAGCGGAAGCCGGGGTTGCTGAGGCTGCGCTCGTAGTTGGCCACGTTCACGTTCTGCACGGCGGTGGTGAAGTTGGCCAGCAGAATGTCAATCTGGGTGGGCTGAATCCACTCGCTGGCGGCCACGGCGGGCTCGGGCTCGCGCAGCTGAAAGCAGGCCGGCAGCGCCAGCAGGGCCAGCCAGGGCAGGCGCCGGGCCGCTTTCAAACCAGTTCTTTCAAACCAAAAAGTCATTGCACAGCGGGGAAGTCGTATTCAGCAGAAAGATACGCGGCAGCGGCGAGAAGCCGACTTGTCCGGCCCAAAGCCGTACTTTCGTCGCCCGCCATCCGCTACCTCCCGCATGTCCCGAAAGCTTTTAGCGTTACTCACGGCGCTGCTGCTGCTGCTCACGCTGGCTACGTACGTCTACTACCGGCGCACCCTGGCGGCCGTGCCCGTCGACCCCTACACACTGGTGCCCGATGATGCCGTGCTGGTACTCAGCACCCACGACCATCCCAACCTGGTGCGCCACCTGCAGGAAACCGACCTCTGGGACAACCTCACCACGGTGCGCTACTTCCAGCAGGCCGCCGGCCACCTGGCCCTGGCCGACAGCCTGGCCGGCGGCAACGCCCGGCGGCGCAACAACTTGCTACGGCTATTGGGCAAAAAGCTGGTCATCACCTCGGTGCACGTCACCGGGCCGGGCGAGTTCGATGTGCTCTACCAGGTGCCGCTGGCCCACGTGAGCGAGTACCGCCAGGTGCGCAGCCTGCTCGAAACCCTGGGCCGCGACCCGCGCTACCGCCTCAGCACCCGCGACTACGAGGACCAGGAACTGACCGTGCTCACCGAGCTGCGCGGCGAAACCAGCATCACCGTGCTCAACTACCGCAACCACTTGCTCATCAGTGCCAATCCGGCGCTGGTGGAAGCGGTGGTGCGCCGCCTGGCCCACCCGGAAGCGCCCACCGTGCTGGCCGCCTTCGGCTCCACCGATTTGCTGAAGCTGCGCGGGCTCGATGCCACGCTGCTCATCAACTACCGCCGCCTGCCGCAGTTTCTCGACGTGCTTTTCCGGCCCGATGTGCACGGGCAGTTCGACCAGCTCACCGGGCTGGTGTCGCAGGGCCTGCTGGGCGTGAAGCTGGCCGGCAGCCGGGCCCAGCTGCAGGGCTTCTCGAACCCCGAAACGGCCCGGGGTACCCTGCAGCAGCGCCTGCGCGGCCAGCCGGCCCAGCCCCTGGCCCTTGCCGACGTGCTGAGTACCCGCACCGCGCTGCTGCTGCACCTGGCCACCGCGCCCGCCCGCGCCTGGCCCCGCGCCGGCCGCCCGCTGGTCGATTCGCTGGGCCACGAGGCGGCGCTGGACAGCCTGCGGGCCTCTTTGGGGAGTGAAATGGCCGTGGCCTACCTGGCCGCCGCTACGCCGGGTGCCCGGCCGGG
>NZ_BAAGWC010000053.1:0-3294 GCF_054780555.1 Hymenobacter daeguensis
CAAAACGCCCCCGCGGCTGGTGAAAGCGGCGGGGGCGTTGGGGTTGAAAAAGGTTGGCGGCGACCGACTCTCCCACCGGTGAAGGCAGTACCATAGGCGCACCGGGGCTTAACGGCTCTGTTCGGAATGGGAAGAGGTGAACACCCGGGCTAAAGCCACCATTGCTGGCGGGGGTTGCGGTGTTCTGATGGTCTGTTGTGACAGACGCGCAACCCTCAATAACTCGACGTAAGGGGACAAAAACGAAACGTAAGATGCGCGCTCGACGCTGCATTTGCATGCGACCAGAAGCCCTCGGCCACTTAGTACGGCTCAGCTATTGTGTTTCCACTTGTTCACCTGCCGCCTATCCACGTCGTCATCTCCGACGGGCCTTCAATTGGGAAATCTCATCTCCAGGGGAGTTTCGCACTTAGATGCTTTCAGCGCTTATCTCGTCCCAGCGTAGCTACCCGGCGCTGCACCTGGCGGTACAACCGGCGCACCAGCGGCTGGTCCATCCCGGTCCTCTCGTACTAAGGACAGGTCCTGTCAAATTTCCAACGCCCACCACAGATAGGGACCGAACTGTCTCACGACGTTCTGAACCCAGCTCGCGTGCCACTTTAATCGGCGAACAGCCGAACCCTTGGGACCTTCTCCAGCCCCAGGACGTGACGAGCCGACATCGAGGTGCCAAACCTCCCCGTCGATATGAGCTCTTGGGGGAGATCAGCCTGTTATCCCCGGCGTACCTTTTATCCTTTGAGCGATGGCCCTTCCATGCGGAACCACCGGATCACTATATCCGTCTTTCGACCCTGCTCGGCTAGTCGGCCTCACAGTCAAGCCCGCTTCTGCTATTGCGCTCTGCGTCCGGTTACCAAGCGGACTGAGCGGACCTTTGAAAGCCTCCGATACTCTTTTGGAGGCGACCACCCCAGTCAAACTACCCAGCAGCCACTGTCTCCCAGAACCCTGGGATTAGGCAGCAGGCACAGTAAGGGCGGTATTTCAACGTCGGCTCCCCGAGAACTAGCGTCCCCGGCTCAGCGCCTCCCGCCTATGCTACACATACTGAACCCACCACCAATGGCAACCTATAGTAAAGGTGCACGGGGTCTTTCCGTCCCGTGGCGGGTACTCGGCATCTTCACCGAGACTACAATTTCACCGAGCTCACGGCTGAGACAGCGCCCAGATCGTTACACCATTCGTGCAGGTCGGAACTTACCCGACAAGGAATTTCGCTACCTTAGGACCGTTATAGTTACGGCCGCCGTTTACCGGGGCTTCGATTCAAACCTTCGCCTTGCGACTAAGTTCCCCTCTTAACCTTCCGGCACCGGGCAGGTGTCAGACCTTATACGTCCGCTTGCGCGTTAGCAAAGTCATGTGTTTTTGTTAAACAGTCGCCTGGGCCTTTTCACTGCGGCTTCTCAAGTTTCCTTGAGGAAGCGACCCTTCTCCCGAAGTTACAGGTCCATTTTGCCGAGTTCCTTGGCCGTGATTCACTCGAGCGCCTCAGGATGCTCTCCTTGACTACCTGTGTCGGTTTGCGGTACGGGCGATAATAGAATTAAAACGCTTAGCAGGTTTTCTTGGCAGTCGGATTAGGCACACTATCCGCGTGTCCCGAAGGACGTACGGTACTATCAGCTTTCGGCTAGGTGAGCGTACTTAACTACTCTCCCAATACCTACGGCCTTCAACGGGCACTTCCGTCCGCCCGCGGTGCTTTCACTTCTGCGTCACTGCATCACTTTCTATCATCGGTACAGGAATATTAACCTGCTGTCCATCGAGTTCACCTTTCGGCTGCCCCTTAGGTCCCGACTAACCCAATTCCGATTAGCGTTGAATTGGAAACCTTAGTCTATCGGCGTGCG
This sequence comes from Hymenobacter daeguensis, assembly GCF_054780555.1. NCBI lineage: Bacteria > Pseudomonadati > Bacteroidota > Cytophagia > Cytophagales > Hymenobacteraceae > Hymenobacter > Hymenobacter daeguensis. Next base: position 1,869 of record NZ_BAAGWC010000053.1, read on the forward strand.
GGTTTCTCACCCGCATTATCGTTACTCATGCCTACATATGCTTTTCTCCACGCTCCACCACGCCTGACGACGCGGCTTCACCGCAAGGAGAATGCTCCCCTACCACGTGACTGTCTTGCAAGTCACATCCAAAGCTTCGGTACTAGATTTGATGCCCGCGTATTATCGATGCCCGGTCGCTCGACCAGTGAGCTGTTACGCACTCTTTAAAGGAATGGCTGCTTCCAAGCCAACCTCCTGGCTGTCAAAGCAACTGGACCTCCTTTGTTCAACTTAATCTAGATTTAGGGACCTTAGCTGTTGGTCTGGGTTCTTTCCCTCTCGGCCGGGGACCTTAGCACCCCAGGCCTCACTGCCGGCTATAGCCAGTGGCATTCGGAGTTCATCAGGATTCGGTAGGCTCTGACACCCCCTAGTCCTATTGGTAGCTCTACCTCCACTGACCTCAACGCCGACGCTGTACCTCAATACATTTCGGGGAGTACGAGCTATTTCTCAGTTTGATTGGCCTTTCACCCCTACCCTCAAGTCATCCAAATCCTTTTCAACGGAAACTGGTTCGGTCCTCCAGTGCCTGTTACGGCACCTTCAACCTGCTCAAGGGTAGCTCACAAAGTTTCGCGTCTACCCCCCCCGACTGCGCGCCCTGTTCAGACTCGCTTTCGCTGCGGCTCCGTGGCTTGAACCACTTAACCTTGCCGGGGAGGAGTAACTCGTAGGCTCATTATGCAAAAGGCACGCTATCAGGAAACGAATTCCCTCTAACTGCTTGTAAGCACACGGTTTCAGGTTCTTTTCACTCCGGTATTCCCGGTTCTTTTCACCTTTCCCTCACGGTACTAGTTCACTATCGGTGTCTCAGGAGTATGTAGCCTTAGCGGATGGTGCCGCTGGATTCAGACGGGGTTTCTCCGGCCCCGCCCTACTCAGGATTCCACTACCGTGAAGTACACTTGTCGCTTACCGGGCTCTCACCGTCTATGGCCTGCTTTCCCAAGCAGTTCAGCTAAATGACTTCAATCAGATGTCGTGGTCCTACAACCCCGGACTGGCCGTAACCAACCCGGTTTGGGCTCCTCCCCGTTCGCTCGCCACTACTTGGGGAATCATTGTTATTTTCTTTTCCTGCAGGTACTTAGATGTTTCAGTTCCCTGCGTTTGCCACTGTGAGTCAAGCTCATCAGTTCACGCATCTTCCATGCGCGGGGTTGCCCCATTCGGAAATCTGAGGATTAACGGGTATGTGCCCCTCCCCCCAGCTTATCGCAGCTTATCGCGTCCTTCGTCGCCTCTGAGACCCTAGGCATCCCCCGTGTGCTCTTTGTTACTTCTTGGTTCGTAATCAACGCTTGTTAATTCTCTCATTACTAAGAGCAAGCGCGCTACGCTTCGTTTTTGTTACCCCTTACGTCAAAGAACGTGTGTC
>NZ_BAAGWC010000053.1:3388-4916 GCF_054780555.1 Hymenobacter daeguensis
ACTGCTCCAGAAAGGAGGTGATCCAGCCGCACCTTCCGGTACGGCTACCTTGTTACGACTTAGCCCTAATTACCTGTTCTACCCTAACCGGCTTCGTTGCGGAGCACCGGCTTCAGGTCTACCAGACTTTCATGGCTTGACGGGCGGTGTGTACAAGGCCCGGGAACGTATTCACCGCGTCATTGCTGATACGCGATTACTAGTGATTCCAGCTTCACGGAGTCGAGTTGCAGACTCCGATCCGAACTGAGAACGGCTTTTCGGGATTGGCGCACCATCGCTGGTTGGCAACCCGCTGTACCGTCCATTGTAGCACGTGTGTAGCCCTAGGCGTAAGGGCCATGATGACCTGACGTCGTCCCCGCCTTCCTCACTGCTTGCGCAGGCAGTCTGGCTAGAGTCCCCACCATTACGTGCTGGCAACTAACCATAGGGGTTGCGCTCGTTGCGGGACTTAACCCAACACCTCACGGCACGAGCTGACGACGGCCATGCAGCACCTTGCTTTGTGTCCCGAAGGAAAGATTCATCTCTGAACCGGTCACGCGCATTCTAGCCTAGGTAAGGTTCCTCGCGTATCATCGAATTAAACCACATGCTCCACCACTTGTGCGGGCCCCCGTCAATTCTTTTGAGTTTCACCCTTGCGGGCGTACTCCCCAGGTGGGATACTTAACGCTTTCGCTAAGCCAGTGACCGTCTATCGCCACCAGCGAGTATCCATCGTTTACGGCGTGGACTACCAGGGTATCTAATCCTGTTCGCTCCCCACGCTTTCGTGCCTCAGCGTCAGTTACAGTCTAGGCAGCTGCCTTCGCAATCGGGGTTCTGGATGCTATCTATGCATTTCACCGCTACAGCATCCATTCCGCCACCCTCGTCTGTACTCAAGTCCCGCAGTTTCCAGGGCAGTTCCGTTGTTGAGCAACGGGCTTTCACCCCAGACTTACAGGACCGCCTACGCACCCTTTAAACCCAATAAATCCGGACAACGCTTGCACCCTCCGTATTACCGCGGCTGCTGGCACGGAGTTAGCCGGTGCTTATTCACCAGGTACCGTCAGTAGAGCACGCATGCCCTTTTTTCTTCCCTGGCAAAAGCAGTTTACGACTCAGAAAGCCTTCATCCTGCACGCGGCATGGCTGGGTCAGGCTCTCGCCCATTGCCCAATATTCCCTACTGCTGCCTCCCGTAGGAGTCGGGCCCGTATCTCAGTGCCCGTGTGGGGGACCAGCCTCTCAGCTCCCCTAGCCATCGTCGCCTTGGTAAGCCGTTACCTTACCAACCAGCTAATGGCACGCAGCCCCATCCGAATCCAATAAATCTTTAACTGTTAAACGATGCCGTTCTGCAGTTTTATGCGGTATTAATCCGCCTTTCGGCGGGCTATCCCCCAGATTCGGGTAGGTTGGCTACGCGTTACGCACCCGTGCGCCACTATGGTATTGCTACCACCGTTCGACTTGCATGTATTAGGCCTGCCGCTAGCGTTCATCCTGAGCCAAGATCAAACTCTCCATTGTAAAA
>NZ_BAAGWC010000054.1:0-4611 GCF_054780555.1 Hymenobacter daeguensis
CTTCGCCTTCGGGGCGTGGGGTGCGCTCGGGGCGAGGACCACGGTCGCGGCGCTCTTCGCCTTCGGGGCGGGGCGGGCGCTGGTAGGGCACGGCGGGCGCGTGGCCGGCATCGAGGGCGGCCAGGGCGTTTTTAGCGGCGGCGAGGCGCTCCAGGTGCTTGGGGTCTTTGGGGTCGGGGGCGTCGCGGCGGGGCTTGCCGCCGTCACGGCCACCGTCACGGCCTCCGCCACCTTCGCGACGTGGGCCGCGGTCGCTGCCTTCGGGGCGGGGGCCACGTTCGCGGCCGCCACCGCCGCCGTGGCCGCCACGGGCAGGGCGGCCGCCGATTTTACCGCCCAGGCCGGCAAAGCGCTTGGGGTCGAACTCGGGCGCTTCGCCCAGGCCCAGCTCTTCGGTGATTTTCTGCTTCTCGATGTCGCGCTCGATGAGGCGCTCGATTTTTACCACCCGGTCCTGGTCTTGGTCCGAGATGAAGGTGATGGCCGTGCCCTTGGTGGCGGCGCGGGCGGTGCGGCCGATGCGGTGCACGTAGTCCTCGGCGGCGCGGGGAATGTCGTAGTTCACCACGTGGCTCAGCGAGTCGATGTCGATGCCGCGGCTGAGCACGTCGGTGGCCACCAATACCGGAAACTGCTTGTTTTTGAAGGCGCGCATGATTTCCTCGCGCTCCTCCTGGGTGCGGTCGGAGCTGATGCCGCGGGCTTCGATGCCGAGCTTGTTCACCGCTTTCACGATGCCGCCCACGGCCGCTTTCTGGCTGGTAAAGAGCACCATGCTCTGCACGTCCTGGGTTTTGATGATGTGCTCGAGCAGGTAGATTTTCTGACGGTCATACGCCATGTAAAACTGCTGGTCGATGCCGGCGGCGGGCTTGGATACGGCCAGCCGGATTTCGTCGGGGCTCTTGAGAATCTGCTGCGAGAAGTCGCGGATTTTGCTGGGCATGGTGGCCGAGAACAGCAGCGTCTGGCGGTCTTTGGGCAGCTGGCGCACGATGTTCAGGATGTCGTCGCTGAAACCCATGTCCATCATCTTATCGGCCTCGTCGAGCACCAAGTACTTAATCTGGTCGAACTTCACGTAGCCCATCTGCAGGTGGGCAATGAGGCGGCCGGGCGTGGCGATGATGATGTCGGCCCCGGAGGTGAGGGCGCGCTTCTGCTGCTCCCAGTTCTCCGATTTGCCGCCGCCGTAGATGGCTATCGAGCTGGCTTCCACGTAGTAGCCGAAGCCCATTACCTGCTCGTCAATCTGGGTGGCCAGCTCGCGGGTGGGCACCAGCACGAGGGTGGTGGTGTGGCCGTGCTTGTCGTGCGAAATCTTGTCGAGCAGCGGCAGCAGGTAGGCGGCGGTTTTGCCGGTGCCGGTCTGGGCGCAGGCAATCAGGTCTTTGCCTTCGAGGATTTTGGGGATGGCCTGCTCCTGAATGGGGGTGGCCTGCTGGTAGTTCATGGCGTCGATGCCGGCCAGCAGGTCGTCATGGAGGCTAAATTCGTGAAACGTCAAGGTTCAGCTGTTGAAAGTTGTAAAAGGCTGACCCTGATGCCTGGTCAGCAAACCGCTTGATTTGGGGTAAAGATACGGCAGGCGACGGGGAGGCGGCAACGGGCGGAACTGCGCAAATAGAACGTCATGCTTCGCTGCGCGCTGCATGACGTTCCTTTGGCCCACCCGTTCACCAACCTAACAACCCCACCACCCCCATGCCCATCCTCGACCGCTTTTCCACCCAATCCGCCGACTACGCCCGCTACCGCATCGACTACCCCGCTGAGCTGTACGACTGGCTGCTGCCCCAGGTAGAAAGCCGCGAGCGGGCCTGGGACTGCGCCACCGGCAACGGCCAGGTGGCCGTGGTGCTGGCCGAGAGCTTCGTGCGCGTCGATGCGACCGACCTTAGCGAGAAGCAGCTGGCCCAGGCCGCGCCGCGCCCCAACATTCACTACCAAACGGCGCAGGCCGAGCACACGCCCTTCCCGGCGCAGCGCTTCGACCTCATCACCGTGGCGCAGGCCGTGCATTGGTTCGACCACGCCGCCTACCACGCCGAAGTGCGCCGCGTGGCCCGGCCCGGCGCCCTGCTGGCCGAGTGGGGCTACAATTTCTGCCGCACCGATAGCGCCGCGCTCAACGCCGCGCTCGACCGGTTTCACGACGAAACCTCTGCGCCGTATTGGGATGCCAACCGCCGGCACATCACCGAGGAGTACGCCCGCATTCCCTTCCCGTTTGCCGACGTGCAACGGGCTCGTTTTGCGGAGAAAAGGCAGTGGACGGTGGCCGATATGCTGGGGTACCTGGGCACCTGGTCGGCCGCGGCCAACTACGCCCGGCAGCACGCGGGCGCCGACCTCACGGCCCTGGTGGCCGACGAGCTGACGCAACTGTGGGGGCCGGGGACGCGGGAAATCACGTTTCCGGTTTTCATCCGGACCGGACGGGTAGAATAATTCGCGGGCCGCGGCGTTGGCAGGCGCACCAACCCCTTTTTTATGATGATACTGCTTACCCGATTCCGGGCCGGGCTGCTGTTCTATCGCAGCGTCGCGCCGTTTATGCTTGGCATTTCGGGGCTGATTCTGGCCGCTGTGCTGCTGCCCGCCATCTACGAGGGCCGGGCGAGGGGCATCGTGCCGGCGCTGCTGCTGGCCAAACTGGCCACGGCTCCGGTGGTGTGGCTGCTGGCGGAGCGGCTGCGGCCACACCAGTATTGGTTTTACTTCAACCTGAACATCTCCCGCCGGCAGCTCTGGAGCGGCGTGGTAGTCCTGGACGGGCTGCTGTTTCTCGGCAGCGCAGTGCTTGTGCGTGCGGCCTTGTCATGAGTCAGACGCCAAATAATGCGCTGGAAAAGCAGGTGCTCGAGGCCGATGGCATTCGCATTGTATTCGGCGAGCGACAGGTGCTGGGCAGCATTTATATGCGGGTGGAAACCGGCCAGATTGTGGGCCTGCTGGGCCGCAACGGCAGCGGCAAGTCGGTGCTGCTGCAAACCATTTTCGGGGCCCGGGCCGTGGCCGATGCCTCCGTGCGCGTGAACGGCCGGCGCGTGGTGCCGGCCTTTCGGGAACCAGGGCTGCTGAACTACCTGCCGCAGGAGCCGCTATTGCCGCCGTCGCTGTCGCTGGCCCAGGCGGCCCGCCTGCTGGGCGTCGACGTTGATGAAGCTACCGCCTGCTTTCCGGAGCTGCGGCCGCAGTTTGACAAGCGCATCGGCGAGCTGTCGGGCGGGTCGGCGCGGCTGGTGCAGGCGCTGCTGCTGCTGCACGCCGACACCGCTTTTTCGCTGTTCGATGAGCCGTTTTCGGGCGTGATGCCGGTGCACGTCGAAACCCTGGCCGAGGAAATGCAGCGCCTCCGGCACCGCAAGGGCCTGCTCATCACTGACCACCGCTACGCTGAGGTGCTGCCCATCTGCGACGTGGTGTACCTGCTGCACCAGGGCCGCCTGCTGCGGCTGGACGGCGACGTGCGCGAGCAGCTGCGCGACTACGGCTACCTGGCCAGCTGAGGCAAGTTTTGGCGGTGGCGCGTAGCTTGCCGGCTTTCCATCCTGCCCGTTATGTCTTCCACCCTGCCTTTCGCCCACCTCCGCATCCTCGAACTGGCCTCCGTGCTGGCCGGCCCGCAGGTGGGCCAGTTTTTTGCCGAACTGGGGGCCGAAGTGTTGAAGATTGAAAGCCCGGCTGGCGACGTCACCCGCACCTGGAAGACCAGTGCCGAAACGGCCGCCACCGCGGCTTCTCAGGCCGCTGCTGCTGCTTCCGTTTCGGCCTATTTCGCCGCGTCCAACTGGGGTAAGCAGTCGCTCGTGCTCGACCTGACCACCCCCGCCGGCCAGGCCCACTTGCACCAATTGGCTGCCCGGGCCGATATCATTCTCACCAGTTACAAGCCGGGCGACGCAGAAAAATTGCGGGCCGATTACGCCACGCTGGCCACGGAAAACCCGCGCCTCATCTACGGCCACCTCACCGGCTACGGCCCCGACAGCGCCCGCGCCGGCTACGATGCCGTGCTGCAGGCCGAAGCCGGTTTCATGTACCTCAACGCCGCAGGTCCTGGCCACCCACCCCAGAAGATGCCCGTGGCCATGGTCGATTTGCTGGCGGCCCATCAGCTCAAGGAAGGCCTGCTCACGGCCCTGTTTCAGCGGGAAAAGACCGGGCGCGGGGCGCTGGTGCAGGTGAGCCTGCTCGATAGCGCCCTGGCCTCGCTGGCCAACCAGGCTGCCACGTACTTAGTGACAGGCCACGACCCGCAGCCGCTGGGCTCCGGCCACCCCAGCATCGTGCCCTACGGCACGGTGTACCGCGCCGCCAATGGCCGCCAGCTGGTGCTGGCCGTGGGCTCGGATGGGCAGTTCCGGCACCTGTGCACGGCCCTGGCAAGACCCGAATGGGCAACGGACGCCCGCTTTCAAACCAACGCGGCCCGCGTAGCGCATCGCGCCGACGTGGAAAACCTGCTGACGCTGCGCATTGCTGAAGTGGATGGCGACGCGCTGCTGGCCGAACTGGAGCGCCGCGCGGTGCCGGCCGGGGCCGTGCGCACGGTGGGGGAGGCGCTGGCCCGGCCCTCGGCGCAGGCCATGCTGCTGCCCGGGGCGG
>NZ_BAAGWC010000055.1:0-3238 GCF_054780555.1 Hymenobacter daeguensis
GGGGCGCGTGGGCTGGCCGCTTTCGGCAGCAGCCAGCCAGCGCAGGGCATTGCGCACCACGGGCTGGGCCGCCGGGGGCGGCAGGCGTTGCTGGCGCTGGGGCACGGCGGCTCCGGCCAGCTCGCCGGTGAGGCGCAGGGTCGCTTCGGGCAGGGGCGGCGGGGTGAAGCCGGCTTTCTTGACGAAGGCGCGGGTTTGCTGCTGCACCTGTTTCAGCAGGCGCAGGGCGCGGTATTCGTAGGGCAGGGCGGCTTTGAGCTGGCCGGTGCGCAGGCGCAGCTCGGCGGCCCACATCTGGTCGAGCACGGCGTGGAGCTTGGCCTTGATGGCCGGCTCCAGGAAATCGGTGGTTTCGGCATCGTCGTGCTTGTGAATGTAGGGGTCCATCAGCGCGTCGGTTTCGGCGGTGGGAGATGCTTTGGCGGGCGAAACGGCCGCGCTGCCGTGGTCGTGGTCGTCGTGTTCGGGGGCTTCGGCAGTGGGGGCGTCGTCGTCCTCGGCGGTGGGCGGGTGCGGGGCCGGGGTGCCAATTCCTGCTTCCGATTCTTCGCCCAGAAACTTGCCGTAGCGCAGGCGCAGCGTCTGCTGGTCGAAGCCCAGGGCATTGGCGCGGCTGGTCACCGTGGCGGCATCCAGCCCGGCTTTTTCGGCGAGGAGCTTTTCGGTATCAATGATAATCTGGCGCTGGCTGCGGAAGTAGGCCGGGGCCACTTTCACGCCCATGCCCAGGTCGGGGGCGCTGTCGGCCACGGCCGTGTCCTGCCACTGCACCAGGTACGAATCGGTGCGGGCGGTGTGGCCGTTGTTATCGCGGGCCGTGAGGTAGAAATACAACTCGTCGCCGTAGGTCAGGCCGAGTTTCGGCAAATTGAGCAGGCTGGCAAGGCGGGCCTGGCTGGTGCCGAGCCCTGCGCTCAGGTCGCGCCGAAGCTCGCGGAATTTCACCGCTTCGCCCTGCCCCTGCGCTATGGTAATGACCAGCTCGGCGCGGCTCAGGCCGTAGTCGTCGTGCACCGTGGCCCGGATGGGTACCTCCGGCCGCTGGCCCACGGCTGCCACCAGGGTGTAGGCCGTGGGGCTCAGAATGCGCAGCACCGGAGCCTGGTCGGGCAGCACGTCGATTGCGTAATCGTCGGAAACCGTGCCCGCGTAGCGGAGCCGGTAGAGCGTGGAGCGGTTCAGCACCTGCTCGGTAAAAAACCAGCCCGCCCGCCCGGGCACCGGCGCCAGCCGCACGGCTTGCCGGCCAAGCTCCAGCAGCGGCGCGGCCGGAGTGGTGCCCGCGCTCACCCGCACCTGCCAGCGCACCCACGCCCCCTGCGGGCACTGGAACGAGGCTTGCGCGGGCGCAAAGGCGGGCCGGCGCGTGTAGGCTGGCGGGCTCACCAGCAGGGTGGTTTCGAGAAGGCGCGGCGCGGGCTGCCGGCCGACTGTAGCGGGTTTTTCAAGCGGCGAAAAATGCATGGCTACCCCTGCCGGCACGCTGGTGCGGACGAGCGAAGGCAGCCACCAGCTAAAGACTCCAACGGCCAGATTGAGCCCCGCCAACAGCCAGTAGCCCACGACATTCAGCGGCAGCAGCGGCCGCTGCGCAGCGGCCAGCTGCGCAAGCCGCTGCGCTACCCGCTGCTGCTGAAACCGACTCAGCAGGGGTAACGCATCGGTGGGCTGCACCAGCAGCCAGGTGCTGTCTTCCAGCTCCGGATAGCGCCGGTCGAGCGCCTGGATGGCGGCGGGCAAACGCCGCCGCCATTGCCGCCGCCAGCCCCGCGCCGCCCACAAAAGCAACGCCACGGCCAGCAGCCCGACTACAAGGGCCAGGGTCTCAGGCCGGTGCCAGGCATCGGGCCAGCGCTGGCTTTTTTTCCAGAGCTGCACCGCGACCAGGCCAAGGTCCAGGCCAAACAGGAAGACGGCCAAATGTACCGGCACTTGTTGCAGCGCATAGCGCCGGGCCGCGGCCTGCAGCAGCTGCCGCCCCGTGGCCACCTGCGACGTGGTATCGACGACCTGGCTCATGATGCGCGGGCGGATAAAAGCTGCGTTTCCCGGCGGCGCGCCAGCAGGCGTTCAAGCAAAAACAGCAGGCCCACTGCCAGCACCAGCCACGCCCGCAACCCAGTGCTGCGCCACGTGCCGGCCGGGGGCGGCCCCATGGCGGGCTGCAAGCGGGCTGTGGTCGTGAGCTGAGCGGGGTCGAGGGCGCGCTGGTCGAGGCGGCTCAGGCGTTGTGCCAGCGCGGCGTTGCGCGGCTGAAGCGGGGCTGTTTCGTCGGTGGCTTCGGGTTGCAGCAGGGCCAGCAGCCGGGCCGGCAGCCCGGGGTCGTCGGCGAGCTGGCTCCAGGCAGGGCTCAGGCGCGTATGCAGCTGGTAAACTGCCCCTTGCCCCAGCGCCTGCCGCGAGAGCAGCGCGCGGCCCCGGCCATCGGCCCACAGCGTTTCGCTGCCCGGTGCCGGCGCAGCGCGGCCCCGCCGAAACACGGCCACCGCCGGGGCCGAAGTGGTGGCCAGTCGGGCCGTATCGGCCACGCCCGGCCCGGCCGCTTCCCGCCAGAGGCGGCTGCCGGACCGCTCCACATCCTGCTGCAACCCCGGCGGCAAGGGCTCATCGGAAAGCCAGAAGGTCCAGGTTGTGAGGTGCGTTGGCCTGCGCTGCACCCGGCGCAGCAGGGGCGGCACGGGCATGCCCACCGCTGCCGCCCGCAAAGCGGCGGCCAGGTAGCGGGCATCGGCGGCAAATTCCGGCGCGGCGTAAAGCTCGATAACCGGCGGCACCGCTTCGACACCGACCCCATTGTCCGCATCCGGAGCAGAAGCCGGAACCAATACCAGGCCGTTGCCGCCGTTTTTGTTGGCACGAAAGCGCACCGGGCCCAGGCCCGCCACCCAAATCGGCTGCCCGTGGCGCTGCGCCAGCTGCTTTTCCCGCCGAAACCTCGTCTGCGTTTCGCAGCTCTGCCCCACCAGCAGCTGCAGGCTGTCGCCCACCAGCTCCGCAGCTGCCAGCCACGACGTGGTGGCCGTATCGGGCAGCACCTGCCAGCGCACGCCCGCCGGCAAAGGCCGGTGGCTGCCCTGCCAGCTGCGCAGCCGGGCACTTGTCACCACCAGCATGGGCTGGCCGGGAAATGCCGCCGCTGCCTGCTGCACCCGTGCCCAGCCAAACGGTTCGGCCGGGTTGGCGCCGGCCGAGTCGGCCGGGCTGCCGGGGCGGCCGGCGGCCCGCCACCGGGCCGCTG
>NZ_BAAGWC010000056.1:0-2226 GCF_054780555.1 Hymenobacter daeguensis
GCCACCCTCACCGGCCTGACGGCCCTGACCGGCTACCAGTTCTACGTGACCCAGAACTGCGGCGGCGCCAACGGCAATAGCGCCCTCTCCAACGCCGGCGCCTTCACCACCAACCCCAACCCCGCCGCCAACGACGAGTGCGCAACCGCCGTGCCCCTGCCGATAGGTACTTCGTGCACCACGCCGCTGAACGGAACGGTCTTTGGCGCCACGCAAAGCCTGGCCCCCACCGCCAACTGCGGCGGCACCGTGGCCAACGACGTGTGGTACTCCTTTACCGCGACGTCGACGGCTTTGCAGCTCACGACCGGGGCACAGTTTTTTGGGTACTACGATGTGCGGTCGGGGACCTGCGCGGCAACGACCAGCGTGGCGTGCGGAACCCTGGGCACCACCGCTGCGCCCCTGCAGGGCCTCATAGCCGGCCTGACCGTGGGCCAGGTATATTTTGTGCGGATTTATTCGACGGCCGCCACGACGGCGGCGGCCAGCAACTTCACCCTGTGCCTGACGCCCTTGCAGAACTACTGCAACACGGGCCTGGGCGGGGTGTGCGGCGGCAACGACATTACGACCGTGAGCATTACCGGCACAACGCTCAACGCCACGGGCCTCACCTGCACGACCACGGCCGGCCAGGCCTATACCACGTATCCGGCCACGGGAGCCAACACGGCCACGCTGCAAAGCGGGGTGCCGTACCAGCTGAGCGTGACGCTGGGCGCCACCAGCATTGCCTCGGTTTGGATTGACTACAACCACAACCTGATTTTTGAGGCCAGCGAATGGACGCAGCTGACGACCAACGCGGCCACCACGCCTACGCTGGCCACCCTCAACATTCCGACCACGGCCGTGCAGGGCCCCACGGGCATGCGTATTCGCTCGCGCGCCAATGGCAACTCCAACGGGGCGGGCGACGCCTGCACCAACTTTGGCTCGGGCGAAACCAAGGACTTCACCATCACGATTGGGCCGCCCGTGGCCTGCCCCACGGCCAGCAACGTGGCGGTAACGGCCGTGACGCCCACTTCGGCTTCGCTCACCTTTACGAGCAGCGCCTCGGCCGTTTCCTACACCCTGACGCTGACCCCGCAGAACGGCACGCCCAGCACCCGCACGGTGACTGCCGCGCCGGTAAGCCTCTCGCCCCTGCTGCCCGGCACCACCTACACCGTCAGCCTGGTGAGCAACTGCGCGGGCAGCACGACGTCGCCGGCCGTGATACTGACTTTTGCTACGCCGCCCACGCCGCCGGCCAACGACGACTGCGCCGGGGCCATCAACGTGCCCGTTCAGTTTGTGACCTGCACCACCCAGGTGAGCGCCGACAACACGGCCGCGACCTCCACTACGGGCGCACCCGCCCCCACCTGCGCCAACTATAACGGCAACGACATCTGGTTTAAGGTAACGGTGCCGGTGACCGGGTCGGTGACCGTTCAGACGGTGGCCCCCACCGGCGGCAGCAACGTTACGGACACGGGCCTGAGCGTGTATTCGGGCACCTGCGCGGCCCTTACCCAGCTTGACTGCAACGACGATGCAAACGGCAGCCTCTACTCGCAGCTGGTGTTTGCCGGCCGCACGCCGGGCGAAGTGCTCTACATCCGTGTGTGGTCTTACGGCAACAACACGGCCGGCCCGATTGCCGTGTGCGTGACTTCGCCTTCGAACTGCGCGCCCCCCACCGGCCCAAGCGTGGGCACGACCACCAACACTTCTGCCGTGCTTAGCTGGGTGGCCCCGACGGGCGGCTCCGCCGGCAATACCTATGAAGTCGAGTACGGCCCGCAGGGCTTTAACCAGGGCTCCGGCACATTTATTACGGGCCTGACGGCGACGACAACGACCATTGCCAGCCTGATTCCCGCCACGGCCTACTGCTTCTACGTGCGCCAGAACTGCGGCACCACCAACGGCAGCAGCGCCTGGGCTGGCCCCACCTGCTTCACCACGCCGCTCACCGCCCCCACCAACGACGAGCCCTGCGGGGCCATCGGCCTGGGCAGCGGCACGCGCACCGGTACCAACCTGGGCGCTACCACCAGCACCCAGAACGGCATTACCTTCCCCGTGTGCTCGCCCTCGAGCCAGCCCAAGGACGTGTGGTTTGCCTTCACGGCCACGGCCGCCACGGCCTCCTTCGCCCTGACCGGCGCCCCCGCCGGCATGGTGCGCGTGTACGCCTCGCCCAGCTGCTCGGCCGGGCCCTTCACCCTGGTG
>NZ_BAAGWC010000057.1:0-2187 GCF_054780555.1 Hymenobacter daeguensis
ACCGCCGCCGCCGAGCAGACCCTGAGCACCCGCGGCCTGGCCTCCGGCCTCTACACCCTGCGCGTGGAAGCCAACGGTCAAATCCTTACCCGCAAAGTCGTCCTCGAATAAGTAGCATCAAACGCTGATTATTTTATCCCGCAAAAGGGGCTGTTCCGATGGAGCAGCCCCTTTTTTAGTTCAGGGGGATTTTGCTCCGCTACTGAAAACCTATCTTAAATGGGAATCAGCGCAACCTTTTTCTATATTACAGGTCGAAACGCCCCACTGCTTCCGGTTATCCTGCAGGATTCCGGGCCATTATTCCTTCTTCACCCCCCTTTTTTTAACCACTCCTTTCATCATGACAAAACCCTTACCAACTCAATGGCTTGGAAAATCAGGCAGTAGCGTGCTGCTGCTGGCGGGCCTGCTGCTGGCGGCCCGGCCCAGCCAGGCCCAGGTCGATACCTACGCCTTTGCTCCGAGCACGGGCACGTTCACCGCGCTGCCGGCCACGGCCACCAACGTGTCGGCCATTCAGGGCGACGACCAGATTTCGGGTGCCATTCCGCTGGGCTTCTCCTTCACGTTTGATGGCACGGCCTACACGCAGGTGAAGGCTTCATCCAACGGCTGGATTACCTTCAACACGGGCTCGACCAACAGCTCGCTGACCAACGACCTCATTACCGGGGCGGCTACCGAGCGCCCGCTGGTAGCGCCTTTCTGGGACGATTTGAACGGCATTAACGGCACGGCCAGCTACCTCACCACGGGCACCGCGCCCAACCGGGTGTTCACCTTCGAGTGGAAAAACTGGATTCGCTACTCGAACACCACCGGGCCGTCGTTCTCGATGCAGGTGCAGCTGACGGAGGGCAGCAACGTGGTGCGCTACATCTACACCCAGCTGGCGGGGGCCCCCATCAGCGGGGCTTCGGTTTCGATTGGCCTGTCGGGCGTGGGCACGGGGCCGGGCACCTTCCTTTCGCTGAGCAACTCGTCGGCATCGCCCTCCACCAGCTCGACCACCGAAACGAATTCCATTGCCACGCTGCCCGCGACGGGGCAGGTTTACACCTTCACGCCGCCCGCGCCCAGCCCCTGCGCCACGCCCCGGCTGCTGACGGGCACAACGACGACGACGACGGCCTCGCTGTCGTGGCAAGCTACCACGGGGGCGACCTACACCGTGCTCTACGGCCCCACGGGCTTCAACCCCGCCCTGCCGCCTTCGACCACCAACGTTTATACCATTGCCAACAACGTGCCCGCGCCGCCCTACGCCATCACGGGGTTGACGCCCGGCACCACCTACCAGTTTTACGTGACGGCCGTGTGCGGCGGCACCAACGGCAGCAGCGCCCGCTCGAACGCCGGCTCCTTCACCACTCAGATTCTCAACGACGAGCCCTGCGGCGCGGCCACTCTGACCGTGAGCAACACCTGCACCCCGCTGGCTACCACCAGCTTCGGGGCCACGGCCAATGCCAGCATTCCGTCGGGCTCGTGCTCCAACTTCCCCAGCACTTCGCCGTCGGATGTGTGGTATAAGTTTACCACGGCGGCCACCGGGCCCACCAGCACGGCCATCCGCATCTCGGTAACGGGCGCGGCAGCCAATACCCTGCGGGCCTACTCGGCGGCCACCTGCAGCGGCCCCTACACTTTTCTGAACTGCTCTTCTTCGTCCAGCAACTCGGACCCCGCCCCCAACCTGGACCTCACCAACCTCACGCCCAACACCACTTATTACGTGCGGGTGGGCGCTTACAGCACCTTCCAGCCCATTCTGGACAGCTTCACGATTTGCGCCGTGCCGGTGCCCAACTGCCCGGTACCCACCGGCCTGGGCGTAGGCACCATCACCAACACGACGGCGGTGGTCACCTGGTCGGCGGCGCCCAATACGGGCAGCACGTTCACGGTTATCTATGGTCCGGTGGGCTTCGTGCCGCCGAATGGCGTGGGCAGCGCCACGCTGAGCGGCATCACGGCCCAAACCGCTACCCTCACCAACCTGCAGGCCAACACCAACTACGAATTCTACGTGCAGCAGGTGTGCGGCGGCTTTAATGGCAGCAGCACGCTGGCCGGGCCGTTCCCCTTCACCACGCCGCTCACCGCTCCCACCAACGACGAGCCCTGCGGGGCCATCGGCCTGGGCAGCGGCACGCGCACCGGTACCAACCTGGGCGCTACCAC
>NZ_BAAGWC010000058.1:0-1932 GCF_054780555.1 Hymenobacter daeguensis
CGGGCGGCCCTCACGGCCGAGCTGGCGGCGCTGGCCGGGCCGGCGGCGTAGCACCCGGAACGGGCGGGCGGCGCCTGCCGCCGCATGCGTTAATGATGCATATCATTTTTAAAAGTGAGCTACATCATTTTTAGCCGCATCCGCTGCGCCTAGCTTTGGCCTATTCCCAACCCACTTTTAACCTCTGCTTATGGCCCTGGACTACTCCTCCCTGACCGACCGCGCGATGTGCGACGCCGCCACCGCCGAAATTGAGTTCGAGCTCAAAACCTACACCACCCGCCAGGCGCAGGGAGAGCTCACCGACACCCGCTCCGAGCGCACGGCCACCACCACCACCGCCCAGCTGGCCAAGGTGAATGCTCAGATTGCCACGCAGGACATCCTGCTGGCCACCGCCGGCCTCGACGCCGACACGCTTGAGGCCGCCACCGATGAGCGCGCCGCCCTGCTGGTGCGCCGCACGGCCCTCACCAAGCGCAACCGCCTGGCCTCGGGCCTCGACCGCTTCCTGGCCGATGTGGACGGCGAGCAGATGGAGGCGCAAGTCGCCACCCTCAACACCGCGAAGGCGGGCATTGCGGCCCACCGGGCCACACTGCCGGCCTAAGCGTGGTTTCGGCGGCGGTGGATGCGGTTGGTAGGCCCGCGCTACAGCGCGGGCGTCGTTGAACGACCGACGCGTGGTGTACACAGCGTCCGAAACCGCGCTAAGCGTGCCCAGCGGCTGAGCCTCCCCAGCAAGCCCCGGCCCCGTCAGTGGCCGGGGCTTCTTCGTGGCACGGGCTGCGGCAACCTGGGCGGCACCGGGGCCGGGCCGGGTATCACTCCCAAACGAGCTGTACCGGCCGTTGAAGCGCCCCGATTCCGAAACTTCAGTAGCTTTATGCCGCCTTGCCTGTCAGGCAGTTGAGACTGATTTTTCAACAATCATCCGCCGTTCCCATGTTTTACCTAACCCGCGTTGTGCTGCACCGCGCCGATGGCAGCGAAGACTACACGCAGCTGCACACCGAGATGCAAGCCCTGGGCTTTAGCCGCAGCATTGTGAATGATGCCGATGGCATCAGCTACCAGCTGCCGCCGGCCGAGTATTTCCTGGCCAGCGACACGCTTACCACGGCGCAGGTGTGGCGCCTGGCGGTGGCGGCGGTGAATGCGGCGCTGGCCGATGATGCGGCCTCCGTTCAGCAGGCCAATGAGGAGCCCTGCGTGCTGGTGACGGCCAGCAGCGACATCGAAGGCTCGGGCCTGGCGAAGGTGGCGCTGCGTAAAAAAGCGTGAAAACCACCCGCTGCCGGCGCAGCCGGGGCCTTTTCCAGCGAAACGAAAATTGGGAGTCCGCTATATTGCAGCGCTTATTGCGGCCGCGCTGTTTTACCCGGGGCTTGTGCCGAAGCCATTGCCTGGGGGCCGGCTGGTCCTCCCAACTCCAACTCCGCTTACCCTCTTTGCGCCTATGCCACGCCACTTCTACGTAGCCATTGCCAGCCTCGGGCTGCTGCTGGGGGCCTGCAAAAAATCGACGCCCGCCCCGAAACCGTCCCTGGAAGGCAGCTGGAACAACGCCTACACCGTGACCACCGCCTACAGCGCCGCCGGCCTGCAAACCAGTCAGAACACCTATACCTACCCGCAGGGCACCAACCCGGCGGCCCGGTACATCACGTTCACCGGCACCACGTACCAGATTTTTTCCGGGGCCGGCGTGGCGCAGGGGCCGCCGGAAGGCTACACCCGCTACGACGACCTGCTCACGTTTGCCAGCGGCACCCCCACCAGCAGCACCATCAAGCAGCTCACCGCCACCGACCTGACCCTGCTCGGCACCATGCCCACCCCGCAAACGCAGGGCGACTACACCACCTACGAGGTGCACTACACCCGGCGTTAGCCGCCGCGGGGCCGGCCGGCTCCCTGGCCGGGCCCGCC
>NZ_BAAGWC010000059.1:0-1512 GCF_054780555.1 Hymenobacter daeguensis
CACCAGGGTGAAGGGCCCGGCCGAGCAGCTGGGCGAGGCGTACACGCGCACCATGCCGGCGGGGGCGCCGGTCAGGGTGAAGCTGGCCGTGGCGGCCGTGGCCGTGAAGGCGAACCACACGTCCTTGGGCTGGCTCGAAGGCGAGCAAACGGGCAGCAGGATGCTGCTCTGCACCGTGGTGGTGGAACCGACCGTGGTACCGGTGCGCGTGCCACTGCCCAGGCCGATGGCTCCGCAGGGCTCGTCGTTGGTGGGCACGGTGAGCGGCGTAACAAAGCAGGTGGGGCCAGCCCAGGCGCTGCTGCCGTTGGTGGTGCCGCAGTTCTGGCGCACGTAGAAGCAGTAGTTGCTGTTAGGCGTGAGGCCCGTAATGGTGCGCGTGGTGGTGGTGGCGGCAATGCCCGTAATGGTCGTGCCCGTGCCCTGCACAAAGTTTTGCAGGCCGTATTCGATTTCGAAGGTATTGCCGGTGGTGCCGCCGGTGGGCGCTACCCAGTTGAGCACGGCGCTCACATCGGTAATGGTGCCCACGCTTGGGGTGGTCGGCATGGCGCAGTTCGAGGGCGAGGTCACGCACACGGCAATCAGGCCGCTGCTGTTGCCGCCATAAGCCCACGTCCGGATGTAAAGCACTTCGCCCGGGGTGCGGTTCGTCAGGTCAACCTGAGAGTAGAGGCCGTTCGGGCTGCTATCGTCGTCGCACTGCACTTCGGTGAGGGCCGCGCAGGTGCCCGAATACACGCTCATGCCGGTATCGGTGATGTTGCTGCCCGCAGTGGGCGGCAGGGTCTGAATGCTCACCGTGCCGCTGGCGGGCACCGTTACCTTAAACCAGATGTCGTTGCCGGTATAGTTGGCACAGGTGGGAGCCGGCACGCCCGTAGAGGAAGTCGCGGCCGTGTTGTCGGCGCTCACCTGGGTGGTGCAGGTCACAAACTGAACGGGCACGTTGATGGCCCCGGCGCAGTCGTCGTTGGCCGGGGTGGCCGGGCCGGGCACCACGCACAGCGTGAAGGTGCTGGTTGGGCCGGTAGTGGGCTGCGTGCCCGAAGCATAGATGCGGATAAAGTATTGCTGGCCTACCGTGAGGCCCCCGATGGTGCGGTTGGTGGCAGTGCCGGAAGAAGCCGTGGCGCAGAAGATGCTGGTGGTGCTGGCACAGGCCCCCGAGCGCACGTCATAAGCCGCAGAAAACTGGGGGTTGATGGTGATGGTGTGCGAAGTCGACGTCGCGGTAAAGGAGTACCACACGTCGTTGGCCACGGTGCCGCCGCAGTTGGCGGTGGGGGCCAGGCTCTGCGTGGCGCCGAAGACGGCTCCGTTGGTGGGCGTGGTGCAGGTGGCGGCCACGGTCAGGCCCACGGCGGTAGTGCACTCGTCGTTGGCGGCGGGGTTGGGGTTGGTGGTGAAGGCGCCGGCGTTGGAGAGGGCGCTGTTGCCGTTGGCGCCGCCGCAGTTCTGGGTCACGTAGAACTGGTAGCCGGTCAGGGCCGTCAGGCCGGTGAGGGTGGC
>NZ_BAAGWC010000060.1:0-1496 GCF_054780555.1 Hymenobacter daeguensis
TTGGATGCCCATTTTTTGGCCTTTATTCACCTCGCCGCAACCGTTCTCTGGTTGCGTGACTGTTAACAACTCCTAGCTGGAACTTTTGGGAGTACAGTGGTGCTGGGCAACACCACGCTCACTAGCGTTGGAAGCTATGACGTATTCGTAGCGAAGTTCAACCCTGCCACCAATCAGTTTATGTGGGCCCAACGGGCCGGTGGTTCAGGGGCTGACGTAGCTACCGCACTGGTTGTGAACGGCACTAGTGTGTATGTAGCTGGGTATTTTAATAGCCGTACGGCAGGCTTTGGGACCGTCACCCTGACCAATGCGGGCGTGAATGGCTTAACCGACGTATTCGTGGCCAAGCTTACAGACGGAGGGAGCACCGGCAGCTTCATTTGGGCACAACAGGCTGGCGGCGGTACGAGCGATGATAAAGCCACTGCGCTAGCTGTAAGCGGCACCAGCGTATACGTGGCGGGGGCTTTTCTTAGTTCTACAGCAGGGTTTGGCGCTACTACTCTGACCAATGCTGGCTCTCAAGATGCGTTTATCGCTAAACTCACCGACGCGGGGAGCACCGGCAGCTTCGCATGGGCGCAACGGGCCGGTGGCACTGGCGACGACCAAGCCTTATCATTGACTGTGAGTGGCACCAACTTGTATGTGGCCGGCGGCTTTGGTAGTCCTACGGCGAGCTTTGGGACTGTCACCCTGACCAATGCGGGCGTGAATGGCTCAACCGATGTATTCGTGGCCAAGCTTATAGATGGGGGGAGCACCGGTAGCTTCACTTGGGCACAACAGGCTGGCGGCACAGATGATGACAGGGCTACCGCGCTAGGTTTGAATGGCACTAGCGTGTACGTGGCCGGTAGTTTTAGCAGTTCTACGGCTAGTTTTGGTGCCGCTACACTACCGAATGCGGGCTCTCAAGATGCATTTATCGCTAAACTCACAGACGTAGGTGGCACGGGTAGCTTCACTTGGGCCCAACGAGCCGGTGGCGCGGGTTTCGACACGGCGAACGTGCTGGTTTTGAGCGGGGCGAGCGTTTACGTGGCCGGTAGTTTTAACAGCCTCACAATAGGTTTCGGTGCTGCCGCCCTGACCAATGCGGGCTCAAACGATGTATTCGTGGCCAAGCTCACGGATGCGGGGAGCACAAGTAGCTTCGTAGGGGCACAACAGGCCGGCGGTGCAGATAGCGATATAGCCACTGCGCTGGCTATAAGTGGCACCAATGTGTACGTGGGTGGCCTTTTCAATAGTTCTATAAGTAGCTTCAGCACTATTGCCCTAGCTAATCCGAGTTCCAGTGTCCTTGGCTTCCTCGCCTCCCTCACCGACCCCACCCTCACGGCCACCTCCACCAGCCGCACCCTCACCCCCGCGCAGCTCTATCCCAACCCCGCCCACCACGCGGCCACCCTGCGTTTGCCCGCCGGCACCGCCCCCGCGCCGCTGGTGCTGACCGATGCGCTGGGCCGGGCCGTGCGCCGCTACCCCGC
>NZ_BAAGWC010000061.1:0-1423 GCF_054780555.1 Hymenobacter daeguensis
ACGGTAACGGTTCCGGTGGCGAAGAGCGTGGGGGTGCAGGCCTCGAGGCCGCCGTACTCGACGAAGTAGCCCGAGGTGGCCGAGCCGCCGGCGTTGTCCGACAGGTCGTTCCACAGGCCCGAGTTGCCGTACATGTGGGCGTAGTCCTCGCCGATGGGGCGGAACTGGTTCTTGAAGTCGTTGGGCTCGCCCGAGCTCCAGTTGCTGTACTGGCCGGCCACCGTGGCCCCGCCCGTCGTACCGTTGCCCACGTAGAAGGTGGTGCCGGCCTCGGGGCCGGTTTTCCACATCCACTGGCCTTCCACCACGTCGTCGGCCGCCCCGAACCAGACGTTGTCGGGGTTGCGGCCCTTGAGCAGGTTGGTTTCCGTGGCCGAGGTGATGGTGGCCAGGTAGCCGCTCAGCCCGTTGTAGGTGCGGGCCGCGGCCGCGGCCCGGGCCTGGGTCCAGGTCAGGTTGGCCGTGGGCACGAACTCGTAGTAGTGCCCCGTCACGGCCGAGGGGAACACCGGGCCGGCCAGCTGGGCCAGGTAGGTGAAGGTGGCCGGGCCGGTGTAGCCGATGTTGGGCGTGAAGGTGTAGGTGCCGTTGCCGTTGTCGACCACCGTGCCGCCGGTGCCCCCGCTCACGCTCGACACGGCCAGCGGGCGGCCCTGCGCGTCGGTGTCGTTGGCCAGCAGCTGGGCGGCCGTCACCGTCACCGGCGTGCCGGGCGTGGTGCTGAAGGCGTTGGGGCCGGCCACGATGGGCGAGGCGCCGTTGCCCGTGTTGGTTACGTTAATGTTGACCGTGCCCGTGGCGTAGAGGACGGGCGTGCAGGCTTCCAGCCCGCCGTACTCCACCACGTAGCCGGCCACCTGGCTGGCCGTGCCGCACAGGTCCAAATCGTTCCACTGGCCCGACTGGCCGTAGACCATGGCGTAGTCCTCGCCCTGCGGGCGCCAGATGTTCTTGTAGTCGTCGGGCTCGCCGGGGCTCCAGTTGGCGTAGGTCAGCGGCTGGCCGGCCTCGGGGCCGGTTTTCCACGTAAAGCTGCCCTCGGTCACGTCGTCGGCGGCGCCGAACCAGTACTGGCCGCCGAAGCCGGCGCGGCCCTTGATGGCGTTGACGTCGGCGGCGGTGTTGAGCGTGGCCAGGTAGCCCTGCATGCCGGCGTAGGTGCGGGCGGCGGCGGCGGTGCGGGCGGCGTCCCAGCAGATGCCGTTGGCGCTCACGAACTCATAGTAGTGGCCCGTGGCCGGGGCGGGGAAGATGGGGCCGGCGGCCTGGAGCAGGTAGGTGAAGGAGGCCGGGCCGGTGTAGCCGGGGAAGGGGGTGAAGGTGTAGGAGCCGTTGCCGTTGTCGACCACCGTGCCGTTGCCGCCGCCGCCCACGCTGCCGATGGCCAGGGGCGTGCCGTTGGGGCTCGTGTCGTTGGCCAGCA
>NZ_BAAGWC010000062.1:0-1171 GCF_054780555.1 Hymenobacter daeguensis
CCGCCCGCCCCCACCCCACCGCCCGGCCCCGACCGCCTGGCCCGACGCTATTTTCAGGAGCTAAGCCATTAATAATTTGTTTGTTTCACCCGCCACCCCGGTACTGTACTACGGCTTGCTGGCCGGCTGCCTGCTGCTCGGCCTTGGGCTCATGGCCATGGCCTGGCAACGGCCGCGCCCCCGCCAGCGCGGGGCCCGGGTGCTGGCCAGTGCCGGAGCTGCCGCCGCACTCTGGCTCACGGCCTTCCCGCCCCTACGCCACCTGCCGGCTACACGCACGGCGGCCATTCTCCTTACCGAAGGCTACTCCCCCGATACCTTGCGGCAGCTGCTGCGCCAGTTGGGCGCGGGCACAGCCATCTGGCGTTATAACAATCAAATTCAACCCGTTAAATACCAGGCTCTGCCCAGCCTGCTCGCCCTGGCCGGGCAACAGCCGGCCTTGCGCAGCCTGCACGTTCTCGGCCACGGCCTGCCGGCCGCCGATGTGCCAATGCTGAAAGACGTGCCGGTGCGGCTGCACCCCGGGGCACCCTTCGCGGGGTTGGCAACGGCCTGGTGGCCGGCAAGCCTGACGTTGGGCGAAACCTTGCCGATTGAAGGCACCGTGGCCGCTCCGGTTGCTTCGCGGGCAGGCGCGTGGGTGGTGCTCCGGGCCGCCGGGGCCGGACGCGACTCGGTGCGCCTGGCCACCGGCAGGGGGGCTTTTCACCTGCATTACCAGCCCAAAACGACGGGACTTGCCCGGTACGAGCTGCTGTTGCGCCGCCCCGGCCAGGCGGCGCTGGCAGAGCCGGTTCCCGTCGAAATCATTGCCCCGCAGCTGCCGGCCGTGCTGCTGCTGGCCGCCGCGCCTTCGTTCGAATTTCGGTTTTTGAAGAACTACCTGGCCGAGGCGCACTACCCGGTGGCGTTGCGCACCAGCGTGAGCCGGGGCCTGGTGCAGACCGATTTCGTGAACCTGCCCACTCAGCCGCTGAACCGGCTGACGCCCGGCCTGCTGTCCCGCTTCAGCGTGCTGGTGGCCGATGCGGCCACGCTGGCCGCGCTCGACCCGGCCGAGGCCCGGGCGCTGCACGCAGCAGTGCAGGCCGGCCGCCTTGGCCTCATCGCCCTGGCAGAAGCGGCTCCGCTGCCCCGCGCCATGCCCGCCCGCCCCGATTTCGCGGTG
>NZ_BAAGWC010000063.1:0-990 GCF_054780555.1 Hymenobacter daeguensis
GGCCGCCGTAGCTGCCGCCGTGGCCGGCACGGCCAACGCGCCGGCCACGCTCAGGGGCAGGCCCGTGCCCATGCGCGGGGCCGGCTCGAACTCCTGCGGGGCCGGCGCTTCGGCGGGCTCGTCAGCGGCCAGTTGCAGGGCCGGGCCGGGGGCCGGGGCACCTCCCGCAGCATTGGCAGCGGCCGTGGCCGCTACGGACTCCTGCCCCACGGGCTCCGGCGCGGCCGGCCGGGTTTTCAGGGTCATTTGCGGGGCGGCCGGCGCTGCGGGGGCGGTTTCGGCGGCCAGCTCGGCGGCAATTTCGGCTTCCAGTTCGGCGTCTTCGTCGTCGGCGCTGAGGCTGCGGAAGCGGCTCAGGTCGAGGCTGGTGACGTTGAAGAAGAACACCACGAACGAAATCAGGGCAAAGGCCAGCAGCAGCACCGTGCCCCAGCCAATGAGGCTATCGAGCCAGGAAGCGGTTTCGAAGCCCACGCCGCCGCACAGGAAATCGAGGCGGTGGGCCAGCGTGGGGTCGGCGCCGGGCGTGGCCAGGCTCACCACCACGTAGCCGAGCAGGCTGCTCAGCCAGGCCATGGTGAACAGGCCCAGGGCCAGCACGTAGCTCACCGACACCGTGGCCGTGCGGAACACAATCTTATAGCCCAGGAAAAACACGATGGGAATGAGCGCAAACGCCGCCACCCCAAACAGCTTATAGATGAACAGCTGCGCGGCCCAGGCCCCGAGCAGGCCCAGCCAGTTGCCGGATTCCTGCCCGGCTTCCTTCACCGGGATGGTGCCCATGGCGGCCACCACGCTCTGGTCGGCGTGGCCGGTGAAGAGGAACGAGGTGAAGGCAATGGTGAGGTACAGGCTGGCCAGCAGCAGGCCGAAACCAACAAACAAGTGGAAGCGCCGGTCGCGCAGCAGGCCCAGCACGTTGCCCACGCCGGGCAGCGGGCCGCGCGGGGCGCGGGGCGGCTTGGGGGCTTTGGCAGCGGGGGCCAG
>NZ_BAAGWC010000064.1:0-973 GCF_054780555.1 Hymenobacter daeguensis
GCGGCAAGCTGCTGGGCGGCGCGCTGCTGGCGGGCCTGCTGCTGGCGGCCCGGCCCGGCCAGGCCCAGGTCGACACCTACTCCTTCGCCCCGGGCACCACCGCCTACGCCGACCTGCCCGCCACGGCCACCCCCGTGCCCGCCATCCAGACCGACGACGCCATCTCCGCCAGCCTGCCCATCGGCTTCTCCTTCGTCTTCGACGGCACCCCCTACACCTCCTTCTTCGCCTCCTCCAACGGCTTCCTCTCCTTCAACAGCGGCGCGGGCTCGGCCAACGCCAACAACATGAGCACCGGCGCCGCCTCCCTGCGGCCCCTCATCGCCCCGCTCTGGGACGACCTGGGCGGGGGAAACCCCGCCAGCGTGGCCAGCTACCAGCTCTCCGGCACGGCCCCCAACCGCGTGCTCACCTTCGAGTGGCGCAACTGGCTCTGGCGCTACACCGCCACGGCCCCGGCCATCTCCTTTCAGGCCAGGCTCTACGAGGGCACCAACCGCATCGAGTTCGTCTACCGCCCCGAGGCCGGCGCCCTCTCCACCCCCACCGCCTCGGTCGGCCTGGTGGGCGCCGGCACCGGCCCCGGCTCCTTCCTCTCGCTGAGCGACCTCTCCCCCGCCCCCACCGCCAGCTCCACCACCGAAACCGCGGGCATCGCCGCCCTGCCCGCCGCCGGCCAGCGCTACACCTTCACCCCGCCCGTGCCCAGCCTGTGCCCCACCCCGCGCAACCTGACCACCACGGCCCTGACCAGCACCTCGGCCACGGTGGCCTTCACCGTGAGCAACGCCACGCCCGGCCCCTTTACCATCCTCTACGGGCCCGCCGGCTTCAACCCCGCCCTGCCCCCCTCGGCCACCAACGTCTACAGCTCCATCCCGGCCGCCGGCACCACGGCCACCCTCACCGGCCTGACGGCCCTGACCGGCTACCAGTTCTACGTGACCCAGAACTGCGGCGGCGCCAACGGCAA
>NZ_BAAGWC010000065.1:0-884 GCF_054780555.1 Hymenobacter daeguensis
CGTCGCGTCAATCACCAGGTTGTTTATCGTCGTGTAGTCCGTCCCGTTCAGCTGAACAACCGCCCGCTGGTTCGAATCGCTCGAGCCGAACTTGATGGTGCTGCCGCCGCCGTTAATGGTCAGGCGGCTGGTGGCCGAGGTACCCACTACTTCACCCAGCAGGAACTGCTCGGTGTAGGGGCCGTTGAGCACCGTGAACGTAGCCGCGCCCGTGATGCCGCCGTTGGTCAGGGCCGCCGCCGCCGCCGTGAAGCTGGCGAAGTTGGTGCCACCGGTGGGCTGCTGGTTGTTGATGGTATAAGCACCACCGGTCAGGGCCGTGTACACGGTCGTGGTGATGGTGTTGTTGGCCGGCGTGGGGTCGGCCTGGCCGTTGGGCAGGGTGGCCGTTACGGCAATGGTATTGGCTCCGGCTACCAGCGTGGCCTGCGTGGTGAAAGTAACCGTACCCGTAGCACCCGAGGCGATGGACAGGCCGGTAAACGTCTGGCTTACGGCCGTGCCGCCGTTGAGGGTGTAGGCCACCGTCACGGTGGTGAGCGGCGAGAGGCCGTTGTTGCGCAGGAGCACCGATACCGAGCGGGCACCCACCAGCACCGGGGCAACCGGCGAGGTCAGGCTAATCACGGCCACGTCGTTGGTGGCAGGCGTAAACTCATAAGCGCCGATGTCGGGCGTGGTGCTGCGGGCCGCGCCGGTGATGTCGTCGGTCACGCGGGTGAGCGGCGTGGCCACGTTGTTGATGGCCGCCGCGCTGGGCAGCAGGTTGCCGGTAGCCGGGGCCACGAACTGCGGGTCGGCCGACACGCTGTTCTGGTCGAAGGCGTTGCTGTTGGCCGCCTGCCAGTTGGCCAGCGTGGTGTAAGCCGTGGTGTAGTAGCCCA
>NZ_BAAGWC010000066.1:0-817 GCF_054780555.1 Hymenobacter daeguensis
CTAGAGCGTGAGGACAATTACCTTTCGCTAAATCAGTAATCGCCCATGCACCGCCACGAAATTACAGACCGTCAATGGGCATTGGTCGCGCCGCTGCTACCAGGCAAAGCGACGGACTGTGGCGTAACGGCCCTGGATAATCGACTGTTTTTCAATGCCGTGGTGTGGTTGCTGCGCACGGGCGCGGCCTGGGCCGACCTGCCCGAGCGGTTTGGCAAGCCCAACTCCGTCTGCCGCCGCTTCCGTCGGTTGGCCCAGAAAAAAGTATGGGAGGCCGTTTTCGAGGCCCTAAAAGCGCCGGAACTGGACTGGGTAATGCTTGATTCAACCGTGTTGCGGGCCCACCAGCACTCGGCGGGCCAAAAAAAAGCGACCCCGTGACCGAGTGCCTGGGCCGTAGCCGGGGCGGGATGAGCACGAAGGTGCACGCTTGCATTGATGCGCTGGGCAATGCCGTGCGCCTGGTGGCCACCGCCGGGCAGGCGGGCGACTGTCCGCAGGCATTGGGCTTGCTTGAGGGACTCGACACGCGCATGGTCATTGCCGATACGAGCTACGACAGTGACGCCAACCGGGCCTACTGCGCCGAAAAGGGCATTGCCGTCGTCATTCCCAACCGGCCCAACCGCGTGGAGCCGGTCGCGCTCGACGAAGAATATTACCGCGACCGCAACAAAATCGAGCGCTTTTTCGGCCGTATGAAACAGTATCGGCGGCTGGCCACCCGCTATGATAAAACCGTCGTGTCCTTTCTCGCTTTTTGGCATGTGGCCGCCGCCCTCGATTGGCTCCGCTGATAATTGTCCTCACGCTCTAG
>NZ_BAAGWC010000067.1:0-799 GCF_054780555.1 Hymenobacter daeguensis
CTAGGAAGTGTTAACAGTCGCGCAGCCACAAGACAGTTGCGGCGAGGTGAATAAAGGCCAAAAAATGCGCATCGAGCTTATCATACCGAGTGGCTACGCGGCGAAACTGCTTGAGGCGGCTGAACAGCCGCTCAATGGGGTGACGTTGGGCGTAACGGGCCGCGTCGTAGGCCCTGGGGTGGCGGCGCTTGCGCCGGGGCGGAATCACGGCCAAAGTGCCGCGGGCCGCCAGCGACGCCACGAGCGGGTCGGAATCGTAGCCGCGGTCGGCGATGAGGTAGGCCGGGGCCAGCCCCTCGAGCAGCGGCAAGACCTGCGGGGCGTCGTGGCGCTGGCCGGCGGTCAGGCCGCCGCGCACGAAGCGGCCCCGGGCATCGGCCACCGCGTGCAGCTTGCTCGTCAGCCCGCCGCGGCTGCGGCCCAAGGCTTGCGGCCCGTTTTTTTGCGTGCCCCTGAAGCGTGCTGGTGCGCCCGCACGGTGGTCGAATCCACCAGCAGCGTGTGCAGCGCAGCGTCTTCTTGCACGGCCGCCAGCACCCGGGCCCACACGCCCGAGGCCGTCCAGCGCTGGAAGCGCGTGTACGTTGTGTGCCAGTTGCCCCAGGCCGCAGGCAGGGCCCGCCAGCGGCAGCCGTTGCGCAGCAACCACAGCACCGCTTCCACAAAGCGGCGGTTGTCCTGGCCCCGGCCGCCTTTGGTGCCTTCCCGACCCGGCAGCAGCGGCGCGATGCGGGCCCACTGCGCGTCTGTGAGCAGATAATCCATGCCACAAATTAATACCTACTGTTAACACTTCCTA
>NZ_BAAGWC010000068.1:0-797 GCF_054780555.1 Hymenobacter daeguensis
GCTAGGAGTTGTTAACAGTCACGCAACCAGAGAACGGTTGCGGCGAGGTGAATAAAGGCCAAAAAATGGGCATCCAACTTCTCGTAGCGCGTGGCCACGCGGCGGAACTGCTTGAGGCGGCTAAAGAGCCGCTCGACGGGGTGGCGCTGGGCGTAGCGGGCCGGGTCGTAAGCCCGCGGATGGCGGCGCTTGCGCCGGGGCGGAATCACGGCCACGGTGCCGCGGGCGGCCAGGGCGGCCACCAAGGGGTCGGAATCGTAGCCCCGGTCGGCCACGAGGTAGGCCGGAGCCAGCCCGTCGAGCAGCGGCAGGGCCTGCGGGGCATCGTGGCGCTGGCCGGCGCTGAGGCGGCAGCGCACCGGCCGGCCGCGGGCATCGGCCGCCACGTGCACCTTGGTCGTCAGCCCGCCGCGGCTGCGCCCGAGGGCTTGCGGTCCGTTTTTTTGCGCGCTCCGCTCGCGTGCTGGTGCGCCCGCACCGTGGTCGAGTCGACCAGCAACGTGTGCAGGGCCGCTTCGTCTTGCACGGCTTCGAACACGCGCTGCCACACGCCCGAAGCGGCCCACCGCTGGAAGCGCGTGTACGTCGTGTGCCAGTTGCCTCGCTCTTTGGGCAGGGCCCGCCACCGAGCCCCATTGCGCGCCAGCCACAGCACGGCTTCCACAAACTGGCGGTTGTCGCGCCCACGCCCGCCACTCGTGCCCGGCCGCCCCGGCAACAGCGGCGCCAACCGCGCCCACTGCGCGTCCGTCAACATTTGCTCCATGCCACAAAGTAATCACTGTTAACACTTCCTA
>NZ_BAAGWC010000069.1:0-754 GCF_054780555.1 Hymenobacter daeguensis
TTAGGAAGCGTTAACAGTAGTAGTTATGTTTGAGCATGGAGTATTTGTTGACCGACGCGCAGTGGGCGCGGATTGGGCCGCTGCTGCCGGGCCGGGAAGGCACCAAGGGCGGCCGGGGACAGGACAACCGCCGCTTCGTGGAGGCCGTGCTCTGGCTGCTGCGCAACGGCTGCCGGTGGCGGGCCTTGCCGGCCGTGTGGGGCAACTGGCACACGACGTACACCCGCTTCCAGCGCTGGACCGCCTCCGGGGTGTGGGCCCGGGTGCTGGCGGCCGTGCAAGAAGACGACGCGCTGCACACGTTGTTGGTGGACTCGACCACGGTGCGGGCGCACCAGCACGCGAG
Organism: Hymenobacter daeguensis; assembly: GCF_054780555.1. Lineage (NCBI taxonomy): Bacteria > Pseudomonadati > Bacteroidota > Cytophagia > Cytophagales > Hymenobacteraceae > Hymenobacter > Hymenobacter daeguensis. Next base: position 347 of record NZ_BAAGWC010000069.1, read on the forward strand.
CGGGGCGCGCAAAAAAACGGGCCGCAAGCCCTCGGGCGCAGCCGCGGCGGGCTGACGTGCAAGCTGCATGTGGCGGCTGATGCTCGCGGCCGGTTCGTGCGCGGCCGCCTGACGGCCGGCCAGCGCCACGACGCGCCGCAGGCCCTGCCGCTGCTCGACGGGTTCGCCCCGGCTTACCTCGTGGCCGACCGGGGCTATGATTCCGACCCGCTGGTAGCCGCCCTGGCCGCCCGCGGCACCTGCGCCGTGATTCCACCCCGACGCAAGCGACGGCACCCGCGCGCTTACGACGCGGCCCGCTACGCCCAGCGCCACCCCGTCGAGCGGCTCTTCAGCCGCCTCAAGCAGTTTCGGCGGGTGGCCACCCGGTATGACAAATTGGATGCGCATTTTTTGGCCTTTATTCAC
>NZ_BAAGWC010000070.1:0-710 GCF_054780555.1 Hymenobacter daeguensis
TAGGGGCGGGGCCTGCCCCCGCCCGGCGTTGCACGACGAAGATAGGAGCGTAACCATCGGTTGCTGAATAGCACCGACACCATTCAACGCCGGGCGGGGGCAGGCAACGATGCCGTTCAACGCCGGGCGGGGGCAGGCCCCGCCCCTACATCGTGCGCGTTATTGCCACCGGCCGGGATTATTGAGGATGTATTGGCGGTAGCCTTCCAGCTCTGCCGCGTTGCGGATGATGCGTTCGTAGTAGTTCCGCTGCCAGCATGAGGGTGGGGCTGGCTGGCCGGCTGCCAAAAGCTGATGCCGCCACTTGCCATAGCAGCCCGATTTGAAGTCGCCTAGCACCGCGCTCAGGGCCACCGTGCGGTTGCGGGTCAGCACCAGAATCAGGTGCAGGTGATTGGGCATGACGATGCTGGTGTCGAGACGAACCGTGGGAAAGCGGGCTGGTATGTTCATGAGCTCGTCGGCGACGATGCGACCCAGCAATGTTGGCTGTAGCGTTTCGCCCGTAGCCAGGGCGCCAAATAGGTGGGCTTTATTTCGAGCGCAGATAGTTACGGCGTAATAGCCGGCCATGCTGTAATCATAGCCCTCATAGCGAATGCTGCGGCGCTCAGAATCAGGTTCCATAAGATGAGTAGGGGCGGGGCCTGCCCCCGCCCGGCGTTGCACGACGAAGATAGGAGCGTAACCATCGGTTGCTGAATAGCACC
>NZ_BAAGWC010000071.1:0-627 GCF_054780555.1 Hymenobacter daeguensis
GAAGCGGCTTAATCTGTCAGGTGCTCAAAAAAACCAAGGAAGCAAGGGAAGCGCTGTTGACTCTGCTTCCTTTGCGCATATAAGCGCCACTTCATTGGTGTTGGTGGGCCCCGCAAGGGGATTCCTGTCATAGGCGCGGATCGCAAGATTTAACCCTAAGAGGACAACGCCCTTTATAGCCGCCGTTTTCCTGGCTGCGTTCTGGCTGATCATGACTGTAGGCGCCTGCGTCCGCAATCCGAAAAGTGGGAACCGGTTTTCGGGTAGATTGCGGAGCCACTAAAAAGGAGAACAGCCGTGACTAAACGTACGTCTGCCAAGTATAAAATTGACTGCCGCATGGGCGAAAACATCTGGGGCCGTCCTAAGTCCCCAGTTAATCGTCGTGAATATGGCCCCGGCCAGCACGGTCAGCGCCGCAAGGGCAAGCTGTCCGATTTTGGCATTCAGCTGCGTGCCAAGCAGAAGCTGAAGGGCTACTACGGCGATATCACCGAGAAGCAATTCCGCCGCATCTATGCCGAAGCTGAGCGTGTAAAAGGCGATACCGGTGAAAACCTGATCGGCCTGCTTGAGCGCCGCCTGGACGCCGTTGTCTATCGCGCCAAATTTGTTCCTACCGTTTTT
>NZ_BAAGWC010000072.1:0-589 GCF_054780555.1 Hymenobacter daeguensis
GGCAAAGCTGCCGGCACAGATGGGGGCGCGGGCTGTCTGCAAAACCGGCGGTCGGGATGGCAGGCGGTCAGGATCACGGTCAGGATCACGGGGCCCTAGAAATGACAAACCCCCGAGCCATGGCGCGGGGGTCATCAACTTTGTGTCCAGAAAAGAACTGGAAGCCTAAAAGGCCGATAGAAGGAGCTTAGAGCATACCTTCGCGCTGTGCTTTCTTACGCGCCAGTTTACGGGCACGACGGATCGCTTCAGCTTTCTCGCGCGCTTTTTTCTCGGACGGCTTTTCGAAATGTTGCTTGAGCTTCATTTCGCGGAAGACGCCTTCACGCTGCAGCTTTTTCTTCAGAGCGCGGAGCGCCTGATCGACATTGTTGTCACGAACACTAACCTGCATGTGGTTTTCACCACCTTTCTAGATAGAGTTGCAAGGATTTGCAGGAAGTGGCCATATAGCAAAGCTCCTGTATGTTGTCTAGTACTGTGATATCACGCCGCGACTCCCCAGATGCCGGGGGTCGCATCACTTTCATTTCGGGAGACCCCCCATGAGCAGCCAGGAAAACCAGACAGATCAGCCCAGCGATCTGGT
>NZ_BAAGWC010000073.1:0-539 GCF_054780555.1 Hymenobacter daeguensis
TCAGACCCGACCTCAGCCAGCAGGGCGTCGATCTTATCCAGACAGTCCTGGGTCTGTTGCGCCACGCTGGCGCCTTTGGTGCCAACCTGACCAGCCAGATAGATCGTATCGCCATGGGTAACGATCTGGCTCATGCGGGGGCCTGTGTGCAGGCGGGTGATTTCTGACATCGATATTCTGTCCTATTTTGAAGAGTTGAAGACCGGGCCAACCATGCCCAGCAAGAAAGGGTCCAGCGTCACCTCTATTGAGACGGAAGCCAAGCCCCATTCGTAGTGATGCAGAACTTGCGATCGACCTGACGCCCGCCCATCTCAGCACTCGGTGCTGGCAAGTGCCACAGCAGCATGGGCCCCAGTTTCAGGGTAGGACCACGTCACCGCGTCCCCCATCGAATTGCCAGCCCGTGAATAGAGCATCCTCTCAGCAGCCCGCATGGCATCAAGGTCACTGGGATGAACAAGGTCACTGGGATGAAGCGGTGATTTCACCAACATTCGGCTCAGCGCGCCTGCAGCCAGTGGAGCCCCCCCCGGAAT
>NZ_BAAGWC010000074.1:0-536 GCF_054780555.1 Hymenobacter daeguensis
AGCGTGGTGTAAGCCGTGGTGTAGTAGCCCACGCTGCCGGTGGGCACGTACAGGTCGTTGTAGTTGCTGGTCGGCGCATTGGTCACGTAGTACAGGCCGTACTTGGTGGTAGTGCTGCCACCCGTGCGCGTGATGTTCACAATGTTATTGCGAATGTCGGCGCTCACCCCCGAGCTGTAGATGCCGTAGGTCGTGCTCGTACCCGTGGCCGTCTGGTCATCGGAGTTGATAGTGTTGTTGTAGATGCGGCTGAACGCCGAGCCCGAGCTGTAAATCAAGTACTGCGAGCCGTTGCCGTTCATGTTATACAGCACGTTGTTGACCACGTCCACCGTGGCCGTCGCCGTCGGGGTCGTGCCGTTGCTCAGGTAGATAGCGTAGATTGAGTTAGTGTTGGTTAGGCTGCCCGTGAAGGGGTCGTGAATCTTGTTCTTCTCCAGCGCCAGCCCCCGCGAGGAAAAGCTGTAGAGGCCGTAGAACGTGCTGCCGTTGGTGCGCAGCGGCCGCGACACGTCGTTGCCGACGAACTGCGCCCC
>NZ_BAAGWC010000075.1:0-526 GCF_054780555.1 Hymenobacter daeguensis
CGCTTGTTAATTCTCTCATTACTAAGAGCAAGCGCGCTACGCTTCGTTTTTGTTACCCCTTACGTCAAAGAACGTGTGTCATCCTGATATTTGATGACTTCGTGAATAAGCTCCAATTGAGCTGATTCGGTATTACAATGGTGGAGAATAACGGATTCGAACCGTTGACCCCCTGCGTGCAAGGCAGGTGCTCTAGCCAGCTGAGCTAATCCCCCGAGTTTCGTATCCAGCAGCAATCCCGCTAGTTACAGTGGGCCTGCGTGGACTCGAACCACGGACCTCTACATTATCAGTGTAGCGCTCTAACCACCTGAGCTACAAGCCCGGGTTTCGACGATACCCGAAGGCAAACGTAGAATCCGTATTCAAAAATTATTTGAATGAGGAAATAAACAAAGAGAAAGTACCAAGCTACTTTATAAGTTACTCATAATATCGTGAGCAAGGCCGCTCCAGAAAGGAGGTGATCCAGCCGCACCTTCCGGTACGGCTACCTTGTTACGACTTAGCCCTAATTACCTGTTCT
>NZ_BAAGWC010000076.1:0-515 GCF_054780555.1 Hymenobacter daeguensis
TGTCACCGTTGACTGTAGCCGAGGTGGTGAACCCACCGGCGATCTTGTCCTTCCAGTTCTGCGTGAACCAGGGCTTCGAGCTGGCATCGGCGAACTTCTTGAACTGCCACGCGGGGCCGCCCATGTAGGTCGGACTGCCATAGACGATGGCGTCGGCAGCATCCAGCGCCGCCCAGCCGGCTTCGTCAAGTTACCCATTTTCGGGCAGTTTCAGAATCTTGGCTTCGGTGCCTTCAACACTTCTGACCCCTTCGGCCACGGCGTTCGCTTGAACCTCCGTGTGCCCATACCCGCTGAAATAGACAATTGCGACACTCGTCATGTTTTCGGTCTCCTTCTCGGTTTGAAACGCAATGCTGACGGCTTGGGATTGACGGTTACAAAAAGAAAGCGGATAATTATTTTACACCAACGCGATGATCCGGACAATCATCGGCAGGGGAATTCCCATCTTCGGTGTAAGTCACCGGAATACATTAATATTATATCAGCACCGGACGGGCTCACGGGATGTT